>CAZXXW010000151.1:0-6278 GCA_964644835.1 uncultured Anaerolineales bacterium
TGGCATGGGGGGGATAGGCCATGCGGCCAACCCCAGCGGTATCGGCTCCGGCATACGAGCACCAGTTGCAAGCAAAGGTGACGATCGTCTCCTCGGGATTCTCCTCCAGCATCGCGTCGATCTGGGCGTAGATAGCCTGGTCGGAGAAGTGGCGCATCTCGATGGCGTCGAACTTGCATTCCGCCGCGCAGGTGCCGCAGCCGGCACAGGCCGCGTTGGTGACAACGGCAACTTCTTTCTTGTGCCAGGTGATCGCTCCATAGGGGCACACGTCCGCGCATTGGCCGCAGCGTTTGCAGGCATCTTCATCCACCACGGCGGTGATCGCTTCGACCGAGAACTTGCTTTTGTTCAGCAGGATCGACGCTCTCGACGCCGCCGCGCTGGCCTGGGTGACGCTCTCGCGCACGTCCTTGGGGCTCTCCGCTGCCCCGGCGATGTAGACGCCCTTGGTCGGTGTGTCCACCGGTTGCAGCTTGGGGTGCGATTCTTTCAAAAATCCGTTGGGGGCCTTGGAGAGGCTGACCATCTGCCGGACCGTCTCCGTTTCGATGGCGGGCACAGCGCCGACGGCCAGCACGAGCATGTCGAATTCGTGGTCTTCCAGCCGGTTCCTGGTCGTGTTTTCCACAGTGACGTGCAGGTTGCCGTTTTCGTCTTCCACTACGTCGCCGGGCAGGCCGCGCACATAGCGGACTCCGTTGCCCTTGCTGCGCATCAGTAATTCCTCAAAGCCCTTGCCAAAGGCGCGTAGATCCATATAGAAGACCGTACTCTCGATCTCGGGATAATTATCCTTGAGATATTGCGTTGTTTTGATCGTGTTCATACAGCAGAAATTGGAGCAGTAGGGGTTGCCCCGCTCCGGATCCTGCGTGCGCGAGCCGACACATTGGATGAAACCGATCCGCTGGGGCTTGTCCAAGTCGCCGGGTCGTCCCAGGTGGCCCTCCAGCGGTCCCCCCGTGCAGATCAACCGCTCGAATTCCAGGCTGGTGACCACGTTGGGGAAACGGCGGTAGCCGTACTCATCCCAGGGGGTGGGGTCATAGACATCCATGCCGGTGGCGACGATGATCGCGCCCACATCCACGTCGATGAACTTGTCCTTCATGGCGAAGTCGATGCAATCTTTTTCGCAGGCCTCGATGCACTTGCCGCAAGTGATCGGGTTTTGGCCCAGGCATTCGTTGGCGTGGACGATATACGCCGCCGGAACAGCCTGGGGGAAGGGGATGTGAACCGCTTTGCGGCTACTCAATCCGATTTGATATTCATCCGGGACAACGACCGGGCAGACCTCGGCGCAGTCCCCACAGGAGGTACATTCATCTTCGTTCACATAGCGGGCTTTCTCGCGGATACGCGCCTTGAAATTGCCCACATAGCCGGAAATATCCTCAACCTGAGCGTAGGTGAGCAGTTCGATGTTGGGATGTCGACCGACATCCATCATTTTGGGGCCAAGAATTCAAATACTACATTCGATATCCGGATAGACCTTGTCCAGTTGGGCCATGATCCCGCCGATGGACGGCTCTTTCTCGACCAGATAGACCTGATGGCCAGAATCGGCCAGATCGAGGGCTGCCTGAATCCCGGCGACGCCGCCGCCGATGACCAGGGCTGCATCCGTGACCGGAATCTTCTCCTCGTCCTGGGGGTAGAGCCAACGGGCCCGCGCCACCGAAGCTTTGACAAAGTTTTGGGCCTTCTCGGTGGCGGCCTGGCGATCGTTGGGCGTCACCCAGGCGCAATGCTCGCGGATGTTGGCCATCTCCAGCAGGTAAGGGTTTAGCCCCGCTCCCTGGATGCACTTGCGAAAGATCGGCTCGTAGGATGCCGGCGAGCAAGAAGCGACCACGACGCGGTTGATATTGTGTTCCTTGATCGCGTCTTGAATCGCTTGCTGCCCGGGGTCGGAGCAGGTGTACTTGTTGCCAATCACGGCGACGACATCGGGCAACCCTGCGGCGTAGGTGCGCAGAGCTTCCGTATCCACGGGCCCGGCAATGTTCGAGCCGCAATCGCATACGAAAACGCCGATACGTAAATTGACTTCAGGCAAGGTGTACCTCCTTGTTCATCAGTTTTTAGTAAGCCGCAATTCGCTGCGTGCCTGACTGCGAACTGATTTTTTCTGCAATTAGGGTAGTCACATCGCGAACATCGATATCAATGCTCTTACCCAAAACGGGATCGTCTTGGGCGCACAGAAAGTGAATTTGACATTTCAGGCAGGCTGTAGCCAATGTTTGCGCGCCGGTAGCTTTGGCCTCTTCCAGCCGGTCGACCTGAATTTGCTTGCTGACTTGGCCGCATTCAGTCCAGCAGCTTGTTCCGCAGCACAGGCTGGCGGCGCGGTTGTGGGGCATCTCTTCCAATTGGAATCCCGCTGCTTCAATGGCCTGGCGCGGCGCCTCGTATACGCCAAGATGACGCCCCAGGCGGCAAGGATCCTGGTACGTGACAGTTTCTCGTTCCTGCGCCTCGATTTGGAGACCTTCTTCCGCGATCAACTCGGTCAGATGGAGAACTTCGAGACCGTGGTCGCCAACCAATTGCGGATAGTCAAGCCGGAGCGTGCGAGCGCACTCGGGGCAGGTGGTCACCACCCGCCGCGCGCCTGTGTCTTGGAGCATTTTCAGATTGAGTTCGGCCAGCCGTTGAAAGGTGTCCCGCTCCCCTTGCCAGAGCTGATCGTGGCCGCAGCAGCGCTCGTCGGCCAGCACGATCGGCTCGATCCCCAAATGGTTGAGAATCTCCACCGCGGCCTGGGCGATGGCAACCCCCTCGAAGCTCGATTTCTCGAAAGCGACATCGTAATAGGGCAGACATCCGACGAAGTAGACCGTGTCGGAATCGTCTGAGACGCGCAAGTCGTCGCCAAGCCAGTCGAGGCGGTTTTGCGCCATCGCCGGATCGGCCATCATCCGCGCCCAGGTGTGGATCATGTCGCTGTGCGTGCAGGCTCCGGTGCGGCCTTCTTCGCGTCCCAGCACACGGGCATCGCGCAGGAATTCGGAGAAATGGACGTTGGAGGGGCACAGTTGGCTGCATCGCTTGCAGGTCAGGCACGACCAGAAGAGAGGATCATCGAGCAAGTCGACCGCTTGGCTCTGCATGGCGGTTTCGACAAGCAGGCGTGGGCTGGTGTAGCGCCGCGTTTCCCGCAGGGTGATCGGGCACACCGCGCTGCATTTGCCGCAATCGAGGCAGTACCATACACGGTTTTTCTGGATGATGGTTTCTAGGTCCGTAGCGTTAGGCATAAGAATTCTTGCGAAGTTTTTCAAAACGGTAAGATTTAACGCGGAGACGGAGAGTAGCGCACGGTGTGTCCCTAGCGGGAAGACGCGGAGAAAAAATTAAAAACTCTGCGACTTTGCTTCTCTGCGGCTCTGCGTTAAGGTTTATGTTGGGGTGTTCTAATCATAATCAAGCTGCTTTACAGTTAGCCCGGCGACGAAGTCTTGAACGGTTTCCACAAATCCATCGCCATCATCGGCTTCAAGCCAGGAAAGTTGCAGTTGTTCTTCTCGGTAGCCGAGCATGTTGAGTAGCCCTTGGCTTTCGGCGTAGACTTCTTTGGCGCGGGCGTTGCCAAAGCCGTAGTGGCACTCGCCCGGTGGGCAGCCCAGCATCAGGACGCCATCGGCGCCTTTTTGGAAGGCTTTCAGGATGGTGCCAGGGCTGATCTGCCCCAGGCAGGTGACTCGCAAGGGATGCACCGCAGGTGGATAGGATTGCTGCTTTCTACCGGCTGTTTCCAGGCCGCTGTAAGCGTTCCAGTTACAGATCAAAACAATCACTTTGAGATCATTCATCGGCAGTCCCTCACGTCAGGATGGCGGTGAGCATCGCGTCTAGTTGGGCTTCGCTGGCTTCGGCTGCTGTGATTGCGCTGGAAGGACAGTGCACCGTGCAGGTGCCACAACCCGAACAAATCAGCGGGTCGATCCAGGAGCGGCGTTCGCCGTCCCGTTCGATCAGGCCGGGGGCGCCAAAGTCGCATACATCCACGCAGGTGCCGCAGGCCCGGCAGTGGTTGGGGTCGACCAGGGCAATGTTCCCGGTGGCAGCGCCGGTGGCCCGGCCCAGCCAGGCGCTCACCCGGGCAGCGACAGCGGCGCCAGCCTCTTCGGGAACGAGATCAAAGTCACAATAGAAAAGACCAGGCCGGAGGGAGTCCAGGGGCTCCCACACAGGGGGAGGCGAGGCCAGGGCGGCGAAAAGATTTTGCCTCTCTTGCTCGTTTTTGGGGGTCAGCACCATTGCTGAAGCTCTCCAAGTTTGTTCTTCTCCCGTCACAACGTAATCTCCTCCCAAACGTTGAATTTGCTTGATCGTTGCCGTGATCTGGCGGGCATCGATCTTGTGTTGTTCTAGAATCGTCTGGCAGGTTTGGGCTGCCTGGCCTGTCCCTACTATTAGGACAGATCGCTCCACCGGTGCTTTTTGGATGGAGCGGGGTCGGGCGGCGTTGATTTTGGCAACCGCGGCTTTGACCAGTTGGGTCGCTTTGCGTGTAGCGATAAAGGGGTGCTGGCGGTGGGCCCAGGCGCATTGCTCTCGGATATTGACGAACTCAAACCGCTCGGCATGGTCGGGATAATCGAAAACGCCCAGGTTGGCCTTGCAGCGGACCCGTTGGTAGGTGCAGCTATAGCAAATTTGATCCAGCGAGCAGCAAGCGCACCCGGCCAGGACGAGTTTATCCAGTCGGTGCTGGTCGATCATCCGGTGGATGCCCTCCGCTGCCTCCGGTGAGCAAGAGAAGTTGAACGCCTGGGTGTGAACGACGCCCGGCCAGTAAGCGGCTTGGTCAAGGATTGCCTGGGTATCCAAAATATTCGAGATTTCGCCGCCGCATTGGCAGGTGACCACGCCGATGCGCGCTTCTCTGCCACTTTTGTTCCCTTGGTGCCGAGATGGTGTCACCGGAGCCTGGCTGAAAAGCGCTGCCATCACCCGTGCTGCTGCCGCCGATGCTAACTGTTCATTGTCCGGGGGGAGATGGAAGACCCCGGCGTGCATGGTGAAATCTGCCGGTTGGTCGGCGTGGATGACCGCTCCGACGTCCAATTGTGTTTGCGAGTCGCGCTGGGTGTGGATGATCGCGCCCGGCTCACAGGCTTGTACGCAGGCCATGCATTCGCTGCACGGACCGCAGATCAGGCAGCGTTGGGCTTCGGCGATGGCTTGCTCGGCGCTGTAGCCCAATTCGACCTCCTCGAAGCTGCTGATTCGCTGCTCCAAGGGGATGGTTGGAACAGGGGTGGATGGTTTCGGTGTCAACTCCTCGCTCGTCATTGGGCGGTGGGCGATTTCCCGCTCTTCAACAGGGGATATCTCTTCGGCAGGATCGCCGCCTTGCAAATAGATGTCGATCGCCTCGGCAGCGCGTTTGCCCATCCCGATCGCCTCGATGATCGCCATGTTCGCCCCGCTGACCGCGTCGCCGACGGCGAAGACGCCCGGTCGATTGGTGATGAAACAGTTCTGGTCTACAACAATCCGTTTGGAGGCGGAGACAGCGATGGTATCCTTGGTGGAGAGACAGGCCAAATCGGGCTGTTGCCCGATAGCGAGGACGATCAAGTCGACATCGACGATGAATGCGCTCCCCTCGATGGGAATCGGCCGCGGGCGCCCGCTGGCGTCCGACTCACCCAGCCTCATCCGCACACACTCCAGGCCGGTGACGCCGTTTTGCTCGTCGCCCAGCACACGGACGGGCGAAACCAGGAAATCGAAGGCGACGCCTTCCTCTTCGGCTTCGTGGACTTCTTCGGGCAGGGCGGGCATCTCATCCCGGCCGCGGCGGTAAAGCACGCCTACCTCGTCGAGCCCCAGGCGTTTCAGCGAGCGAGACGCGTCCATCGCGGTGTTGCCGCCGCCGAGCACCAGCGCCCGGGTCAATGCTCCCTGGGGGAGCAGTTCATCGAGTTTGTCTTTGTAATCGCTGTGGTCAAACTGTTCCGCCAGGTTGATCGTTTTGAGCAGTTCAATCCCATCGACCACGCCGGGCAGGTCATTCCCGGGGATCGGCAGCGTGCGTCCCTTGTGAGCGCCGATGGCCAGGCAGACCGCTTCGTAGCCACGCTCGAACAAATTGGCGAGGGTGTAATCTCCCTCCGGGCCGATGGCTGTGTTCAGGCGAATGTCCACGCCCAGGTCGGCGAGGGCCTCCGGCAGACTGCCGGCAACGTCGGCAAGGCCTCCGACCTTGGCGTATGGCGTGACCTCATTGGAGACGAAGAGAACCTTCATCGGCT
>CAZXXW010000151.1:6288-8897 GCA_964644835.1 uncultured Anaerolineales bacterium
TGTCCACGCCCAGGGATTGGATGCGCTGATATGCGCGGGCGATGATCTCTCGCGGCAGGCGGTAGGAGGGGATTCCGCTTGCCATCATGCCGCCGATGACAGGAAGTTTTTCGAAGACGGTGACGGGATAGCCGCGCCGGGCCAGTCGATCGGCGACGACCATGCCACCGGGCCCCGCGCCGACGACGGCGACGCGCTGTGATTTGGATAAATCCGTTTTCTGGAGACTCCGTTTCAGGCCGTTTTCCTCTTCCCAATCGGCCAGAAACCGTTTGATCAGCCGGATGCCGACCGGTTCGTCGCCTTCCTCCGTGCGGCGGCAGTTGAACTCGCAGGGATGGGTGCATACCCGCCCGCAGATGCCGGGGAAAGGGAGTTGGTCGCGGATCAGGTCGATGGCCTCTTGGAAACGACCTTGAGCGGTCAAAGCAATGTAGCCTTGGACGTGCACGCCGCCCGGGCAAGCGTTGGCGCAGGGCGGCTGGCCCACTTTGTCGATCACGGCGCAGTGAGGCTGGCCGTCCAGCAAATGGATCACTTTGTGTTCCGTCCCCGGCGTGGTCACCGGGCATACCTCGACACATTCCCCACAGGCCGTGCAGACGCGCAAATTGATATAACGGGCGTGCTGGTGCAGGCTTGCTCGGAATTGACCTTTTTTCCCCGCTACCTGGTCAACTTGCGTGTTGGTCCAGATGTGTATTCGCGGGTGTTTGGCGGCTTCCAACATCCTGGCGCGCAAAATATGTTCGGGCACCTTGGCGGCACCGTGTTTGCCCAAGAAGGGGGTCGTTTCGACGATGTGGACCTGGATTCCCGCGTCGGCGAGATCCAAGGCGGCCTGGAGTCCGGCGGGGCTGCCGCCGATGATCAGAGCAGGATTAGCCACGAGCCTTTTCCTCCTCGATCAAGGTCAGGCCGCGCTGGTAGCCGTCGTCGAATACGCTCAAGTTCAACTCGACAGTTTTCGGCGGGACGGATTCGGCCACCGCCTGGCGCATCGCTTCTCGGCTCACTGCGCCGACCATCGCCGTCCACAACCCCAGCATGGCGCTGTTGGCAGCACGCCTATTCCCCGCTTCTTCGGCCATTTTCGTGGCCGGGATGCCGTAGGTGGCGATGTCGCTGCGGCGATCGTCCGGAAGGATGACCAATTCATCATCGATCAGCAGGATGCCGTCCGGCGCCAGGGTGGAGACATATTTGTTGTAGGCGCCCTGCGACATGATCACCATGCTGGTCGGTTCGATCAGGTGAGGGTGATGGATCGGATCGCTGGAGAAGACCACCTGGGAGCCGGCCGCGCCGCCGCGCGCTTCTGGCCCGTAGCTCTGGGTGAAGCAGGCCTCCAATTGGTCGTAGAGGGCTGCCGCCCGTCCGATGATCTTTCCGGCGCTCATGATTCCCTGCCCGCCGAAGCCGCCTAATTGCACCTCGGTGCGGGGGATGTGCTTTTCCTGGGCCGGAAGCTGGGGCCGCTGATCGAGCGCTTCTTTGGCCCGGAACCAGGCCTGCTCCGCTTTGGCATCGCGCTGCTCGATGGCATCGCGCAGATTGGGACGGTCCTCCTGTAGGAAGTTGCCCTCGACGATTTCGAGCAACTCTCCCTGAGGGCTCACGTTGATGTGGGCGTCCTTGGGGTGAATGTTGTGCTCGGTGCGCCCCACCTTTTGATAATGTTTCATCAACTCGAGCCCTCGCCGGCGCAGATTCTGAGGGTCCAGGCCGCGGCCATCGCGATTCCAGCGGGCGTAGGCTGTCGAGCAAGGCGCGATCACCTCGACAAAGCTAAATCCGGGGTGGGCGAGCGCATCACGCAAGGTCCATGCCAGTTGGCGGGCGTGCAGCACAGTCCAGCGGGCGACAAAGGATGCGCCGCTGGCAGCGGCCAAATAGGGTAAATTGAAGGGGAATTCGTAATTGCCGTATTGGGCTGTGACGGCGCGGGCCTCGTGGGGTGTCGTTGGGCCCATTTGTCCGCCGGTCATGCCATAGATGAAATTGTTGACACAGACCACGGTGATGTCCAGGTTGCGGCGGGCGGCGTGGATGAAATGGTTGCCGCCGATCCCGGCGATGTCACCGTCTCCAGAGAGAACGACCACGTGCAGGTCGGGGTTGGCGACCTTGAGGCCTGTAGCGAAGGGAATCGCTCGCCCATGGGTGGTGTGGAACGAATCCAGGCGCAAGTAGCCGGCGATCCGCCCGGTGCAGCCGATCCCGGAGACAACGGCGGCTTTGTCCAGATCCCAGCCGCGATGTTGCTCCAGCCACTGCAACGCCCCAATGAAGGTGGCCAACGTGGTTCCCAGGCCGCAACCTTGGCACCAAATGTGGGGCAAGCGTTCGCCGCGCAGGAGATCGTCCATGGGGTGTTGGCCCGTTTCCCAGTCGCTCTTGTCCAGGGGTTCGAAGCCCAATATTCTCAATCGTTCACTGCGATTCATACTTTCGTCAGACATGGTCTATTCCTCTGCCGATTGCTTCGATGTGGCCGCGTTGACCTTCTCTCTAGCCGGATGGCCAACCCCTTGTAGGATGGTGTCCAAGACTTTTTATAACGACTGGGCGGCTTACGGGGTTGACGGGTGGCTGGATCTCGGAACCCT
>CAZXXW010000152.1:0-8839 GCA_964644835.1 uncultured Anaerolineales bacterium
CTCTGCGCACTCCGCGTCCCAGCGGTGGATTTTGATATGAACTGCGTAACTCCTATCGTTTAAAGAACCACCCCGAATAAGTAGATCAAAAAAGACAAGGAGCAAATCGATATGTCAAATCAGAAAAATGATCAGACCCGTTCGGAGCGCAACAACAAAAACGTCATCTGGATGGAGGGACTGACCTCGGACGACGTCGCCCTGGTTGGCGGCAAGAACGCCTCCCTGGGCGAGATGATCCAGGAATTGAAGGCCGAGGGAGTCCGCATCCCCGATGGTTTCGCCACCACGGCCAAGGCGTATTGGGATTACGTCGAAGCCAACGAGATCGAGGCCGACATCCGGGAGCAGCTCGACAAGCTCGAAAAGGATCAAAGCGCACTGCAACAAGTGGGCAAAGCGATCCGGCGGCTGATCTGGAAGGGCGATTTTCCCGAAGAGATCAGGGAGGACACCCTGGCAGCTTATGACGAATTGAGCGAACGATACGACACCGACGAGGTCGACGTCGCCGCGCGCAGCAGCGCCACCGCCGAGGATTTGCCCGAAGCCAGTTTTGCCGGTCAGCAGGAGACTTTTTTGAACGTGACCGGCGGCGACGAATTGCTGGAGGCCTGCAAGCATTGTTACGCCTCCCTGTTCACCGACCGGGCGATTACCTACCGCCAGGAGCAGGGATTCGACCACATGAAAGTGGCCCTCTCCGTGGGCATCCAGAAGATGGTCCGGGCCGATAAGGCCGGTTCCGGGGTCTTGTTCACCATCGATACCGAGACCGGCTTTCCCGATGTCGTCGTGATCAACGCGGCCTGGGGCCTCGGCGAGAACGTCGTCCAGGGCTCGGTCAATCCCGACGAGTACAAGGTCTTCAAACCCTTGCTCGAGGAGGACAACTTCAAGCCGATCACCGACAAGCAGATGGGCCAGAAAGAAAAGAAGATGGTCTATGTCAGCGGCGGCAGCGAGAAGACCAAGAACGTGGAAACGTCCACCGATGAACGCCGCAGCTTTGTGCTCATCGACCGGGAAATTTTGCAGTTGGCCCGCTGGGCGGACGCGATCGAGAAACACTACGACCGCCCGATGGACATCGAGTGGGCCAAAGACGGGGTGAGCGGCGATCTGTTCATCCTCCAGGCCCGGCCCGAAACGGTCCAATCCCAAAAGGAGGCCGGGGCCTTGAAAACCTACCAGTTGAAGGAGCAAGGCGAGGAGTTGGTCAGCGGTCTGGCGATCGGACAAGCGATCGCCGTTGGGGAGACCCACATCATCAAGGATGTCGATCAGATCGACGTGTTCAAAGAGGGCGAAATTTTGATCACCGGGATGACCGACCCCGACTGGGTCCCGATCATGAAGAAGGCCAGCGGGATCATCACCGACCATGGCGGGCGCACCTCCCATGCCGCCATCGTCAGCCGGGAGTTGGGGGTTCCGGCGATCGTCGGCTCGGGCGACGCCACCCAGCAATTGGAAACAGGGGAGACGATCACGCTGTCGTGCGCCGAAGGGGAACGCGGCCGGGTCTACGCCGGGGAACTGGATTACGAGAGCGAGGAGGTCGATCTCGAAGACGTGCCCGAAACCAACACCGAGATCATGATGAACAGCGCCAGCCCGGACGCGGCGTTCCGCTGGTGGCGCCTGCCCACCGAGGGGATCGGGCTCGCCCGGATGGAGTTCCTGATCAACAACGTGATCAAGATTCACCCGATGGCATTGGTCAACTTCAACAAATTAGATGATGAGGACGAAGCGGAAACGATTCTGCGGCGCAGGATCGAAGCGTTGACCTACAATTACGAAGAGAAGGGGGCGTATTTCGTCGAACACCTCGGACGCGGCATGGCCAAAATTGCCGCCACCCAATACCCTGACCCGGTGATCGTGCGGATGAGCGATTTCAAGACCAACGAGTACGCCGACTTGATCGGCGGCGAGCTCTACGAGCCCGACGAAGCCAATCCGATGCTCGGTTTCCGGGGCGCCTCCCGCTATTACAGCGAAGAGTACAAGCCCGGCTTCGCATTGGAGTGCCGCGCCATCAAGATGGCTCGCGAAGAGATCGGTCTGGATAATATCAAGATCATGATCCCCTTCTGCCGCACCCTGGAGGAAGCCGACCGCATTCTGGATGTGCTGAGCGATTTTGGCCTCAAGCGGGGCGAAAACGGCCTGGAAGTCTACGTGATGATCGAAATCCCTTCCAACGTGCTCCTGGCAGAGGAATTTGCCCAGCGGTTCGACGGCTTCTCGATCGGCACCAACGACCTGACCCAGTTGGTGCTCGGCGTCGACCGAGATTCCGAACAACTCAGCGAGCTCTTCGATGAGCGCGACGAGGCAGTCAAAAAGATCGTCGCCATGCTGATCGAGGCGGCCCACAAGGCCGACTGCAAGGTGGGCATCTGCGGCCAGGCCCCCAGCGACTACCCTTCCTTTGCGGCCTTCCTGGTCGATGAAGGCATCGATTCGATGTCCCTGAACCCGGACAGCATCATCGAGATCATTCACCGGGTGGCGAAAGTGGAATCACAGGGATGAGCGAGGCCAAGTGGGACCTGATCGTCATCGGCGTTGTCGGGCGGACCGGGGCGGGCAAAGACGAGGTCGCCGAGTATCTCCACCGGCGCTGCGACGGGCGCCATGTCACCGTCGGGGACATCGTCCGGGAGATGGCCGACAAGCGCGGCGTGGAGAAGAGCCGCGAGAACTTGCACGCCATCACCGAGCAGGTCTACGAGCGGGAGGGGGAAGACTATTTCATCGAGGAGATCATCGAGAGGATCGAGGCGGCGTACGCCCGGCTGGCCACCGTCGCGGGGATTCGTTCCCCCCGGGATGTCTCCGTCTTGCGAGAGCATTTCGGCGACCGCTTTGATCTCGTCGCCGTGCGCGTCGATGACCCCCATCTCCGTTTCGAGCGGGTCCGTTCCCGCGATGACCCCCGCGACCCCGAGACGTTCAAGGCCTTCAGGCAGCAGGATCAAGAGGAGGAAAAGCTTTTCAACATCAGCACGACGATCAAACAGGCCGACCTGACCCTGCGGAACGATTCCAGCCTGGAAGACCTTCACCAACTCATCGAGAACGAGATCATCGCCGACCTGCTCGCCGGGCGGTGCGGGTAAAAGAGACCCCCCTTCGTCAATCGCCCGGTCATGAAGGAGATGAATTCTCCTGGCTACGAAACGACTCCCCATGAAGGGGGCTTATACCTCATTTAGCGACGAAAAACCCGATTCATCGGGTGCTGTTTTGTAGCGTAGGGACTTTCCCCGAAGGAGACGCAAAGCGATCCCCGTGCAAGGCTAACTAGCAGGAACCGGGTTCCTCGGAGGAACCCGGTTCCTAGAAAAAACACCCACAGTTGTTAAACGTTGCACCTGCCTGCGACAGGCCTTCGTCGAGGCCAGGAGACATCCGAGGAGCGCGCGAAGCGGGGGCTGGTGGGGTTATCCCAACGCCTCAAGAATAGCGCGGCAAAAAGCGGGGAGATCGGTGGGGCTGCGCGAGCTGATCAGATTGTTGTCTTGGACGACTTCTTCATCGACCCAAATCGCCCCGGCGTTGATCAGGTCGTCGCGGATCGCCGGTGTCGAGGTGACCCGTCTCTCGTTGACGATCCCCGCCGAGATGGGCACCCACCCGGCGTGGCAAATCATCGCCACAATGCCGCCGTTATCGTAAATATCGCGCACCAGATGGACCATCTCTTTGTGCCGCCGCATCCGGTCGGGGGCGTACCCGCCGGGGATGATCACGGCATCGTAATACTCGGGATCGACATCACCAGCGCTGACATCCACCGAGACGGGGTAGTCGTGCTTGCTGTGATAGGCATCCACCCCGGGCATGCCGACCACGTCGACAACCGCGCCGGCTTCGATCATCCGTAGGCGCGGATAGAGCAATTCCAAATCTTCATAATGATCTTCAGCCAGAATGGCAATTCGTTTGTTGGATACGCCCATCTTGTACTCCTTTTCACTGCAGATTCACAGCATGCGCTGAGTTTTAATTCAATCTCTGTGCACTCCGCGTCTCCGCGGTGCCATCGTTCGTAGACTCAACCTACAATCCTGCCGGGTAAATTCGTACCCGATGATAGACAGCCTACCCCATCACTTTATCTTCGAGCAAGGCGAAGATTTGCTCCATTTCATCGGCCTTCAGGTCGCATTCCTCTTGCCCCCGCTGACGGATACACACCTTGCTGCCATCTGTGGACATAA
Source organism: uncultured Anaerolineales bacterium (assembly GCA_964644835.1). GTDB lineage: Bacteria > Chloroflexota > Anaerolineae > Anaerolineales > UBA11858 > JAYELX01. Next base: position 4,236 of record CAZXXW010000152.1, read on the forward strand.
CTAATAAATCCATCGATGCGCTTTCGTTGACCGTCTCTTCAACCAGGGAGGGAACTTCTTCACCCAGCGGCAACAACAAATAAACCCAATCAGCAGCTACGTCTGAGGCCACCTGGGGAAAGGTCTCAACATCTTCTACCTCGGCGACGATTTCTATCCGGTCGCGTTTGTCGATCGCTTTTTTGATCATATCGTGGAGAAGACGAGAGCCATTGGTGAGGATGATCCGCGTCGTTTTTTCTGCTGTGGGCATAAGTTTTCCTTTTGTCTTAATCAAACTAACTCTGCCAAGCGAATCCACCTGGTAGAAGGGAATGATACCATATCAATTCTAGGCCCATCGCACCTCCAACCGGAGAGAGAATCCTGCCAGGGGCCTTCACTACCCCAAGCATAAACGAAACAGGCCCGGATGACCATGTATCCAGGCCTGTTTTATGATATAGATTTGGATATATAAAAGATTAGCGCCGTATCAGGGCAAGGTAATTGGCCGCTTCGCCTCGAGAGGTAACGTTCAGCTTATTCAGAATGCTGTGGACGTGGTTCTTGACGGTGCCGACCTCGATGTATAACGTATCGGCGATGTCTGTGTTGGTCATGTTTTGGCCGAGCAGCTCAAGCACTTCCATCTCCCGGGGGGTCAACCCGGCACTGTTGATCACGCCGCGCTCCAAGCCTGAGAAAATGCGGGCGTATTCGCTCAACCGCTCCATTAAAGCATTGGCGATACGCGGGGGCACAAGGGCCTGATTTTGATACGCCATGCGCACGGCCGCGTTCAGCTCCTCCAGGTTGCTGTCTTTGGACACATACCCGGCGGCACCCGCTTCGAGAAAATGAAGCACCGCTTCTTTGTTCTCCACCAGGCCGATGACGACGACCTTGACGTCCGGCCTGAATTCGTTCAACTCGTAGATCAGCTTGAGAGCGCCTTGATCGGAGAGGCGGGCATCGACCAGGACGACATCGACATCGTTTATATGAACTCCCTCGAGGGCTTCGAGCAGCGTCGTCGCCTCGCCGGCGATTTCGATATCGGCCTCATCACCAAGGGCGCAACGGAGTATGTTGCTGATTAAAGGAATTTCGTGGACCAGGAATAGCTTGATCATTTCAATTTCACTCCTATCTCATCACTTGCCCGGAAATCAAGGGGAAAAATCCGCTTTACCGATAAAGTCATATCATCACCTGCACGGGTTGCTGTCCGATCCCCATCGCATCGAGGGCCACCTGGCGAATCTCGCCGATCAAGAGGGGTTTATCCAGGCAACGATGGACTCCCAGCCTGCGGCAGTCATCTTGCAGGCCCTGGCTGCCGTAGGCCGTGATCCAGACCACAGCGGTGTCCGACCCCATGTCGCGAAGCTCTTCCACCAGTTCAACACCGTCAACCCGGGGCATGACCAGGTCGCTGATCAGCAAGTCGAAGGACTCGTCCTTGAGCCGCTGCAGCGCTTCCCAACCATCCCCGACGGCGACGATTTCGAAGCTGTACTCACCGATCCCCAAGTCAACGCTATACTCGTCTCCATTCATCCGGTCGAGGATCATCTCCAGCGTGATCAGAAGTTTTTCTTCGTCGTCAACGACCAGAATTCGTTTTAAAGATTTACTCATAAAATCTCCCAATGAGAGGTTTGGTACTACCATTAAGTTTTCAAAAGGAAACCCGGTTTCGTCGATTACCCTTGCCGATCAAACCTGTGACAAGAAGCGTGCACCTTACCGTACTTAGAAACCGGGTTTCCGGCTAACTTTTTTCACTTGTCAAAGGTCTGATCAACTGTTTTATTTATAACAAAAACAGCAGCCCGTAACCGTTGAGGGGGGTTGGGCTGCTGCTGGATTGGGTTGGAAATGGTCGCGTTTTGGTTAGACCGGGGACGGGTTTACCACAAAGACGCAAAGGACACAAAGAATCTATATGGTTTTTAACGCAGAGACGGAGAGGGGCAGAGTTGCAGAGAATCGGCAAGGCTCGGAAAGGGGGAGACTTTTCATTCCCGTTGGTCGTTCAGAGTGACATAGAGAAAAAGCAGATGTTACAAGGTGTCATTCTGAGCCGTTAGACGAAGAATCCCCAAGCCACACAAGGAGGAGGCTCTTCGCTTTCGCTCAGAGTGACATGTTTTAGCAAGAACCAGCCACAATGTGTCATTCTGAGCCGTCAGGCGAAGAATCCCCAAGCTCCAAGGGGAGGAGATTCTTCGGATTTAGAGTCTCTTAGGAATCCAGGAAAACATGATTTCTTCCTGTCTTCCTGGATTCCTTATAAACACTCAGCGTTCTTTGCGTCTCGGCGGTGAACAGCGGATAGATCCCCTCAACTGCTGAAGCGATAGCCGACGCCGCGCACGTTGACGATATACCTCGGCTCGGAGGGATTCGGTTCGATCTTCTTGCGCAGGCGGTAGATATACCACTTGATGATCTCGCGGGCCTCGCCGGTATGGTCGGGCTCATACTCGCGGACGACCTCGACGAGTTCCTTGGGGCCGACCACCTCGGGGGCGCGGCGCATCAGGTACGCCAGCAGATCGAACTCGCGCACCGACAGGCCCAGGTTCTGGCCGCGGAAACTGGCCTCGCGGCGCTGCAAATCGACCTGGAAGGGGCCCTGCTCAAGAATCTGCTGCTCCTCCTCGGCGCTTTCCTGGGCCTCCTGGAGCTTGCGGCGGCGGTAAAAGGCCTCATCGACGGCCTGGCGTACATCTTCGGGGCGGACGGGTTTGAGCAAATAGCCGTCGACGCCCTCGTCGATGGCCTCCAGGGCCGATTCGAGCGAGCCGTGGGCAGTGAGCATAATCACCACCGTGGAGGGCCAGCGCCAACGGATCGCCTCGAGAATCCGCTGGCCATCGACCGTGCCGCCCAGCTTCAGGTCGAGGATCGCCAGGTCGAAGCATTTGTCTTGAAGGCAATCGAGGGCCTTATCGCCGCTGCCCACGGCGGTGACCTGGTGGCCAACCCGCTCGAGGGTCTCGGTCAGAAAGAAACGGATCCGGCTCTCATCATCTGCAACCAGGGTTTTCAGGTTTTCATGCATGGTTCTTTCTTCACCTTGGGGATACGGTTTCACATGGTTTTATTTTACTGCGGAATGGGTTTGGCTCACACTCTTCCTTCACATCACTCCACCTTCCCCCTACCCCTTCCTCCCCGAAATCGGGGAGGAAGGGGGGCCGAACAAAGTGAGGCGGGGGTTGGCGGGGTAAGAATCCGAGTAGACGCTGTGGTCCTTCATCCTACGAACCGGGTTCCTCTATCACATCCTCCCCGGCGGGCAGCCAGACGGTGAAGGTGGCGCCATCGCCGGGGCGGCTGTCCAGCTCGATGTGGCCGCCGTGTGCCCGGACGATCTTCCGGCAGACATACAGGCCCATGCCCATGCCGCCCGTCCGGGTGCTGAAAAAAGGCTCGAAAAGGCGGGGGATGTTCTCGGCCGAGATGCCCACGCCGCTATCGCGGAAGCGCAGCCGGACGCCCTCGGGCGTGTCGGTGGGCGCGGCGCTGATTTGCAGGCGGCCGCCGTCGGGCATCGCCTCGGCGGCGTTGAGCACCAGGTTCAGAAACACCTGGCGGAGGCGGTCCGGTGCGCCGCTGACAAGGGGCAAATCGGCCTCGGCTTCCCAGATCATCTCGATCTCATCTTCGCGCAAGCGCTTGCCCGTCAGGAAGAGGGTCTTGTCGACCAGCTCCTCCAAATCGACCGGCTCCATCTCCAGAGACTTCGGCTCGCGGCCCAAATCGCGCAATTGGGTGACGATATCGGCGGCGTTCTCCAGCTCCTCGATAGCAATGCGGATGAAACGGCGGACGTCGTCTTGTTCGGTGAGCATCTCATCGGCCAGGCCGAGGCAGCCGATCACCGACTGCAAGGGATTGTTGATCTCATGGGCCAGGGAAGCGCTGACCCGGCCCATCACGGCGAGCTTCTCCGACTGGATCAGAGCCTGCTGGGCCCGAGTCTGCTCAGTGATGTCCTCGACCATAGCAGCGATTAGGTTGCTATCTTCGTTTTCGTCGTCGATGGACGAGAGAATCACGTTGGCCCAGCCGGTCTGGCCGTCTGCGCGCTGGTAGCGGGTCTTGAAATGGTGATGCCCACGCTCGTCAGCCAGCAACTGGCCATAGACCCGGACATCGGCGTCGATATCCTCTTCCGGGGAGGCGAACTCGGTCAAGACGCGCTCCCGGAGGATTTCTCTGCTGACACCGAGGATCTGCTCCAGGGCGGGGTTGCAGTTGATCATCCGGCCCTTTTCGTCGAGCACGGCGATGCCCACTGCCGTCTGGCTGAAGATGGCCCGGAAACGGGCCTCGCTGGCCTGCAGCGAAGCGGTGCGCCAGGCGACCATCTCTTCGAGTTTCTCGGTGTACTGCCGGACTTTTTCGTGCAGGCGGTTCTGGTGGATGCCAATGGCCAACTGGTCGGCCAACTGGCGGATGATCTCGCGCCGTTGGGGGCCGAGATCGGCGGGGTCTTCCAGGGCCAGGTTGAGGGCGCCCAGGAGTTGATCCTGAGCCACAAGGGGCGCGCTGAAATAGGACTGGACTCCTTCGACGCGCAAATCGGCACACAAATCAGGCGAGATAGG
>CAZXXW010000153.1:0-8812 GCA_964644835.1 uncultured Anaerolineales bacterium
CTGGGTGACCTGCTCCCGCCTTCCGTTTGGGTGTACAATGATTGTATGGAATGATTTTTGGAATGTCAACAACTTCCCGCTAATGGACATACTACACGCCATTTGGCACAATACATTTCGTTAGGTTTCTTCCCGTTGGTTCTTTGAAAAGTCGAGAGTAGAATTAAAAATGAAACTAAAAACTCAAGATGCTGATTTGTTTTTTGAGCTTATGTGGTCCCTTCAGAATTTTGTGAATCTGAAGTTGGAAATCATCCCTGATATTTTGACAGTTGATCAATATCAAAAGCTATCCAAATCGGAGAAAATTGAAGTTCGCGAAGCACTTTACGACAACGCCGATCTGATGGATGAGTATGTGAAAGAAAATCCACAAGGGTTTGATGAAGATAAGCTTGCGATCGTGAAAAGCTGGAAGCAATTTAAACGAGGAAAATATTTCATTGAACGATTGCTCAAAAAGTATGCAGTTTTCATTGGTGATGAAAAAGTATATGGTGTATTAGCGCTTTATGACCCTTTTGAAGAGATTCTAGCTGATGTTCCTTTGCCGTATTACGTAAATGCAGTTTTACTGCCATTCGAAGGAAAGATCATCTATGATGGGTTAATCCTGGGCTATGGTGTTAGTTTTGGGAGTAATTATAAGCACAACCTCAAAGAGACATACATGGCTGCCAAACAAAACAGAAAGATCATTGTAAGTTTTGATCCGGAAGTACAAGCTCAAAAAATGGCGATAAAAAAGGAAGAGATCAAAGATTGGGGGCCAGAGCTTGAAGAAATATCAAAGCGGGTTGAGGAATTACGGTCAAGTCGTGATGCGCCTGCAATTCGTATTCCGGCGTTTAGTATGGTCAGAGCAAGTGTTGAATTTGCAATACTGGCGAACGAAAATCCAGATGATATTGACGAGCTTTGGGAAGCGTTTCAGATAGTAGAACGAGCGGTGAGCAAGACAGAACTGGTATTGCAACGATCAGAATACTAATAACCCAGTCGGCACGGCTCCGCCGTGATAGTACGCGGCCGGAAAAATTGGTGATTAGTGCCTTGCAAAGACAAAGCCGCCATGCACCTTACGCATTTCGTTAGCCCCCAGAAAATTTAGTGATTTGAGATACAATGACAAAAAAGAAGACCAATAATACAGATGAAATTATTATTACTTGTTCGGAATGTGGGCATAAGCACAAATATGAATCCATCGAAGAACTTGATTCGCTGCCAATAAGAACTCCATGTGATGGTTGTGGCTTTCTGTTCTTGCAATATCTTGTAGATAAGATGGAAGCGCTGAAAGCGTTACTTGAAGCAGATGATCCAAAAGCAATGGCTATGCTGAAATCGGGCAATTTCGATGAATTGCATAAATATCTCGAAGAAGTTTTTAAGTTATGAAGACAGTTCATCATCGCAGTTGAAGTGATGAGCCTACCGAAAAAAGGTAAGTTCACGGAAATACGCCCTACGCTGGTTGTTCAAGTCGCTCCCCCACATATCGCGGGCAAAAACAGTTGTTTTTGTGTATTCTAGCCCTTTTTCCGTAGAGACAGTGATGATATGTAATAAGCTGGAGTCTGGCGAATTTTAGTTAGTGGGATCAAAACAGCATGTCTATCCGCAGAATCACATTTTCGCCAGACTCCAGTAACATATACTTTGATACTATCAAGCTGGCGGCTGATCACATTCACCAGGTTTTTTTATGCTTCAGATGACGAGAAATCTTTTCACCAGGGCGAATAAAAAAAAGGAGGAGACCTTCTTCGATCAGCATTTCAATCAGACCTTGACGAAATTCGTTTGGAGGACGATTCCGCCTGTTGCCACAGTTTTAGGGTGTTTATATCTCCTCTTTTTGATCGGGCATCTCGTCTTGTTGCCTCCGGTGATCAAGACGGTGATGGCCGTCATCGCTGGGGCCAGCGCCTTGATCCTTTTTTCCATAGCGCTCTTGAGTAAGCGAACTCTCTTTTCGCCCAATTTGACCTATCCGGTTGCATTTTCGATCCTGGCGCTCACGGTTGTCAACAGCCTTATCCATCTTTTTTTGACAGGCGACATCCTGCAGACCTCTAATTTGATCCTGGTCATCTTTGGGGCCGGTTTCTTTCTTCTTTCCACGCCCTGGTTTCTCCTTTCTCTGGTGATTATCCTAACTGGCTGGGCTATCTACGTTTCTAGGTTGTCCCAAGCGGAAGGGATCGTCCACTTTGGCATTGCCTTGTTTAGTGCCAGTGTGATCTCGACTGTTTTTCACCTGGTTCGTACCCGAACTCTCAAGCGAGTGGAGCGGCTTCGCCTACAGAGTGAGCGGCATTTGGCCGAATTTAAACAAGCCCAGGAGACCAGGAATCGTTTCTTCCAGCTTTCCATCGATATGCTTTGCATCGCTGGCTTCGACGGCTATTTCAAGCAACTCAGCCCCGCTTTCGAACAAACCTTGGGTTTCAGCGAGCAGGAATTATTAAGTCGCCCTTTTCTCGAATTTGTCTATCCGGAAGATCGGGAGGCCACCCGAGAACACATTCAAAGCTTGAAGTCGGGACGAGAATTGCGCGGTTTCGAAAACCGTTTTCTCACCAAGGGTGGTGCATTCAAGTGGGTACTCTGGAACGCGGCCCCTTTCCCTGATGCGGATTTGCTCTATGCCATAGGCCATGACATCACCAAACAAAAGGAGAGCGTCCTGGCCTTGCAAGAGCGCGAAAAAAGGATTCAAGCGATTCTCGATACCACTGCCGATGGAATCATCACCATGGATGAACACAGCCGCATCCGTTCCTTCAATCAGGCCGCCGGGGACATTTTTGGCTACTCAGAAGAAGAAGTGCTTGAAAAACCGATCAAGATTCTGATGCCAGAGCCTGAACGAAGCAAACATAAGGATTATGTCGATACTTATTTGCGAACTCGCGAAGCCCATATCATCGGCAGGGGCCGCGAGGTCGAGGGGATTCGTAAAAACGGCGAGGTTTTCCCGCTGGCTTTAGCGGTTAGCCAGGTCGATTTACCGGATCGAATTCTCTTTACCGGCGTGATTCGGGATATCACCCAACGGAAGAAGGCCGAAAGGGCGTTGCGCCAAGCCCGGGAACGCCTCCAGCGTGAGATTGATCTGGCCGCTCAAATTCAGACCAGTTTGTTGCCCGAGCGTCTCCCCGATTTGGAAGGATTTGATTTTGCCGCCGAGGCGATTCCGGCCCGCTTTGTTAGCGGGGATTTCTATGATTTTTTTGACCTGGATCAGAACACCTGTCAGATCGTCTTGGGCGATATGGCTGGCAAGGGCGTTTCCGCTGCTTTGTTAGCCTCAAGCACACGTTCGTTGCTCAAATCGGAAACCAAGTTCGCCGATTCAGTTTCTGATCTTCTAGACCAACTTAACGAGTTGCAATACAAAGATTTTTCGCAAGCCGAAGTTTTTGTAACGCTGTTTGTTGCTACTATTGATGCCCTCAACAACCAGATCCGTTACGCAAGCGCGGGCCACGGAGAAGCCTTGTTGTGGCGCCATGTCGAAAACGAGCATCAGGTTCTAACTGCGACTGGTCTGCCAGCAGGCATCTTTCCAGATCAAGCTTATCAGGAAAATCACTTTTTCATGCGACCGGGCGATGTATTCCTGCTTTTCTCTGATGGTGTCACCGAAGCGCACAACCCCGAAGAGGAACAATTTGGCCTCCAACGCTTGGTCGCCGTCCTTCGCCAGTATGCTGATCATCAGGCCATTGACTTGATTGAAGCCATTCTCGATGAGGTTAGAAGATTCAGCAAAGGCCATGAGCAAGATGACGACATCAGCCTCATCGCGGTCAAAGCCTTACCGAGAAAAATTTTCCTGACGGTTCCCGGTGTCCTCACCGAAATCGAATCCGTTCTCGCCCAAATCAATCAAAGCGCGGCGATTTATTCATCGGAGTTTGCTTACGAGCTTGAGTTGGCCAGCTCCGAAATTTTGACCAATATCGTCAAGCATGCCTATCAAGATCGAGAAGGAGATATTCGCGTTGAAATCTATTTGCAGCCAGAGGGCGTCGAATTAGAATTCTTCGATCAGGGTGCTAGTTTCGATTTCGATGGTGTCCCCACTCCTGATGCCAAAGCGCTTCAGGAATCGGGTTACGGTCTCTCGATTGTGGGCCAACTTATGGATCACGTTTCTTATCAAAGCAACCTAAACGATGGCAATCGTTGGTATTTGCAAAAACATTACCGAGGAGATAACGGATGAACTTTTGGAAACGAGTTTCGAGTATAGCGAGCATTTTGCTTGTCGGCGTGCTTCTTTGTCTCACACCCGAGGCAAGCGCAGCGGAGATGGATCAGCCCGAAACCTTCGAAGCGTATGGTTACGGCGACCGGACAGCCTCTTCGATGTTTGGTGCCTTGGAATACTATTTTCCTGTCCCTCAAAATTGGGCGCTGCAGGAGGGCACCACGCTTGACCTGATCGTCAGTCATTCTCCCTTGCTGCGACCAAATCGATCGACCATGACCGTGTTCGCCAATGATGTCGCTATTCATTCAACTTTCCTGGATGCGAGCAACCAGGACCGGGCCCGAATTCAAATCGCGCTACCTGTGGATGGATTCCAGGATCAAATCGATCGTGCTGAGGGGTATACCATCCGGATTCAATTTTTCATGCGCCTGACCGATCTGGTTTGCGAAGAGACCAACAACCCCGCCTTGTGGGCCACCGTTCACCGTGAATCTGCGCTCAGCCTCCAGGCTGAGCCGCGTGAATTCCCCAGCGACCTCTCTTATTTGCCCTACCCGTTCCTGGTCAAGAACAACCCCGAGCAAGACCGTCTTGCTTATGCATTTAGAGATGATCCCTCCCTCGAGGAGATCGAGGCTGCGTTTCAGACTGCTGCCTATTTTGGAGGACAGTCCGGCCCGGGATTGCCGGATGTGCAGGCGCGCACAGAGAAACAGGTTTCCGCCGATGCCGCCACGATCACGATGGGATTCTCTCCCAAAGGGGGCGGAGGCCAAGCTCCGGCGAGTCTTGCCATGCTCGAAAGCCAGGGACAGCCTGTCTTGGCGCTACAAGGCGAATCCCCGCTTCTGGCCTCGGAAGCCCTGCTTCACCCGGAATTGTTCCGCCAGTTGGAAGGACTATCCGTTCAGGTGCGCCGCTTGGCTGATCCATCCCTCGAGGATCTTGATTGGCCCTGGAAACGGGATGCGGCTACCTTTGCCCAGTTGGGTGCTCAAGATCGGACCGTGCGCGGCGTCGGGGAACAATCGGTTTTCTTCTATTTCTCCCGGCCCGCTGGCTGGGAATTGTCCCGTGAAGAGATTTTCATCGATTTGCACCTGACCCGCTCGCCGTTGTTGTTGCCCGAGCAATCCGGCCTCAAATTGCGGATCAACGGGATGGATATGGATGCTTTAGCGTACACTGAAGAGCCCAATCGAGAGGGCTTTTTCCGGTTTCAGCTTCCCGCCGATGTGTTCAATGTTACAGCCGCGGGCCAATACACAGATGATCTCGTCGTCGAGCTCGTTGTAGAGCATCAATTGTTACAGTCAGAATGTGAGCCCATTTACGCCGAGAACGCCTGGACGACGATCCATGCTGATTCCTATTTCTATTTACCTCACACCTATCTGCCTTTACCCGATCTTTCCGTTTTCCCCTATCCCTTCTTGGACCCGAATGAAAAAGCATCACTTGATGTCGTTTTGCCGTCTGTTCCCACCGACGGAGAACTCGAAGCTGCTTTGATGCTCGCTCATCTGCTTGGCAAACAAGCTTTCGGTTCCTTGCCCGAGATCGACCTGCTTTTCGCCGACGAGGTCGCAGCCCTGGAGCAAAACGCCATCTTGATTGGATCGGCGGATCGCAACCCATGGGTCAAAGAGGCCGAGGAGAGCTTTCCCGCCGAGCGTCGCGGCCTTGTCCAGACAGCGGTCAGCCAGGATGCCATTGGCAACCTCAAAGAGTTCGAATCGCCGTGGCAAAACGGCAAATGGGTTCTGATCATCTCCGGACAGGACGATCTGGTCACGGTTGCGGCTGCTTTAGGCCGCCAGTTGACCTCTGCGTCCGTTACGGCGGTGCGCGCCGACGGTAGCACGGAGGCTGTCTTCCGAGACGTGAACGCGCCTCGGTTACCACAAGCCAACCGTCAAACTCGACCTTCGCTCTTGCCCCAGCCCGAAACCTGGCAAGTCATCTTAGCCGTCTTCGTCCTGACCGCCCTGGCCGTGTTGGTAGCGGTTGTGGTCTATCGGCGCAGGTCTGCATAGCAAAGATATGATGCAATTAGAACAAACTTGGCAATCATTTACCGCCTGGCTGCTGCCAGCTAAGCAGGAGCACAGGTATCATCTGCGCGTGGTCATTTTCCGCTTGTTGGCCACGGCCAATATCTTCCTGGGGTTGTATTATCTGATTTGGCGTTACAGCTCCAGCTTGAATTGGGACGCGCTCTGGTTTGCCATTCCGCTGGTGATCGCCGAGACCTATAGTTTCCTTGACACGGTTTTGTTCGCCGTGATGATGTGGAAACCGGCTCGCCGGAAGACCCCTGAACCCATTGGAGATGAGACCGTGGATGTGTTCATCACCACCTATAACGAGCCGATCGAGCTCGTCGCTTTGACCGCCGAGGCGGCTACTCGGATTGATTGGCCGCATCTGAAAGTTTATATCCTCGATGACGGCGCCCGACCTGCGATGCGCCGCAAAGCGAGAGGCCTTGGCTGCGACTACATCTCCCGCGGACAGGAATGGGAGGGCAAGCCGCGTCACGCCAAAGCGGGCAATGTCAACAACGCTTTGATGCAAACATCGGGTGAATTCATCCTCATCTTGGATGCAGACCAAATCCCCGCGGCGGGCATTATCCGCCGCACAGTCGGATATTTTCGGGATCCGGAATTAGCCTTTGTTCAAACCCCGCAGTACTTTTATAACTTGCCGCCGGGCGATCCCTTTGGATCTGACGCCCCTCTGTTTTATGGGCCCATTCAGCAGGGTAAGGACGGGTGGAACGCGGCCTTTTTCTGTGGCTCGAACGCCATCTTGCGGCGGGAGGCTTTGATCCAGTTAGGCCTGACCGAGTTTGTCAAGGAGATGGAAAAGCAAACGCAGGATGCGCTTGAGGATTTGGAAGCTGAGTTGAGTCAAGTTTCTTATGTTTCGCCCCTCCATCAAGATGTTTTGGCTTCTCTTCGGGTTGAATTAGCCAAAGCGCAGCGAGCCTATCATCAAGGGGAATCCCTCGAAGTTGTCAGTGATCAGGTTCGTCGGGCGGTTGCCGATGCCCGGGAGGCCTTGGTCGAACAAGATATCACCCAGATCGCCACCGATTTGCAAGCGCTGGTCGATTTGGGCGATGAGAGCGCCGGAGAAGTATTGGAGTATTTGCGGACCGAGCATCCACACATCGTTGATCAGATGGTTGACGGATCCGGCGATGCTGAAACGATCGGAATCTCACAGGAAACTCTCGATAAGCTGGAACTTACTCGTCCCGATGAGGCCATCCCCGTCCATCCTCTAGCGACGATTAGCATCACCGAAGATATGGCCACTGCGATGCGTTTGCATGCCCTGGGTTGGAAAAGTTGCTTCCATTCCGAAATTTTGGCCTATGGCCTCGCTCCTGAAGATCTTGGCTCGGCTCTATCGCAGCGGTTACGCTGGGCCCAGGGAACCATCCAGGTGTTTCTGCGTGAAAATCCTTTCTGGATACGCGGGCTATCTTTTCCTCAGCGGTTGCAATACTTCACGACGATGTATTCGTATTTTAGCGGTTTCTTTAGCCTCATCTATTTGCTCTCCCCGATCGTTTATCTTTTCACGGGGGTTCCACCGGTTTCAGCCTGGTCGGTAGAGTTTGCCCTGCGATTGATTCCCTTTTTACTCTTGAACAAACTCATTTTCCGCTATGTCGCCTGGGGTTTATCTGTGTGGCGAGGGGAACAATATAATTTGGCCCTATTTCCCTTGTGGATTCAGTCTGTCGTCAGCGTTTTTACCGGAGCCAAGTTGAGTTTTGTTGTCACCCCTAAGCAGCGTCAATCTAGCAATTACTTGCCTCTGGTTTGGCCACAATTATTGGTTGCCTGGTTGACGATTATTGCCGTTTTGTTTGGTTTGTTTTCCTATTTGGTTGGTTGGAATTTGCAGGTTGAAGGTATTTTTGTGAATATCTTTTGGGGAGTCTATAATATCGTTATGCTTTTTGGGATCATTCGGGCTGCGGTTTACACACCGCCGAAAGATTGGTCCCCGGAACCGCCAGCATTTTTGTTTTCTTCATCGCCCTCAGGAGGTTAGGTATGGCTTTGAGCATCAAGGTAGATCATGTCCGCCCGCAGGTTGCTCTTCTGACTATCGAAGGGCGTTTGAGCGCTGTCACCACAGGTGAATTAAAAGAGAAATTAAAGACACTTGTTGCTAAAGATCGAATTCATTTGATCCTTGACCTTGAGGGGGTGGATTTTATCGACAGTTCCGGGCTTGCTGCGCTTGTGTCCGGATTGAAGAGCACCCGGGAAGTGGGTGGCAGCTTGAAATTGGTCGGCTTGAATGAGAACACCATGAAAGTGTTCAAGCTCACTCGCCTAGATCGCGTATTTACGTTTTATGACCAGCTTGATCAGGCTATCTCCGATTTGTCCCCTTGATTGATTTAATGTCAGTACCGCAAAAGTTACCCTGTGGGAGAAGGATGCAGGGTTTGCCATAGTTGACGTAAGCGGGCGATGGGTACTTCTAATTGTCACTTGACAACGGTCACCCTGTTTCTGATTGGCGGACGCAGTTGGGACGTGCTGGCTGACATTT
>CAZXXW010000154.1:0-8766 GCA_964644835.1 uncultured Anaerolineales bacterium
ATGACAGGTTTATGGGGATAGCTGCCCTCGAAGTGGAGATAGGGCATCGCCGTTTCGCCACCGATGGTGACCGTGTGAGAACGGGTGCCACCTTCGGCTTCGGTCGCGCCGAGAACGATCTCGCGCACCTGGCCATCCCATTTTTCTTTGACGATCTTGGTCTTGGTCTCGCCATCCAGCCAGGGCTTGTCCGGTGCGATGATGACGGTGGGTTCTTCTTCCTCTTCGGGAGCGATGTCTTCCGGTTGAGGCTGCACCGTTCTGGGTGCCGTCGGAGCCTGGTAGCCTTCCAGGTCGAGTCCCTCAAGGCCGCCCAACTCGGCCAGAGCAGCGACCAACGCCCGGCGGAGCATGTCCACAGCTCGTTCGGCCCGATCTTCGGAGATTCCCTCCGAGGGGCGCGGTGCCGGGGGTGGCACGTCTTCTGCTTTGGGAGGGGGTGCCTCTTTCTTTTCGCCGGGGGTGGGTTCCGCTTCAGAAGCGGGAGCCTCTTCCTCTTCGGCTTGTTCCGCCCGGTCAAGAACGGCTTCGGCCTCAGCGACGACATCCGGCTCTTCTTCGATATCCAGTTCTTTCTCCTCCCGTTCCATGGTAGGCATATCCAGGACGGGGTGATCTTTCTCTTTGACCCATTCTTCCAGTTCGGCAACAGTGGTGACACTGTCGCCGTCGGCAATGCGATCGAGCAGATCGGGGATACCTTCGCGCTCGGCGACGGCTTCGAACTCGGCCCGCATGGTTTCTTTGAGATTCTTGCTCATCCAGACGACACGCTTGAAACCGCCATCGGCGGAGATGAACTTAGGGCTGAGCATGTAGAATTTTCCGATGCCCATCACGCCCGGAGTCTGGACGCCGCCGCCAGCCATGCCCGCCAGGGTGCTGAATTTCATCCCCATCGGGGTCATGCCGGTATCTTCACGGCTGACGACCATGACGCCTTCGACCTCGGGGATGTACATAGCGATACACTCGAAGCAGCCGCAGGCCGTCATCGGGTTCTCCATGATCGAGTACATCGAAACCTTCTCGACGACGCCGTGGGAGGCCGATTTGGTATAACCGATCGTCCCTTCCCAGTAGCCAATCTCTTCGTCATAGCATTCGCCCAGTTCGACCGGCTGGTTGGGGCCGGTGGAATCAATGTTGTAGGAGGCCTTGCAGTCCAGCCAGTTGTAGGCACCGCACAACCCGAGACGCTCGGGGCTGACAATGCAGACATGGTCGGGCGCGAAGCTCTGGCACAGCGTGCAGGAATAGAAAACTTCAACAGAATCGTCGGTCATATCGGCGAGACGTTTGTTGCGGTAGTCGTAGGCTTCGCGGGCTTTTTCAAGCCAGGCTTCGATGTCTTCTTTGTTGGTGTAAATGGTTACCTGAACTTTGTCCAGCACAGCGCCGAAATCGGCGTGCAGCCGGGCGTGGATGATCTTGCCAAAGTGTTCCAGGTCGAAGCCTTTCTCGGCCGCCGCCTTGGAAATACGAATCCAGACGATGTCACGCTGGCCGATGTGTTGGATGCCGGAGGCACCGTTGATGAAGTCGTGGATCTGGCGTTCGAGCACCGGCTCGAAATCATCTTCCATCTCGCGGCCTGCTACCTGAACGACGATGCCCATATCCATGGAGGCACCTTCTTCCAGTTCGGTGAAGCTGTCGCCAACGACTTCGATTTTGCCGTCGACAATCTCATCCATATCGGCCATGAGCAGATATTCGAAGGCTCGCGAGTGCTTGCCGCCGAACTCCACTTGCATGTCGGCACGGCGGACGACCTCACCCTCGAAGGCAGAGCCGTAAGGAACGGGCACGGGCACGTCGGTGACTTTGATCTTGACACCGCGCACCTCGATGCACTTCTGCACCAGCTTGTTGGCCCGTTCGAGATCGTCTTCGCCCTCGATTTCGTCGAAGGGCATCGAGATGACATGCTCGTAGGAGGTCACGCCGGTGGGCAGAATCTCGGGGATGACGGTATCGGCGATGACAGGGAAGCCGTAGTTGATTGCTCCGGCCGCGGCGGCGTACTTGAGATCATCGACTTCGCCAAGGGCCAGCACGAACGCGAAGACGCGCTCTCGGTTGTAGAGCAGGATATCGCGAGCCTCGCCCGCCTTGAGACCGCCAAAGGTCAGGGCGGAGCGGGTAGCGAAGCCCAGGGCATAAATGGCACTGAGCGTATCGGTGCCAAAGGGGATCGTGTAGGTATCGTAACCCAGTTCGACGCCCTCTTCATGAAGCTGATCGATGATGCTGCGGCCATTGACGTTGCCCGAGAGGAACACCAGAATGTTGCGCTGCTGCAATTCTCGGACCAGTTTGACGGCCACCTCGTTGGATTTCGCGCAACCAACGATGGCGGCAAAGCCGGGCATGCGGCCATCAACCAGTTGGATGCCCCAGGAACGAAGCTGAATATCGTCGATGGGGCCGTTGAGGTGGTTGGCCGGGCCGCTGCCGTTATCCAATTCTGGATAGGCGGTGCCGCCGGTCAGTTCGATGCCGGGGTAGCGTTCGGGCTGCAAGCCATAGACAAAGCGAATCGCTTCGATCACCTCGGCAGCCAGCAGCGTGGCCATGCCGCTGTCCAACGTTTCCCCCAGGTAGGGGGTCCAATGTTTTTTAGATGGTAAAGGATGTAGTAAAGCGCGTGCGCGCTCCAGTACTTGTTTCAATTGGCCCAACTTGGTCATTTCGAGGCCAGTGATCCCATAGATCGTCGGCAAGTAATAGGCCGTGTTGGGAAATTCCACCAGCGTCTCAGCCCCTTTTTCTTCCAGGGCCTGTTGAAGCATCGCTTCTGCTTCAGCAACCAAGGCATTAGAGCCGCGAATAGCGCGAGTTGCAATGTAACGGGACATATATTCTCCTCAGTTATTAGTCTCCTGCTACCGGCTGGCCGTATAACGCTTTGCGTCGCTCTGCCAGCGGAAGTTCTTCTAATTCCAGCATGCGGGCATCACCGCTCTCGCCAAATCGTTCGGGATCATATTCGGGGAGGCCAAGCTCTGCTCGTTTCTTGTCGATATGAGCCAGGGTTGCTTTGACCATCTCGTCGGGATCGGGGATGAATTCCAGTTTGCCGCCGTAGCGTTCTTCCCATCCTTCGCTGATGAAGTTGGCAACGATGGCGCTGTCGGCAACGCGATCGGGCATTCCGCCCACCGGCGAGGCTCCACCAAAGATGACGTAGACGCCCGAGGCGACACAATAGGTGCCAATCGAGAGCGCTTTCTCGCTCATCCATTCGGGAGCGAGGCCAACGGCGGGAACCTGGTCGATGTCGTCGCCCAAACCACCTTCTGCAACCACTTGGGATAAAACAGTCAAAATGCGGCTGTTGTCTACGCAAGAGCCCATGTGCAGCACCGGGGGAATGCCGATGGCCTCACAGACTTCACGCAGGCCGGGCCCAACTTGATCGAGGCCAGCTTCGCCGAGGAGCAATCCCTCTTTGGCGCTGGCAATGGCGCCGCAGCCCGTCTCGACAATGAGAACATCCTGTTTGAGCAATTCCTTGGTCACATGGGTGTGCAGATAATCGTGCTGGCTGCGGGGGTTATTGCAACCCACCACGGCAGCAACACCGCGAATGCGCCCGGACATGATGGCATCATTAAGCGGCCGGAACGAAGCTCGATAAGAGCCGCCCAGCATGTAGTTGATGTATTCGTGGGAAAAGCCGGGGATCAGGTCTTCGCGCACTTCCGGAATCTGGACATCCTTGCGATTCTTGTAATTATCGATTGCCGTTTTGAGAATCTGCTTGGCGATGGTCAGCGCTTTGTGCTCATCGAACTCGATGTGGGTAGCCCCTTTGATCTTGACCTTGGGGGAGGTGGTGATGATTTTCGTGTGAAAATTTTCAGCCAAACCGACCAGCGCCTGCATGATGCACTGGACGTCGACGACCATCGCTTCGACCGCCCCGGTCAGGATGGCCAGCTCTTGCTGCAAGAAATTGCCTGCCGCAGGAACACCCTGGCGCATCAAAATTTCGTTGGCCGTGCAGCAAATGCCGGAAAGTTGGACGCCTTTGGCGCCAGCTTCTTTAGCGTATTCGATGATCTCCGGGGTTTGCGAGGCGGCTACGATCATTTGACTGAGGGTTGGCTCGTGACCATGGACAACCACGTTGACCATATCCTTTTTGAGCACACCGAGGTTCGCCTGGCCCAAAATCGGGGCCGGGGTGCCGAAAAGAATATCGGAAATATCCGTAGCGATCAAACTGCCGCCCCATCCGTCACCGAGCGCTGTGCGGACAGCGTGCTTGAGAATATTTTCGGGATCCTGGTCATCGCCAATGTGTGTGCGGTGGAGGGCCTCGACGACCTCGCGATCGACACCTCGGGGCATAACGCCGTTCTCCTCCCAAACTTTCTGGCGCGCTTCAGGAGCGCGTTCTGTCAAGGCGATATGCCCATGCTGCTGCATAAATTGGGCAATATAGAGATCGGCCAAATCGTTGGCAATCTCCTTGGGAGAACGTCCTTCGATAGGAATATCATATTCTTGGGCAACGGTGCGCAATTTGGCCACATCGCGGAGGACATAGCCGTCGGTTTCATCATTGGCCACAGCCTTCAAAGTGAAGGCCATATCGCGGCCATGGTCGGAGTGGGCTGCCGCGCCGGCAGCGATCGCCCGGATCAAGTTACGGGCCTGGATGGTGTCAATGGTAGCGCCACAAACACCCGTTTGCCCGTCTTTGGTCAAGCGGCAAGGACCCATACCGCAAATTTTGCAGCACATTCCCGCGGAACCAATATTACAGGGGGAGGCCTCATCGGCACGGCTAAAGGCTGTACCAATCCCCATTTCATCTGCCCGGACCAACATCTCCTGGGCTGCGGGATCGATACTGTGCTCTTGAGGAGTGCGTTTTTTCTTTTTCGCCATTCTTTTTCTCCTAGTCTTTCATCTTACGAATAATAGGTTTCATCCCCGGGCAGGGCCAAAGCGGACGCCCTGTGTAAGGAGTGTTTTGTTCGAAGCTGATCACTCGTTTGGTTTGCTGGTAGGCAGCCGTATGCCGGAAAAAGACACCTTGACCGCGGCTTTCGTTGGCGGGCAAATCGGTCTCTTCGGGCATGGAAAAATCTCCCATATAGCCAGCTTCGTCTAACTTGCTCTTGATGAATTCTTCATCAACTTCCTGGGGGTCAAAGGTGACCTCAGCAACGCGGAAGCTGCTGCTGGCATAAACATCTTCAACACCAGGGATATCCAATAAAATCCGCCTCACTTCGATAACATGATGATCACCATACATGGCGGGAAGGTCTAACGATAAAACGGTCATCCGGGCTATCCTCCTTCTTAAGATTGAATGGGTCTCCAATTGATAAAAACGTTTTTCTATATCCGGCCAGGCCCAGATACACTCAGTGATATATCCCTAATATATCAGGGCAAAAAACAAAGACCAGTGAGAAAATTCACTGGTCTCTATTTTGAATACTATTGATCTTGTGGCCGGACGAGCGACCTGCTCTCAGACCATTAATAGGACAATATTTATGGAAATGCATTAAATTGTAGAAGTCGGCACAAAACAGATGGGCGAGTTGTCATCCTGCGTTATTGCTCCAATATACGAATAACAAGCGTTAATCTTACCACAAAAAGATAGTTTATTGCTCAAGCAGAGTATATTGGAATCGGTTAAGAGATGTTCAGTATGTAGTATCACAAATCACGAGGATATATGTCATAAGCGAAAGAAGTTTGGCACGCGATCCTGACTACAAGCGTAAAACCGCTCATGTTACAATCAGTGATTATACCCAAGTGGTCGCTTGCAAGACAATGCAGAACAATGTAACCTTTTTGGACAAAGGCTCATCATAATGAGTAAGAAAGACAAAACAGAAGAAGAATTTTCGCTAGAGGCGCTGCAAAACGGAGATCAAGCTGAATTTGCGAAAGTTGTCGACGCCTATTCAGGCTACATCTATCGGCTGGCGTTGAAAATGGTCAACAACCCTCAAGATGCCGAGGACATCCTTCAGGAGACATTCGTCAAAGCCTACGATGCTTTCCCAGACTTTGAGGGACGATCAAAAATTTCAACTTGGCTCTATCGAATTGCCACCAACGAGGCGCTGATGTTCTTGCGCAGCAAGGACCCCACCCCTGTCTCGGTGGAGCAGCCATACTCACAGAAGCAAGAATCAACCCTCAAGCCGCTGGAGATCGTCGATTGGTGCTGCCTGCCCGAAGACGAAATGCTCACCGATGAGGTCCGCCAATATCTAAGTAAAAGCGTCGAAGAACTGTCTGATGCCTTGAAGGCAACCTTCGTTCTGCGGGATATCGAAAAGCTCTCCACCAGAGAAACCGCCGAAGTGCTTGGGATCAGCGAGTCTGCTGTCAAAACCCGGTTGCATCGGGCGCGAATGCAACTGCGAGAAAGCCTTAGCCACTACTTCAAAGCACTAGCTTAAAAACGGATGCATATGCCAGAGAGAATTGAGTTTGAGATGAACGAACACGAGAATTGCCACCATTTCCTTGACGAATTATCAGAATACGTCGACGGTGAACTGGATCAGGCGCTCTGTGAACAAATCAAAGAACATATCGCCGATTGCGAGAAATGCCGTATTGTTGTCGATACGCTGAAGAAAACGATCTCCTTATACAATGAAACAGCCGAATCTCCGGAACTTCCCTCAGATGTGCGCTCTCGTCTCTATCATCGCCTGCATCTAGACCCCTATCTACGCGATTCCGAATAGGCTTTCAGCCAAAGCCTGCGAAACTTTCTCCTTACCAGAAAGCGCGTTGCCGATGGCAACGCGCTTTTCTTTTTGCACACGCTTTGGATTTATTGGCCGTGACATCAAGATCAAATTCAATCCCAACCGAACGCTTCCCGACACTCGAATCTTGACCCGCTTGGGCTGACGACAGTGATGGGCCAATCCTCTTCGAGAAGGATATAGTCAGTAAGCTGATCGTCAAGCCGGTCATAGATCCGTGCAGCCCTCCTCTTGGCCAGATGGAAAGACTGCCAGGGACGCGCCTCGTCCAGCCGGTCTTGGTTGAGATGCTGGTGACAGAACAAAGCCGCGCCAACGCCCTCATGGGTCACCGTCGCGAGGGATTCGTCCTTGAAGACCGCTGCCATCGCCGGAACGGCATCAGCGGAGAGAGAGGCGAGG
Organism: uncultured Anaerolineales bacterium; assembly: GCA_964644835.1. Lineage (GTDB taxonomy): Bacteria > Chloroflexota > Anaerolineae > Anaerolineales > UBA11858 > JAYELX01. The sequence continues at coordinate 7,170 of CAZXXW010000154.1, forward strand.
TAATCGATGTCCAGTTCATCTGCCTCGGCTGCACGGGCTACATTCTGGCGCACGATGAAAGCATCCACGTTGAGCAGGTTGAGCGTGGCAGCAAATCCCACGCTGACGAAGACCACCGCAAGGGCAACAGCGCGCTGTCGCTGCAAGACCTCCAGAACGGCAACACCAATGAGCAACACGCCGAGCCAAACCATATACACATGGGGGTAGATGCGCATGCGCGTGAACCCGTAGACAGCCTCATAGAGCATCAAGCGGCGGAATGCAGAGACGAGCATGACCAGTACCAGCAGAACCAGGATGATGACAAGGCCGGTAAACGTGTTTCGCTGACGTTTTGCGGGGCGACGGGTAATGTAACCGAGTCCGAGAAGGAGCAACAGGCTGAAAAAAGCGACGACGACCAATTCGCCAAATCCGCGGCGGGCATATTCCGCGTAGGTATATCCCTCCAGGCTGATATTGGCCTGCCCGCCAAAAAAGTATTGGAATTGGACGGTGACAAAGAGGGCAAAGAGAACGATGACGCTGCCCAAGACGATGCTGGTTTCGGTAAATCCCAAGAACGGGGCGATGAGCGGCTCTTCCTCGCCGATCAGCTTTTCATCTTCGCTTTTATGGGCTGCATGGAGCAAAATACCAACCAGAACGTAGCCGATAATGATAATATAGATGCCCCGGAAAATGAATTCGGGTAGATTCTCGAGGCGGAACAGATCAATGAACGCCTCAACGCGCTGAGCAAAGATCAAATCAGCAGAGACAAGCAGGGCTGTGAAAACGGCCACAATCGGTAGGGCGATCAACAGGCCGCGCAGCACGGGCCAAAATCGGTTTACTTTCTGCTCATCTTCCCTCTCCTCGCGCTGTTTGCGCGTCTCGATGATCAATTCCAGCGGCCTGATCAGGGCGCTGTAGCCAAGTTTGAAGAACCCGGCAACATAATCACTGATGCTGTAGGAAAGCCAGCGCCCGCCTCGGTAGCAGAGGGCAAACACGGCCATAAATATTAGCGCGAGAAGGTAATTCAGGAAGGTGGACAGCGGCTCGCTGCGGATGAACGTCATCGCGGCGAAAAAGGCGATCGGCGCGAGCAGCCAGAGACTGCGCCACGCCGGGCGGAATCCCTCGCTGAAGAGCAAGTAAATTCCGCCGGAGAGCACCAAGGTGACAAAGACGGCGAAAGAAATACCAGGCGTTTTCTTCCAGAATAGGATGTCGAATGCCAGTCCTAAGAGTATCGTTGTCGTCCAGAGTCTGTTGACCCGTTTCATCATAACCTCCTCGTCAATGCTTGATCCAATCACCCCCAGGTTACCGGAAGGAAAGTGTCAAAAACTATCTGAATGTTTCCTCGGGATGCGAAAATATCCCCTAGAATCATTGAGAGCCGGGTTCGCCATGCCCGGCTCTCTCTAAGGAGGAGAAGAAGAGAAATTAACCTTTACTTGCCTGAATAATATCAAACGCCCGAGGAGCTTGCATGACGATTGCCCTACGATTACCCTACGGAAGCCCTTCAATTTTGCCAGATCGACGCCGCTTGGATGACAAGCCAGCCGAGGCGACAAAGATGGAAGAATCGGCGCTTCAAAGC
>CAZXXW010000155.1:0-8690 GCA_964644835.1 uncultured Anaerolineales bacterium
CGCCAATGATAATCGTAGCTTTGTCGCGACTGATTTCAACAGTCTCTTTCTTTGAAGAAACAACGGTGGTAAGATTTTCGGCCATACTACACCTCTCTTTTGAAATACAGATTTACGAATTGATGAGCTTGCTCCTAGTATATTACAAATATATCAGTTTTGGTAGGTGATTCGTGTCCAGTTTGGCGATTTGTAATGTAGATAAATGATTTTTATCGTAGCTATTACCGTTCATTTGGCAGGGGACTGGAATCGTTTTGGGGAAACCCCTTCTGCTTCGGATGGAAAGCTTTCTCCAGTGACTGTGTCGGCGAGCAATTTGCCCGTCACCGGTGCCAGACAGATGCCGGCTCCTTCGTGCCCTGTGGCAAGGTAGAAGCCGGGCAGGCTGGTATGGCCAACCAGGGGTAGGCCATCCGGCGACCAGGGCCTCAGCCCGGCGTAGCTCCGGATGATCGGCGTCTTGCCCAGCCGGGGAAAAAATCGCTTCGCCCGGTCGGCGATGGCCCGGATCACGTCCAGAGAGACTTCCCGGTCATAGCCGCGAAACTCGCGGCTGCTGCCGATCAGCAGCGTGCCGCTGGTGGTCATTTCAACGACGAGAGCAATTTGAAGGTCCTGAGCGTCTGATTCCACTGTTGTGACATAGCCGCCATCCAGCAAGGGATGGCGGATCAAGCCCGGTCGTTTGCTGGTCACCAAAATGTGGCCTTTGCGCGGCCGGGTGGGAAGGTCAAGGCCGACCATCGCAGCGATTCGATTGCTCCACACCCCGGCTGCACAAACGATCGTTGGGGCTGAGAATTGCCCCCGGTTTGTCGTCAGCGTGTAGGTGCTGCCGGAACGATTCCCTTCTCGGTGGATGTCAACGACCTCGGTGCCGGTGTGCAGTTGTAAACCGCGTCGTTTGGCGGCCGCTAACAGCGCCAGGGTGGCCCGACGCGGCTCGACCTGGAGATCGTTGGGGAAGAAGACCCCACCGGCAAGCCCGGGAGAGAGTTCCGGCTCCAGGGTGAGAAGCTGCTTGGGAAGCAAAACTTCGGCGACTTGACCGGCATCCCGCAAGAGGGCCGCTTTCTCCCTCCCGGCTTGGAGTTGTCCCTCCGTCTCGGCCAACAAGATCGTCCCCGAGCGCTCGAAACCGAATTCTTCATCGAGAGATTCTTCCAACTGCTCCCACAGCCGGACGCTCGCTTGCCCCAGTTCCAACTCCGCGCCACTCTTGTCCCACAGCAGGATCAGTCCATCACAGGCGCGGGATGTGCCGCTGCCCGGGAAGGTGCGCTCGACGAGATGAACGTCCAGCCCCGTCCCACTGAGGTAATATCCGCAGGCCGCGCCGATGATGCCGCCTCCGATAATGACGACATCGGCGGTCTCTATGTTTTGAGATGATGCGTATGTCTTCATCATTGCTATCCTTCGGCCAGATCGCCCAAGGGAATTGGCTTAATCGGCGGGCGGGCCCGGAAAAGTCCGGTATCTTGTTCGTTGCAACCGTTTTCCAGGGCAATTTGGCGGGCGAGCAGATGGCCGCAGGTCCGTCCCTGACAAGGTCCCTGTCCCACGTGGGTCCAATTTTTGAGATCGCTCAAGGTGTTCGCACCTGAACGGACCGCAACGCTCACCTCACCGGCGGTGACTTCCTCGCAGCGGCACAAAATCGTTTTGTCGGTAGTGATCGCGTTGAGCCCCGCAGGAGCGCGAAAGAGCGTGTTCAGCATCGTCTCGAAGCGGCGCAGTGGTTTTAATTGTCGTCTCAGGGGAGCAACTTGTCGCCGGAAGGTCGAATCGTCGAGTTGTCCCAACGATCGAGCGATGGCCAGCCCGGCGATTTGCCCCTCGATCAGGGCAGCCTTCGCCCCGGCGATTCCGGTGATTTCACCGGCGGCGTAGACTCTGGGGATGCTCGTCTCCAGAGTTTCGTTCACCGCCGGCACCCATCCGCCTCCTTCGGCCCGATAGGCCAATCGGCAGCCGGCCAGTTGTGCCAGGGCAATGTTGGGAACAAAGCCAAAACCCAGGCAGACCGTGTCCACGGCGAGACGTTCTCTGGTCTCCGGCATCGGCGCGCCGTCCCGATCCAGACGGGCGATGCCGACACTACTGACTCGTTCGTCTCCATCGGCCTGGATGACAGCATGGCCAAAGCGGAGGGGAATCCTGTGCCGAATGATCGTTTGAAGATAGTTCCAGCCCTCGACCAGGCGATCGAAATTCCCGACCAGCGCCGAGGCATGGCTGAGCCATTCCCAGGGGCGAGTTGCTTCCAGAATCCCAGCCACCTCTACGCCCGGAGTCTGGGCTAGTTTAGCAGCCACCGCCAGGGAGAGCGGGCCTGACCCCGCCACGAGAACGCGTCTGCCCGGGGCGACGCCATGTTCTTTGACCAAAATCTGGGCCGCGCCCAGGGTCATCACCCCCGGCAGCGTCCATCCGGGGAAGGGCAGCACCCGTTCCCGGCCTCCGGTGGCGATGATGATCGCCTCAGCCTCGAGTTCGTCGCAGCCGTCGGATCCATGAAGCGCCAACCGTTTTCCATCGATGCCCCAGACGAGCGTACCCGTTCGGATGGTGACCGCCGAAGTCGTTAAGTGATCAAGGTATTCCCTGGCGCGGGTTTCGGTGTTGGTTAGGGGGGGAGTTTGTCGGCGATCGGCACCGCGCAGATATTGGCCGCCAAGGCGGGGATATTCATCCAAGAGGGTTGCATCGACCCCGGCCTGTGCTGCTGTGACGGCCGCGGCCAAACCGGCCGGGCCAGCGCCGATAATGGCCAGCTCAGTCTTCTTCTTTGGCATTGGTTTCAATTTTCATCCCCGGCTCGATCATCGTCATGCAGGCGCGTTGCTCCGGGATGTCATTGATGGTGACCAGACATTCAAAGCATACACCCATGCCACAAAAAAGGCCTCGGGGTGCATCGCTAGACGTATGCCGGAACGTTATCACGTTTGCCTCGATCAGCGCCGCGGCGACAGTTTGGCCGACGTTTGCTTGCTTGCGTTGGCCGTTGATTTCGATGCTGCATTGGGTGTTGTCTTCAGGGGGAGTGTGCAGGGTTTCTTTTTTCAAGATGATCAAACGATGATTGCAGGTGAACTTGGAGTTTTCGTCGTTCTTAGCCGGGCAACAGAGCGGAGTGACGTTTGATCTGTTCTTAACGCCACTCCGCTGGGCTGTGCTGGTGCTTCATAACAAACTGAGAACGTCTACTCAGTTACCTCTTTTTGGGCTGCGACGTACGCCTTTAGTTCTTCAACGATTGCTTTGTCTAGCTCGGGGTCTTCGTGCTCTTGAACCAGTTCCTGCCAGCGTTGGTGAGCGCGAGCGGCTGTGTCCATTTGGTCGCCGCCCCACCAGGCCTCGATGCCACTGCGGTCGGAGAGTTTCGGCTGCCAGAATTCTGTGCGGCAGCGATCCAGCGTGTGGGGTTCTGCCAGGAAGTGGCCACCGGCACCAACCTTGGTGATCACATCGTAAGCCAGCGTCGCCTCAGAGACTTCGATCTTTTTGGTGTACTGGCGCATCATCCCGCAGATCTCATCATCGACGACGAATTTTTCGTAGGAGAAGGCCAGGAAAGAGCCGAGGATGCCGGCGGCGTGGAGGACAAAGTCGATTCCGCTGTTGACGGTGGTTAACATGCTGAACATCGATTCATAGCCGGCCTGAGCATCGACAAGGCTGGAGTCTGTCAGGCTGCCGCCGCCACGGGTTGGCAGTCCATAGAATTCGGCCAGAGCAGCGTGCGTCTTGATGTACAGAGAGCATTCCGGCCCGCCAAGGGCCAACGCACCGGTGCGCATATCGATGTTGGTCGATGTGGAGCCATAAAGCACGGGTGTCCCCGGGTTGATCAATTGCGCCAGGGTGATCCCGGCGAGCAGTTCCGCGTTTTGGACAGCGACAACACCGGGCAAGGTAATCGGCCCGGTCGATCCGGCCATGATCAAAGCAGCAAGAACCGCCGGTTGGCCGGCGCGAGCGTACTCGATCAGCGCCTCGATCATTTCGGTGCCGTATCCCAGGGGGCTCAGCGAGTTGATCAGACAAATCGTGAAGGGTTGCTCTGCCTTCTCGCCAAACAAGATTTTGCCCATCTCCATTGTGTGCAAAGCTCCGGTTTTACCTTCCGCGCTGCCGATGAAGGGTTTGTCGGAATGGAGGATGGAGGCGAGCAGCATATCCAGGTGGGCGGTCTCGCTGGGGACATCGCCGGGTTCGACGATCAGGTGCCCGCTCATATCCTGGTTGGGCAGCATGTGGGCCAGCTTGGCCAGGTTGTGATAGTCTTCTATCGTCGGGGCGCGTTTGCCATCTTTGTAATCAATCAGGAAGGGGGCGCCGTAACCGGGCGCAAAGACGGGCTCACCGTCGCCCACTGTGACGCTCTTCTCCGGGTTGCGCGCATGGATGGTGAAGCGCGAAGGTACTGTTTCGATTGCATCTCGAACTTGATTCGCCGTCAGGTAAACGGTGGATCCATCAACTTTGACACCGTTCTTTTTGAAGATTTCAATCGCTTCATCTTCGGGAAATTGAATACCCACCTCGGCCAGTAATTTCATACTGGTGTCGTGCAGGCTTTGAATATCAGAAGAGGAAAGAAATTTGTTTTGTTTGCTTGGCATAATTATTCTCCAATGTTGTTGTATCGTGTGATTAAGTTCGAAACAATAAATCCATTGAACGGCATTAATCCAAAAGAGGGAAATGAGTTGATCCCGATAAAAGAAGCAAAGGTTTAGACGACCGTGGTAAGGCGTTTTTGTTGAAAATCCCTCCCTCATATTTGTCGAGAATTTGAAAAAACACAACGATGCCGCCGCCTTGAACGACGGCATCGTTCATTATCAGCTATATCCTAGCTAAGGGGAAAGACTTGTTGCATACCCGATTTGTGTTCGTTAGGCTAACACTTCAACGTCGGCTTGGTGGATTCTAGATTCAATCGTTTTTAGAAAATAGCCCTTGAATTTTCGTCTGTGCCCAAGTGACCAGTCCTGAGAAACCGTCGGGATAGAAAATCATCACAAGGATCATCAAGACACCGTAAATAACCAGGTGCAGGCCCGGAAGATCGGTGAAATTTGAGCGCAAGTACTCAATGAAGAAAACGAAGGGGAAGGCGATAGCAATGCCGCCCCAAAGGCTTCCACGTCCACCGATGTAGGCGATAGCCAAGACCTCAACCGTTTTGGATGTGTGCATCAACGTGGTTGGTGTCAGTGAGCCATAATAGTGGGCGTAAAAACCACCTAGTAGGCCCGCCAAGAACGCCGACAAGGTGAAGTTGAAGACCAGGTAGCGGGTGGGGTTGATCCCGGAAGCTTTGGCTGCATCCAGATTCTGTCCGATCGCTTTGAAAGCGAGGCCATACTTGGAGTAGGTCACCAGCCGGAGGATGATGTAAATCCCTACCATCATCACCAGGATGATGTAGAAGTAAGGCAAGTTATCCGTTGTATCTAGGAACTTGCGGGGATTCATGCCTAAGGGCCCACGTGTCAGGGCAGTCCAGTTATTGACGATACCCATCAAAGCGATGCCCATAAACCAGGCCATCACGGCGGCAAAGATGCCGCGTAGACGCATGGTTAGATAGGCGAGGCCGAATCCTACCAGGCCCGCCATAATGGCGCCCAGCCAAATACTGATCCAAGGATTGATCCCTGGGGCGATTGCGATGAAGGGGGTGGTGTTTGCAAAAATGCCGGAGGTATAGGCACCTAATCCTAAGATAGCAGCAAACCCAAAGTTAACGATATTGATGTAGCCAGCCGTAAAGTCGAAAGCGACGGATTGGGCCGCCAAGAAAGCTCCCATAATCATCCAGCGGAGAATATATTCTTGTTTAAAGTAGGGAGTGTTGGGCAAAATGGCGATGACAATCAATAGAGCCAACCCTATGGGGGTAAACCCAATTTTGTTCAGGAAAGCTACAATTTTATTCCAAGTGCTTGCATTTTCTTGTGCAGTTGTGCTTGCATTCATAGTTAAATTCTCCTCTTTTTACTGTTCCTGGACGCCCTTGACTTCACTGCCAAAGAGTCCTGAAGGAGCTATTAACAGCACCAAGATCATGACTCCAGTGGGGATAACGGTCGTCCATGAAACGGCGACGAACATTTGTGTGGCTGTTTGCAGCAAGGCAACAATGAACCCGCCAATGATAGCGCCAGCTACATTGCCAAGTCCTGCCATCATGACCACATACCAGGCATAATAGAGCGGGGTTCCCCCAACCGTGGGATAGGCCTGGAACAAGAAGAGCAGGGACGCTCCTGAGATGGCTGCCATGGCTGTTGCCAGGGAAAATGTCAGCGTGTGGATAAATTGGAGGTTGATACCGACAAGTTGAGCGCCAGTTTCATCTTGGGACACGGCTCGAATTGCCCGGCCCAGGCGTGTTTGTCGCAGGAAGAACCAGAGAATGCCGATCGAAACTAGTGCAATGCCTAGCGCAATGACCCTGTCTGCGGACATATAGGCACCGAGGATCTCAATCGCTCCGACATCCCAATACCGAGGCACGCCTCGGAAGTTAGGTCCTAAAACAAGATTGGCGCCATTGGTGAGTACAAAGGAAATGCCCACTGTAAGCAAGAAGGCGTTCATTACCCATCCCTTTTGGGTTCGATGGCGCAAGGGAGCAAAAATCATTCTCTCGATGATGATCCCCAATACTGCGCCAGCTAATCCTGCAGCAAGAATTGCCCCAAAGGGTGCAATTGCGCTGAGAAAAGGGCTGGGGTTTTGTTGTAAGTAATCGCGCATAGGGTTGAAAGTGAAGAAAGCCACATATGCTCCTACCATGAAGGATTCACCATGAGCAAAGTGGGGGATATTCATAACCCCGAAGACGAGCGCTAGCCCAACGGCCAATAAGGCCCACATACCGCCCGTAATGAAAACGTTGAAAATTTGCGATGCTCCCCCCTCGATGTAAACTGCAATAAATAAGATTATCGAAAAAACAGTCACGATAACAAGAGGCAAGTTGTCCTTGATCCGTGTTAACAGTGATTCTTGAGTTGCTGGTCTGGCGATCGAATCTTTTGCCATAGGTCTTCTCTCCTTCGTCGAAAGAGTTAGCTAAAGCTTATCCTGTCGATACGATTAGATACCGAGATAAGCGTTCCTAACGTGTTCGTTCTGTTTGACTTCTTGGCTTGGCCCTTCCATCACAATTTTGCCCTGCTCAAGGATATAAGCTCGATCAGTGAATTCTAAGGTAGCATTGACATTTTGCTCTACGAGCAAAATGGTTACTCCCCTATCGCACAATTGTTGGAGGGCGTCGAAAACATTGGTGGTTAAGTTTGGTTGCAAGCCCAGGGATGGTTCGTCGACCAACATCAGTTGAGGCATCGACATCATTCCTCGGGCAATGGCCAACATTTTGCGTTCTCCACCGCTCATCGTGCCTGCCAGTTGGTCTTTTCGTTCTTCTAGTCGAGGGAAGAGTTCAAAGATATAGTCCAGCGTTTCTAATTGCTCTTCTTTGTCGCGGACAGCAAATGCGCCTAAGAGCAAGTTCTCGCGAACCGACATGTCTGTGAAGAGATTCAGTTTCTCCGAGACATAGCTGATGCCCATTCGGCTAATTATATGGGCAGGCTCATCATTGATGATTTTGCCGTTGAACAAGATGTCTCCCGATATGGGATCAATCAGTCCGGCAATGGTGCGCAATGTGGTGGATTTTCCAGCTCCGTTGGGTCCAATCAAAGCAATCAGTTCGCCCTCATCGACATGAAAAGACACACCCCACAGTACTTGGAGAAAGTCATAACCGGCGTTAACATTTTTTAGTTCAAGCATAGGAAACCTCCTCTTCTTCTCCTAGATAGGCTTCGATCACTTTGGGATTTTGGAGCACTTCGTCAGGCGTTCCCTCAGCAATGGTGGTTCCGTATTCGATCACCATCACTTCGTCGCAAATCCCTTTGATCACGCGCATAATGTGCTCGATAGCGATGATGGTTACACCTTGATCTCGAATTTTCAAGATCAATTTTATGATCGAGTCTAGTTCGCCCGGTGTTAAACCAGAAGCCAACTCATCCAAAAGCAGAAGTTTTGGTTTGCAGGCTAACGCTCTAGCCAGGTCAATGCGTTTGAGTTGTACAGCATTCAATCGATCTGCTGGTGTATCAACTGGCAGGTTGAAGTCAACAAATTCCAGCGCCTCTCTCGCTCGTTCCTCGGCGGGTTTTTTATCGTCATCGCGAGGGCCGAAAACAGCGCCGACTTTGACATTTTCCAATACAGTTAACTTGGGGAAGGGGCGGGGGATTTGAAAAGTTCGTGACATCCCTTTGTGGCACATTGTTGATGCTGGCAAGCCGGTTGTGTCTTTGCCAAGAAAGTGGACAGTTCCAGATGTCGGAGGGAAGCGCCCAGCGATTGAGTTTACAAAGGTTGACTTTCCCGCGCCGTTAGGTCCAATCAGGCCGTAGATTTCCCCATCTTCAACCTGCATGGATACCCGGTTGACTGCGGTCAAGCCGCCGAATCTTTTTGTGACTTCTTTTGTATTTAGTATCAGCATATTTGGTTGCCTCTCTACAAAATAGGGTGGTAGGGCGAAACCCCTACCACCCTATATCTATGCAAAACTGTTATTCAGTATTAGGGAACCTGGAGTTCCTGAACAGCACCCTCAACGGGGTAGATCGGCTTAC
>CAZXXW010000156.1:0-6838 GCA_964644835.1 uncultured Anaerolineales bacterium
CCCTTTTTAGCTTCGTTTCTGGAAAGGGTACTGTTCGTGACCGTCAACGTTTCCTCATTCCAAATCGCACCGCCCCGGTTCCCGGCCTCATTGTCGGAGAGGGTGCTATTCTCGATCGTCAGCGTGCCGCCCCAATTGTAAATGCCGCCGCCGTCGCTGTCCGCTGTGTTGCTGGAGATGGTGCTGTTTGTGATCGTCAGCGTGCCAACACGATGGATAATGCCGCCGCCGTCGCTGTCCGCTGTGTTGCTGGAGATGATGCTGTTTGTGATCGTCAGCGTGCCGCTCCAATTGTAAATACCGCCGCCGTGAATAATTTCCGCCGTGTTGCCGGAGATGGTGCTGTCTGTGATCGTCAGCGTGCCGCCATAATTGTAAATACCGCCGCCAAAGGGAGCACGGCCATCGGCGATTTCCAGGCCTGAAATGGTGACCTCAGCGCCACTGTTGATCTCGAAAACTCGGCTGTTGCTGTTCCCGCTGATTTTCAGTTGGGTTGCGCCCGGTCCGGTGATGGTCAGGTCTTTGTCGATGGTCAGCTGTCCGCTGGTCAGGGTGATTGTGCCGGTGACGTTGAAAGTGATGGTGTCCCCATCAGCGGCATCGGCAATGGCCTCGCGCAGGGTGCAATTGTTAGTTCCACAACCATCAATCTCATTATCTGCCAGGGTGTCCACCGTAATGGTCGCGGCATGGGCCTCCGGCACCGGCTGTAAACCCAATAGAAGGGCCGTGATCAAAAACACGGCCAGGCAGCGAATGAGGCTAAAGGGGCGAATGGGTGTATCCTGGGACAACATGGTCTCCTCCTCGAAACGACTCGCCGAGCGAAGCGATACATTTCTAGATAACCTGATCAAGTTGAGTCCCCCATCATGGTTTGCCTGCATCACGAGGCAATCATCCTATTTATTATACTGTGAAGTCCAAGCATGTTTTAGGTAAGAAATTGAAATGTTGCTCACCTTTCAAAATCGAAAGGGGAATAGCCACTTCCGCCTGAGACTACCACGTTGTGTCCCTGCGGGAAAGTCTCAGGCTCACAGCGGCTGACAGCAAGCGTCAGCTAGAGCCGACTTCGATGGCAAAGTCGGCTACTCCTTTTCTCATTCCGAGGCTCTTGACACCGAACGCGGAAACCGAGTCGACTTCGAGTCGACTTCCACTATCAGCCCGCAATTCATTCGCGGGCGAAAAGCGGGTGATCGCATTCAAACCAGCAATTCATTTGCGGGCAAGACGCGGACAAGCTCACACAACACTCCCGCCGAGCGTTGAAACACACGGCTCAGAGCTCAAGCTGACTCAAAGTCAGCTTCGGCTATCAGCCCGCAATTCATTCGCGGGCGATAGGCCGGGGTCATCTCGCTCGTCGATGTTCTTCTTGGTGGGTTCGGTCAGGTGTCCTCCACCCAGCGGAGACTGCTGAAATCGGGTCAATTTCCACCCGTTAAAAACCGTAGCGCAAGGCATGCCTTGCGCTACGGTGATGTTACGGTGAAAACCGAGATTCGATCTATTCCGCTTCCACATCAATCAACACTGCTCGCATGGACAGGTGCCAATCGTATTCTCCATTGCCCCACGATAGTGGATCAATCCACCTACAAAAACAGGAAGTAGCGAGGAATTTCGGCGATATAGTCACGGTAGGCTTGGCCGTATTGCTCTAGGCAGGCTTGCTCCTCGGCGAGAATGCGCCGGTGGCCCAAAACGATGATCACCCCCACCAGGAGGAGGACGATCCCCGAGCCGATCGCCAGGGCGATCCCGAGCATGACCAGCACCAAGGCCACCCACTGCGGGTTCCGGGAGTAGGCGTAGACTCCGTCGACGACGGGCTCATCCATCGGGGTGTTGGCGTAGTTAATCAGGGCAACCACCATGAGAGCAAAGCCAAGCGAATAGAGAACCAGCCCGACCCAAAAAAAGCTCGTCCCCGGTTTCAAGGGAGTCAAAAAAATCAACACGAAGCTGACGAAGGCGACTAGCTTGGCCAGGGTGGCGTTGATCCGTTGGCTTTGGCCCCAACCGGAGCGATCATAAAGCCGGGCGACGACCTCGGATGGGAAGATCAACATCAGCAAGCCAAAAACAGCGTAAAATCCAACCAGCAAAACCCAACCATTCAGCCAGCCTAATTGCAGCGAGGGAAACCATTGCATTCTTTTCTCTCCTTGTGGTCTTCAGTGTTCACATCAATCGTATTCGACCGCCTGAGGCAGCAGCCGGGCTGTATCAAAGCAATAGAGGATATCCTTGCGATTGAGGGTCACCCGCGTGTATTGCCCCGATTCGTTGACATTGTTGACTTTCTCAAGCAGTGCATCCGGCGACAAGGCCAAAAACGTTTCCAGGCGATCGACGCCCGCTTGATAGAGGATGCGAGCAAAGACAGGCCCGACGCCAAGGATGCGGGCCAAATCGGAAAGTTTAACCAACTCCAACAGGGCTTCTTCGGGTAGAGCGGTGCGCTGACAAAGCTCGGCGCGTTGTTCTGCCGTTTTCGCAGCATCGAAAAGATGTTTGCTCGTTTTGATGCCCACAGCTTCCAGGTGGGCAATATGCTGCTCATCGACACCGGGCAGCTTGCTCAGATTGACCGGGTTAGGGATATAACTGCTGATCTCACGCCGCAAGATGGTCAGATATTTTTTCGACAACCCGGATTGATCGGCGAACTGGGCGACGCGGTGTTTGGTTTTTAGTGCTTCCCAAAGATCGCCAAGATTTTCGATCCCCATGGAGGCGAGTAACTCGAAGCGCTGGTCAAGATTTTCCCGCAAGACGACGCGGCTGGGCAAGAGGGCTTTGCTCTCTAACGAAGCCTTGAAGCTGTCCAGATCGATATTCTCTAAATCAATATAATAGTCATCTTTCATCGTTTTTTCTCCAGATGTCGGCTTCATTCCTACTTCGTTTGAGCAGCAAATAGGTATTCGACTTAACCTCTTGAATGGCGACAACGTCAAATCGCTTTACGATCTCAGCGATATAGGCCATCGACCTCAAATTCCGCTTTGGGCTTCTTGGATTCTCGCCCCACTGTTCATACACACGCCCAAAACTTCGGATATTCCAACTACCAATCAACAAATTACTGTCGACAACTTTTTCGGGAAGACCCGAAGCTTCTATCCGTCTGCGGAGACGGACGATATCTGCCACAACCCTTTGGGGATACTCTGAATATCCCATCATTAGTCCTCCAAGAAATTGTTGAATGTGTCTCTCTCAGTATAGCATAGAGACATAGCGAGAAGAAGAACTTGCTTCTTTACCCATCCATAAAGCTCATGTACAATCCAAGCCAAGCGTAAAGGTATCCTGATTACTACATCGCAGCAAAAGTCCGTAATAGGTTTTGCACTTTAAGAACTTCTCCACATGCGAAGCACGCCTAGCTGTGAACATGCCAAGGCACGCAAAGCGAAAGAAAAACTTTGTGTTCTTCCCGTAAGGGACACAACGTGCGTGTCTTCGTGGTCGCCATCGGCGTGCAAAGCAAGAAACCCATCAAGGACTTACGCGTATTAGTACTACAAAGGAAAGATCATTTTGGATTTCGAAGCTGCCAGGGTCTATGCCCTGGATATTCTGGAGAACCACTTATCGGCAAATTTGTACTATCATTCGGCAGCCCACACCCGGGATGATGTCGTTCCGGCAGCAATTTGGTTGGCACAGCAAGAGAACATCAAAGAAGCCGATACGTTTTTACTGCTCACGGCTGCCTGGTATCACGACCTGGGCTATGTCACGGGGGTTGATGATCACGAGACCCGGAGCAAGCAATTGGCAGCCCAAGTTTTACCCCGCTTTGGCTACACGTCAGAACAAATCGCCACGATTCAGAGATTGATCGAAGCAACAAGAGTTCCCCAACAACCAAAAACTCACCTGGAAGAGATTATCGCCGATGCTGACCTGGATACGCTAGGCCGGGAGGATTTCTTCGAGACCAGCTATTTGCTGTATGTTGAGCTGCTCTCCCTGGGACATCAAATCACCCCCTTGGAGTGGACTGAGAGACAATTGAACTTCTTACAAACCCACACTTATTTCACAAGGACAGCAAAAACAGAACGCGATCCGGTCAAACAAGAAAATATCAACGCCTTGGTACAGCTTTTGGATAAAAAAGAGAGAGAAGATTAGATCAACAGTTCCGTAACTCAATTTGCTCCCAATCCCCCTTTTGCCTGGAGGCCGTAATGAAAAACAACTTCTTCCCGACATGCTGGCTTTTGCTGATCGTCTTTGCGCTGGCGCTGGCCTGCAACATGCCCGGCTTTGGAGACTCAAACGCACTCGATGCTGCTCCCCAACCTGAAACCCCAACGCCTGAAGAGCAATCCTTAGCCGAACCGAGCGAAGAGCAAACATCCGAAGATGACGCTCAGCCTACCGCTGAAACTCAATCATCCGAACTGGGGATGGCCCGGACCAACCCTTTCCCGATGGAGACGATGGTGACCACACCGTATTGGGATTTCCAAGTTCTGGAGATCGCTCGCGGTGAGGCTGCCTGGCAGATTCTCCAAACCGACGACCCCGACAATCCCCAACCGCCCCCGGGCAAAGAGTATTTTCTAGCCAAGGTTAAGATAACCTGCAAGCACCCCGGCTCCGGTTCACACGATATCGGCTTGAACGATCTATTCATCACCGGAGACAGCTTGACAGGCCACACGGATAAGCTTTGGGATCACCCCCAGCCGGAATTCTTTTACAGCGACATCTACACAGCCGAAAGCCTGGAAGGCTGGATCGATGTATTGGTGACACCTACCGAAGGCAACTTGATGCTGGTCTTCGATCGCGCCGAGTTCGTCAACGACGACTACCAACCCCGCGAGGTGCGTTATGTGGCCCTAGAACCGGGCGCTTCGATCGAGGCTCCCGCCGATTTAGCGGGGATTAGCGCCAACGAAATCGGCATTGAAGAAGACAACCCCGCCAAGGCTGGCGAATCGGCGATCACCGACGAATGGGAAATCAGCATCGTGGAAGCGCGTCGCGGCCAGGCCGCCCTGGATCTGGTCATGCAGATGAATCCCGACAACCAACCTCCCGAGGAGGGGATGGAATACGTCGTCTTCAAGGTGCGCGCCCGCCGCATCGGCGGAGAACATGTCGCCTTGATCAATCATTTCGATTTCAAAATGGTCGTGCCGGGGATGGGTCGCTCCGGGTCCGACTGGATGGAGGACCCTACCTTCAAGCTTGATCCGGCAGGGGCAACGCCGCATCTCTCCGCTTACCTGTTCCCCGGCGGCACGACGGAGGGGTGGGCAGTCAAGCAGGTTCCCAGCGGACATACCCCCTTATTGGTTAATTACAAATATGTGCAGGCCGGCTCCCTCTCTTCGGCCTGGAGCGAGCGTACCTTTCTGTTAGAACCCTAGATTCACGGTGCAGATGTTTCCTCGGGGGGTTGGCCAACTCGGACGATGAAGTATTTCGTCTCCGGCGAGTTGGTATACAAATCTCCGGCGCCGCCTGCTTTGGTGCCCGTGAGGGTGAGAAAATCCTCTCCGGCCACCGGCGTACCGGTCACGTTATAGGCGACCTGCCCACCCCCAGGACAATCATGAAAGCGGATCGCCCCATTGACGGTGCCCTCTTGCGATTGAATCAGAGCAACCTGCCATTTGTAGGGGGTTTCATACTCTTCACCACACAGGGGGCCGCTGTCCCAGGTCTGGTTATAATCCATCTCCTGAACACTGTCCGGGGGTTCGACGTCTGATTCTGGCTGTTGTTCAGATTGCTCTTCATCATTCTCGACAACCTGACCAGAATCAAGATCATCTTCCGTTCGATCTTCTTCCCCTTGCGGCTGACCGACAAAATTAAGTCCCACATATCCCTGGAAACATTTCTCTAACTCATTTTTGCTATCGTAAACCGTGACAAAATAACCGCTGGACGTAATCCCATGGATGCATTCAATCTTGCCATCGTCGAGTTGACGGCAAAACTCGCCCCACGCCTGATAGATAAAAGTGCGTTCGCCATCGTCGTCAGAGGCAATCAGCTTGTTATCATCAAACGCAAGCGTCTCCTTTCTACCGGCTTGATCTGGGATACCCGAAGCGCATCGGTCCTCAGCGGCCGAGCCTACGGAAAGATCTGTGATTCCTGCCTCTGCTTCGTAGGTTCCAGCAACGTTGGAGGTGAATTCTTGGAAAAGCTCATCTGCCAAGTCAACACCTTCGAGCATGAATCTAGGCAGTCCACAACTCAATGCGATCAAAACAAAAACGACAAAAACAAGGGCAAACTGATCTAATTTTCGAGTATTCATCGAACGCTCTCCTGTTTAGGTCTTCCTATGCAAGAAACGATCAACAATCCTTACGGTTGTCGTAACCCCATCCTCCTGGCGTAATTTTTCGGCCAAGGCGCGGGTGCGGCGCCGATAGTTCGAGTTAGAGAGAACTTCGCTCAGAAGGGCATCCAGCCGTTTTCGAGTCAGCTTTCGGATGGACGGCGCTGCCGGGCCAACGCCGAGGCGATGAAGCTGGCGGGCCCAAAAAGCCTGATCCGCTGTGAACGGGATCGCCGTGGTGGGGACTCCGGCGGCAGCCGCCGCGCCGGTGGTGCCTGCTCCTCCGTGGTGGAAAATGTAGCCCATCCGAGGGAAGAGCCAGGTGGTGATACGCTTCCTACTCTCAGGTATCTTGGTCATAGGACCAATTCCAGAACCAGTAAGCGAGCCCCTTCCATTCGCCCCAACGCTCGAAGGCCGCTTCCACTTCGGCGCGGTCGACAGGCTCGCCGTCGTGCCACTCGTGCGAGACCAACGTGCGGGCCCAGGAATCCACGGGGACGA
>CAZXXW010000156.1:6848-8642 GCA_964644835.1 uncultured Anaerolineales bacterium
CGGGGACGAAATCGTAGCGACCCAGGAGCATGAGCAAATTGGCGGCGGCGTAGCTCCCGACGCCCTTGATGGCCAGCAAGCGCTGGCGCAGTTCATCCGTGGGGATGTCTTCGGTCTTCCATGATTCCAGATCGAGGTCTCCATCGGCGACGGCCTGGGACAATGTCAGCACGTAGGGAGCGCGGTAGCCCAACCCCGCGGCGGAACGCAAGGTCTCTTCATCGAGGGCGGCGATCTGCTCGGGAGCGGGAAAGGCTCGAAGAGCGGGATCAGCAGAGGGGGGAGTCCCCCAACCGTTCACAAGCGCCGATACCATCCGGATGGTGCCGCGCCAGGTTGTGTTGGTGGTCAAAATCGTTTTAACAGTATCCTCAAAAAGGTTCGGAGAGCGAAGCACGCGCCCCTGGGCGCGCTCCGGCATGTGAGCAAGCTTTGGCTCGTCGGCAATCAAGGCATAGAATTCGGAAAAATCCTGATCCAAACCCAACATCCAGCGAACTTGATCGCGCAGTTCTGCTTGTTCAACTTGATTCAAAAGAACGGGCGTTTGAACGTTAACCCCCTGCTCTATCTGACGGATAACCAACTCCACAACTCGATCGGTTTCCAGGCGGGCGACGTAGGTGAGCGTAGAACAATCAGCATCGCGATCGAAAGGGGCTAATTGAACCCAGCCGTGCGAAGAGATAACGGCGGAGAGAGAAAAAGGAGGGCGGGCAGTCAAGCTCAGGTTCATGGCAACGTTTTAGAAGATCAACCCAACGCTGATCAGGCCGAGCAAGATGATTACGGCGAACATGGCCAACCATGCCCACTGACCTTTTTGAGCAAAATATCCCGGACTGACGATGGCGGTGTAAAAGAGCATCCCGAACGCAAGCAGAGAAAGTTCGCGGCCCCAGGGAGTTCGAAGGAGCAAACCGACCCCGCCGACGATCAAAAGAATCGCTGTCGCCATTTCAGCGGCGATATGAAACCCGATTCGGATCGGCTCTGTTTCCAGTTCAGGAATCTGGTTGGAGAGATAGGACATCGTCCATTGAGCGACCATGCCGACGCCGACGATGATGGCGAAGAGAGGAGCAAATTGCATCATTCACCTCGATTTCATCAGTCAATAGGACAAGCACAAGCCAAGGCAGATAGATGACCGTAAAGGACATCCAACATAGACATCATACCAAAAGTTTTGTGTGTTGGTGGTTTTTCTTCTTTTGGGATTCAAAGCAGCGGCATCTGCAAGGCATGAGTGCGCCTTCAGTGCTACGCGCCTCGTCTGCGCGCCTGATTAGAAGGTTGACAAGCAATCTCACAAGAGGAAGGAGTATTTTTCAATCTGATCACAACATTAAAAAATTTGTACTTGTATGTAACATTATTGACATTCTAACGTTATATGTTTACGACAGAAGCGTTTGCCGAGGTGCCGCGCGATTGATCAAAACAGGCACAACAATTGAATAGCTTTCAAGAAATTTGGAGGCGATGAGCCAGAGTCAACTGATGGTCGCACATCCCGCCCAACATCCAAACCAATGAGATCAACGGGTGAGGGACTCTGGGGAGCCAATTGCGAAACCGGCCAATTGGGCCGGTTTTTTCGTTTTTATGGGGCCATCCAGTGCTTGAAGGAGGTGATACGGACCAAGATTAAGGCAGGGAAGAACTCAATGGTTTAGCTCCAGCCAGATGCAGGTTCTCTCTTCACCCTTTCCATTGGCAAAACCTCTATCTCTGTGTTCACTACCGGACACTTTTAACTAAAAACGGTTGTCGTGGGTTACACTTAGTTTT
>CAZXXW010000157.1:0-8617 GCA_964644835.1 uncultured Anaerolineales bacterium
TTCATCTGACGGCCGCGAGATTCTAACACACAACTGGGGAGACCTCCGAGGTCTTAGAGACCTCGGAGGTCTGAGATGAACCCATGCCCCGCGCCATCCAAACCGCCGCCCTGCAAATGGACGCCCCGGCTTGGCGTCTTTGTGGTGGAAGTGTTTCTTTTGTCAAGCCCTGGCAAAACAAGAAATTTTAATATCCTTGTGTTATACTCGTGGGCGGCAATGTTGGCCAGGCTATCGTCATGTGGTGGAAAGATCTCACCGGAACGATGTGATGATGGGAAATCGAAATCATGGTGTCAGGTAGCTGGCCGCACCGAATTCAATCAACTTCATCTCTAGTAAGGCAACTTAACATGAAAAAGGATTTTGTATTTCTATTCGCGATCGTCGTAGTATTAGGCTTTCTTGCGGGTGCTTGTACAGCACAAGAGACAGAACCTGCGCCAATCGAACCCACTTTGACCAGTCTGCCCACGAACACCCCCCTGCCCCCCGCAGCAACACCTACAGTTGAACCGACGGAGGAACTCGAGCCGACCGAGACGGCTGTCCCTCCCACTACAACAACGGAACCCACCCCGACCGAGCCCGAGCAGCTCGAGGCCGGAGCGACGCGCGTCTCTGAGAAGGACGGCATGGTCCAGGTCTTCGTCCCCGCAGGTGAGTTCATCATGGGATCCGATTCCTGGGAGGCCCAGAACTCGACCGAAAAAGGGCGCGCCTACCCCGAGAATCCCGTCCACACGACCTACGTCGATGATTACTGGATCGACAAGTTCGAGGTCTCCAACGAGCAATACGGCCTGTGCGTCGACGCCGGTGTCTGCGATCCCCCCTATTTGTACCGCTCCGAGACGCGGGATAGTTACTTCGACAACCCCGAATATGCCAACTATCCGGTCATTTACGTCAACTGGTACATGGCGACGACCTATTGCGAATGGGCGGGCCGGCGACTGCCCACCGAGGCGGAATGGGAGAAAGCCGCCCGCGGCACCGATGGGCGCAAATACCCCTGGGGCGACGAGCCGATCACCGGGGAGCGCGTCAATCTGTGTGATGTCAATTGCGAACGAACGATTGCCAATCCCAACTTCGACGACGGCTATGCCGACACCTCGCCGGTAGGCAATTACCCCGCCGGAGCCAGCCCCTACGGGGCTATGGATATGTCCGGCAACGTCTGGGAGTGGACCAGCACGATCATCCAGCCCTATCCCTATGACGCCGACGATGGGCGCGAAAATCAGGACTTGTATAAAGAGCGCGTCTGGCGCGGCGGACCCTGGAGCAATGGCTACTGGTGGGTGCGCTCGTCCGTGCGCTACCGCTCGATCCCCAGCTATTGGTTCGTCAACCTGGGCTTCCGCTGTGCCGCTTCGCCTTAGAAACGGGTGTGATTGCGTTCAGCAACAGCATATGGCCATAGATTACAGCTTCCAAGTAGACAATGATCTGCTTTGGGTAAAAGCCTCCGGGCGAGATGAGAGCCTTGAAGAGGTGATGGCGTACGGCATGGCGATCATCGAGGCTGCCAAAGAATCCGGCTGCACGCGGGTGCTCTGTGATGAGCTTGAGTTGGACTATGCTTTGGGCACCTTCGACACGTTTGAAGCGGCGAAATTCATCGCCGAGCAGGTGCCCGGTGTTGCCAAGGTGGCCATCGTCTGCAAGCCGGAGCATGCCGATGATGCCGAGTTTTGGGAAACCGTAGCGACCAACCGCGGCATGTTGGTGCGCATGTTCTATGATCTCGAAAAAGCCGAGGCGTGGATGCGATAATGCATTAATACTGGAATTGAGCGTAAAAGTAAAGGGCGGCCATTTGGTCGCCCTTTTTGTATTTCCGTTCGGAAGAATGGGGCTGCGTTTGGGCGAGTTCGGGTTACAATTCGGGTTGTTCTCATTCGAGACTCCAATAGCGCAAGAGGAAGTTGTGATGTCACAAGATTATGATTTCGAGCGGGCCTGGTTGGC
This sequence comes from uncultured Anaerolineales bacterium, assembly GCA_964644835.1. Lineage (GTDB taxonomy): Bacteria > Chloroflexota > Anaerolineae > Anaerolineales > UBA11858 > JAYELX01. The sequence goes on from CAZXXW010000157.1 coordinate 1,978, forward strand.
CAAATTCTCCGGATGCTTGCAGGAGATGGCCGGGGCAGGGATCCGCGAGGCGGTGATGGCAGGGAGTGAGAGGTAAATGGAACACGGATGTCACGGATTGGACGGATTATCACGGATTTTTATATCTGTCCGCGAAAATCAGTTATATCTGCGTCAACTGCGTTCTATAAGTGGGTTATGAACGCTTATAGGTAATTCTCGTGAACAAACGTTTGGTCGCTGTCTTCCAAGCCCTGCTGGTCGTCTTCCTTTGGGCAACCTCCTGGGTATTGATCAAAATCGGCCTGGAGCAGATTCCGCCGCTCACCTTTGCCGGGTTGCGTTACACGCTGGCGTTTGTTTGCCTGGCCATCGTCGTTCTTTTCAAGCGAATGCAGCATGATCTCCGCAGCTTGCCCAAAGCTCTCTGGGGCCGATTGATCTTGCTGGGCTTGCTTTTCTATGCTGGCACGCAGGGGGCATCTTTTCTTGCTCTAGACCATTTGCCCGCCGTCACGGTCAACTTGCTGTGGAGTTTCAGCAGTGTGGCTGTGGCGCTCTTGGGTATGGCGTTTCTGTCTGAGTATCCTACCCGCTTTCAATGGACCGGTATTTTGTTGGCCCTGCTCGGTGCCTTTGTTTACTTCTATCCGGTCGCTATCCCACAGACTCAGGTTATCGGCGTTGTGATTGCCCTCGTCGGCGTGTTGACCAATGCGGCTTCGTCGATCCTGGGGCGGGATGTCAACCGTTCGGGTGCGTATCCTCCTTTGCTTGTCACTGCCGTGAGCATGGGCATTGGCGCGATCACTTTGCTGGTCACCGGCTTGGTGATTGAGGGCACGCCAACGATCGGCTTGAGAAGCTGGGCCATCATCCTGTGGCTGGCAATCGTCAACACGGCGTTCGCCTTCACGCTTTGGAATCACACGCTGCGCACGCTCACGGCGATGGAATCGAGCATCATCAACGGGACCATGTTGATCTGGATTCCCGTCTTCGCCGTGTTGTTTCTGGGGGAGAGCGTCACGGGCAAAGCGTTGCTCGGTTTAATCGCTGTCGGCGCGGGGACTTTGATCGTCCAATTGCGCCGTTTGCCGAAGAGATAAGGAATCCACGAAGTGCACGAAGTGCACGAATTTACTCCCAAGAGGCGTGTTGCTCAAAGCGATGCGCTCCATCATTGTTAAATTCTATCCTTCCCGCATCATTAGAAGTTCTTGCCCTTGTCATGATAGAAGACCATGATATAATTTTGTATATTCTGAATGTGCGAAAATCAGAAAAGATGAAAAAATAATACGAGGAGATTACCATGTCATCACAAGTAGAGTATAGGTCTCGTTTGCGGGCGAGAGGGCAAATTACTGTGCCCAAGGAATTGCGAGCTGCGCTTGATCTTCACGAAGGCGATGCTGTCACTTTTCGCCTTCATGAGAGCGGAAAATTAGTGATTGAAAAACAAATCACTATTCCTGCGGATCAGGCTTGGTTTTGGACAAAACGTTGGCAAGAGATGGAAAGAGATGCCCAAGCTGACATCGAAGCGGGGCGTGTTACACACTACTCAGACGTAGACGAGGCCATTGCAGATCTACAAGGATCAGAAGATGCCCGAGATAGAGATCACTGAAAGTTTTAAGAAAGCCTATGAGAATTTGCCTGAACATTTAAAAAAGAAGGTTATAAAGGCCTTGGAATTTTTGGCCCAAGACCCTCGCTACCCAGAACTGCAAACAAAGCCGATCCAAGGTGCCAAGGGGGTTTATGAAGCCCGCGTTGATCAAGCTTACCGCATGACATATGAGCGTCTCCCCGGAAATGTTTTGAGAATGCGAGAAGTCGGCAAGCATGATGCGACGTTGAAAAATCCATAGGATTTCGCCACCATTCTGTGGGGGCTATTTTTTTTGCCAGAGTTGGAGAGATTTCTGTTGCGTATTAGGGGAATAAAGCGATTCCGAAGGAATATATCCCGCCAAAGCGCTACGATTCTGTCAGAGTCGGGTTATAATGTTTATAGTATCCAGGTCAATCTCTCACAACAACATATATCCCAGAACCCTATGAAACCTGATCTTCCCATTCGTGTTGAAAACCTGTCTTTCCGCTACCGCGACAGACAAACGTTAGCTATCGAGGATATTTCGTTCTCCGCCGAGGAGGGCGAAATTTTGTTGATTGCCGGGGCGAGCGGCTGCGGCAAGACCACCTTGATCCGCAGCATCAACGGTTTGATCCCCAACAGCTACAAAGGGGAGAAAAGCGGCGAAATTTTCTTTCATGGGGAGGATATTGACGGATGGCCGCTGGCGCGCATTTCCCAGCAGGCCGGCACCGTGTTACAGGACCCGGAGCGCCAGATTCTGGGCACGACGGTGCTCAACGAAGTTGCCTTCGGCCTGGAGAATCTGGGCCTGCCGCGGGAGGAGATCATCAGGCGGGTTGATCAAGCCCTGGCGCATCTCAAAATCAGCCACCTGCGCGAGCGGGAGACGTTCAACCTATCCGGCGGGGAGAAACAAAAAGTCGCTCTGGCAGGGGTGCTGGCCATGCAGCCGAGTTTGCTCTTGTTAGACGAACCCCTGGCCAGCCTGGATCCGGCCAGTGCGCAGGAGACCCTCGACACCGTGCGGATGCTCGCCGATGAAGGTATCACCGTCCTGCTCGTCGAACACCGCGTCGAAGACGTGCTCCGCATCAACCCCGACCGAATCTTGTTCATGCAAGCTGGCCAGATCCGTTACCTCGGCGATCTGCCGGGGTTAATAGAGATGGTTGATTACCACGAAGTCAAGCTCCCTGCTGAGATGGTCATCACCCGGGCTAAACAGGATCCTCCTCCCCCTGGGCTTGATATGCTTCCCAGCGTCAGCGATGAAGACCATATCCCCCTGGTCGAATTCCAAGACGTTGGCTTCAGTTACGGCGAAGGGGAAGAAGGTGTCGAGGTGCTCCACGGCATCAACTTGGAGATCAACCGCGGCGATGTCATCGCCATCCTGGGGCCTAATGGAGCCGGAAAGACGACTCTGGTCAAGCACGCCATCGGCTTGCTGGAGCCTAAATCGGGCCAGGTGCTGGTCGAAGGGCGCGATACTTGCAAAGCGACCGTGGCCCAAATTGCCAGCACGCTTGGGTACGTGTTTCAAAGTCCCAGTCACATGCTCTTCGCTCCGACGGTGCGAAAAGAATTGGCCTTTGGCCCGACCAATCTCAAGCATCCACCCGAACAGATCGAAAAGGAGGTGGACGAAGCTCTTGAGATCGTCAATTTGACCGATAGAAAGGATGATCCCTCGCTGGCGCTTTCTTTTGGCCAACAAAAACGGGTCAGCATAGCTGCTATCTTGGCGATGCGTTCACGCATATTAGTGATGGATGAGCCTACTGCTGGTCAGGATTACGAGAATTATATGAGCTTCATGGACTCGATCCTAACCATGCCGGGCTTCGAGGCGATTTTGTTTGTCACCCACGATGTCGACATGGCCGTGATTTACGCCAACCGCGTCATCATCGTCGCCGATGGCGATGTCGCTGCCGATGGCCCCCCGGAGCAGATCCTGGCCGATTTGACATTACTCCAAGATTGCCGCCTGGTGCCAACCTCGCTGTTGAAAGCCAATCTGGAACGAAAGGAGCAAACCGAACAGTTCATGCGTGCCGAAGCGCTGGCACATATTTAGTTCATTGGTTCTTTGATTTAGGAAAGGAGTTTGAGAGATGGATAAGAGACTTCAATCGGTTTTATGGACCCTTGTTGCCACCCTGGTGGTTTTCTTGCTGCTGATCTATGTCGGCGGCAACGTCCTGGGGATGGAACGCTTGCAAACCGGGGAGAATCCCGTTTTGCGGTTTGTGTTTGTGATCATTGGCCTGCTGCTCGCCTTTCTGGTCTACTACCTGACCCGAGAGAATGAGGCCTGGCAAGTGGGCACCCGTGAGGTTGTCTGGATGGCTATCGGCGCGGCCTTGTACGCCGTTTTCTCCTGGCTGTTCAACGGCACGGTCTTCGTCGTTCCCTCGCTCAGCCAGGTGTCGCTGCGTCCGGCTGTGGCCATTCCCATGTTCTTTGGCTACGCCTTTGGCCCTGTAGTCGGCTTCTTCTCCGGGGCAGTGGGCAATATGTTCGGCGACGCCCTGACCGGCTTCGGCCTCTCCCCGCAGTGGAGCGTGGGCAACGGCCTGATCGGCTTCATTGCCGGCATGGCCCTGCTCTTCAAGGACAAGAAAAAGAGCATGAACACCGTCCTGTGGGTTAGCGGTGCCCTTTCTGCCGTTGCTGTGCTGCTGTTCTTGCTCAACCGCAGCCAGGCCAATATGCTCTTCTTCGATCCGGAGAATAATATCTTTGGCGATGCCACCATCACCTGGTTTGCCGGCCTGTCCATCGTGATCGGCTTCATCCTGGTGCTGATCGTCCGGTTTGCCTTTGGCGACAACATCGACATCGCCGCGGCCGTAACCTGGGGCATGCTCGGCAACATCATCGGGATTGGCTTTGCCGCCATTTCCGACATCTGGATCAATGGCTTCTCGCCCGCAGCCGCGATCGTCGGCGAGTTCTTGCCCGCTGCCGGCCCCAACCTGATCTTCGCCGCTATCCTGGTGCCGCTGCTGGTCGCCGCGTACGATGCTGTTCAGCGACAGTCAGGGCGCTAGAAAACCAGCTACTCGAGTGGTAAGGAAAAACGCCAATTGAGTTCCCGAAGTAAAACGAAGGGAGTATCGAAATCTAGTTTTTCCGTTGTCCTGGTTTCGATACTCCTTTGCATCAGCCGCTTGCCAACGGCACGCAGGACACGGCGACGCTCTGGAACTCAACCGGCGGACAGCTAACCAATAACTTGTCTTCAGTGACCGGCACTTGTGCCGGTCACTGACAACCCTAAAAATCTATGCTTGTAACCTGGCGTTACCGCGACCGCAAATCCTTAATCCAATGGTTTGATCCCCGCGCCTGGCTGATTTTCTACGGCTGCTTCCTGGCCTCCACGCTCTTCTTTTGGGATATCCGCTTTCTGACTCCCTTGCTTTTGATTGCTTTAATCACCTTATTTACATCGGGGGTGACTTGGCGAGAGATGCGGCGTGCGTTCTTATTTATCGGCGGCTTCATCTTTTTCTTCGCTTTTTTGACCTTTTTGACCGGCCGCGGCGGAATGGAAGTCTACGAGCAAGAGCATCTCATCCGCAGCCTGGAAGCGCCCTTCAAAATCTTTGGCTGGCGACCAACTTTGAATATCACCGTGGAGCGGCTTTTCTTTGCCCTGAGCCAGTTGGTGCGCGTCTTCAGCATCGCCGTGATGACGATCCTGATCCCCTACTCGCTTGACCCGGCTTACTACGGCGTCACTTTCCGCGGCCTGGGACTGCCCGACAAAATTGCCTATGCCATGGATTTGACCATGCGTTTCATTCCCACCTTCGGGCGTGATTTTCAACTGACCATGGACGCCCAGCGCGCCCGCGGCTATGAGCTTGACAAGATCGAAGGGGGCTTGATTCAACAGGTGCGCAAACTTGCGCCCATCATGGTGCCGGTGACTATCCATGCGATCATCGGCAGCGAAGACATCATCGACGCGATGGATTTACGCGCCTTCGGCGTCGGGCCGCGCACCTGGCTGCGGGAACTGGATTACGAAACCAAGGATCGGGTCTTGATTTGGTTTGGTATCTTCCTGTTGCTGCTCTCGATCACCCTGCTTTTCATCGGCTACGGCGATTTCTGGGTCCCCCCGGCTTTGATTGAAGCAGTAGGTGGGTGACATTAATGGGGAGTAGTTTCAGCCCTGGTTATCATAGAACGCGAATGACGCGGATTTTATGGATTTGCCACCGGCACGCCTACGGCGACACGGATTTTTCATTCTGAATATCAGCGTGAATTCGTAGCATCGGCGTTATCTGTGTTCGATTTGTACTCATTTCATTACAGCATAGGAGAACATCATGAAAAAGACATTGTTGATCACCGCCGGATTCTTTTTTATTTTAATCGTTGGGTCGGCCTGCGCGGGGACGGAAACCGTTCCTGCCACCGAAACAGCGCCGCCGCCCACGGAAACGAATCCCCCAGCCCCAACACAGGAGCCTCCCACGGCTACGTCCACGCCGCTCCCGCCCACGGCGACTCCCACCATCGAGCCTTCGCCCACCGCCACCAAGGTGGTCATCGCCCAGGATGATTTTTCCGATCCCAACAGCGGTTGGGAGCATTACCGCGAGGCCGATGGGATTCTCGATTACGAAGATGATGGCTACCGCCTGTATGTCAACACCAATCAGAACCTGTTCTGGGTCAACGCCGGAGAGGAGTTGGCCGATGTCCAAATCGAGGTCGATGTCCAAAAGCTGGCCGGCCCTGAGGCGGACCGCTTTGGCGTCATCTGCCGCCTGGACATGCAGAGCTACAATTACTATCTTTTTGTGATCAACGGGCAGGGGGAGTATGGGATTGGGATTTGGGAGAACCGCCAACTGACTTTGCTGGGGGATGGCGCGATGGCGTCCAGTGAGGCCATTCAGACCGGCAACGTGGCCAATCATATCTCGGCGGGCTGCGTGGGAAATGAGCTGTGGCTGGGCGTCAACGGCGTCGAATTGCTGCGCGTCCAGGACGACCGGCTAACATCGGGCGATGTCGGCCTTGTCG
>CAZXXW010000158.1:0-3796 GCA_964644835.1 uncultured Anaerolineales bacterium
GAAAAAACCGGAAATGGTTTTTGGAGATGCTTTGTGGCTCTAAACATTCCATGATAGTATCAATAACTTCTCGGAGCTTCTTGTTTGCAAGTAGTAAATACACAAACTGAGCAACTTCCAGGTTATCCACTTGGACATTAGGTTTGGCGCTTGGGTTAATGATTAAGTTTTTTTCACTCGATGGCTCACCGATCAAATCCCATGCTGAGATACCATAGATCTTACAATTATCAAAATTTGCCTCTTTTATGATCGTCTCAACGAACGAAGCATTGCGCAGATTAGCTCCGGTCAAGGAAGCATTTTTCATGTTCGCTTCTCGTAAATTAGCACCAATGAGGTTAGCGTTTTGCAAATTTGCCCTTTTTAGAATTGCTTTTTGAAAGTTAGCGTTTCTGAGTTTAGCTCCTTGAAAATCCACATTTTCGCTGTCAATACCTGAAAAATCTGCATCAATCAGATTTGCGTTGGTAAACTTTGTCGCCTTCATCGTGGCAAACGTTAATCTTGCCCCATTTAATTTCGCTCTCTCGAAGTTGGCCTGATGGAGACAAGCGCCCTTTAAAACAGCACCTTCAAAATTAGCCTGCACACAGTTTGCATGCTGTAGGTTAGCGCCATGTAAAGCTGCACGCATGAGCAACGTACTCTGAAGTTCAGCATTGTGCAGATTTGCTTTTACAAGTTTTGCGGCTTCTAAATTGGCTCCTCTTAGATTTGTGTTCGAAAAATCGACGCCTTCAAGATTTGCACGAAATAAATTAGCTCCCGTCAAAACGGGTCCAATCTCTGGATTGTTCTTACGCCAGCAATTCCAAAACTCTACACCTTGCTCTAGGTTTGCTACATGTTCAGGTTTTCCCATCAAATCACCTCTCACTCACGACCAGACATACTCCCAACAAACCAGGTGCAAATCACCGGCAGTCAGGGGGCGAGTTTTAGCTTCTGGTTTCTTCGACGCACCCTCTTCTGCCGCTTCTAGCGAATGAACGGCTTCCAACAGCGCGGCAACGTCACCATCGCGTTGGTAGCTTTGGTATGCACTCTCCAGGTCCTTGAGATAGGGACCGGGTAATGGCTCGCGAAGCGACTTCAAGGCTGTGAGCACCTCTTGGCGCGAAAGCTCCGGATTGTCGATTTGGCCTTGCAACAAGGTGCTGACGTGCTGTTGCACGTTCTCCAAAATCTTGGGCGCCGCTTCCAGGGCTTCCTGGCTTTGTACGCTGGACAGGATGTCTTCGACAACTTTCTCCTGTACTTCGAAGACATCGGCTTCACCGATCACCCGTTCCTCGTCTCGCTCGCAGCGGATCAGGTTGATGATCTCGTAACGGTTTTCGGTGATGGCGCCAGTTTCCGCATCGTAGTAGCGCCAGAAGTGACGGCGGCCACCCTCCTCCTTGGCCGGGGGCGCGGTGAAGTAGAAGAACAAGCCGCGGTACTCATCTTTCTCCCGCCCCGAGTGAATGCCATCGGGCAAGGCTTCGGGATCCAAGTCGCTCTCGGCGAGCATATCTTGCAAGGTGGCCATCAAGAATTGCGTGCTGACCAACTCGGTCTGGGCTTCTTGCTCGGCGAAGACAGCTTCATCCTCCTCGGCGATGCGCCGCAGGGTGTTGAAGCTGCGGGGGTGGACGGTCTCGCCCAAGACACTGGTCTCGAGCAATCCGGCCTGGTCGATGGCGCGGATCTTGCGGTTGAGGCTGTCGACCAAGCCCAACAAATTCTCGAGTTCGTCTTCGGGGAATACGTTGTAGACCCACAGCTTGTCGAAACTTGAGCCGATGCGATCAATCCGCCCTGCCCGCTGGACCATGCGGGTGGGATTCCAATGTAAGTCGTAGTTGAGCAGATGGCCACAGTCCTGCAAGTTCTGGCCCTCGCTGAGTACGTCGGTGGAGATCATCACATCGATCTCGCCTTCGCTCCCGGCCAGCTCGGGGCGGTCGTTGGCCACCGGTGAAAAGCGGGCGATGCGGCCCGTTCGATCACTGGGAGCGATGTCGCCATCCATGCGAGCCATACGGGGGTTTCCGGCCGCGGCCAAGAAGTCATCATCCTGGCGGAGTTGATCGTAGAGATATTGGGCGGTATCTTTGTAGTAGGTGAAAAGGAGTACTTTCTCCCCCTTCAGATCCTCGCTCAACAGGGCTTTGAGCTTCTCCAATTTGGCGTCACGCTCGGGCGTGATCTCTGTTATCCGGTTCCAAATCTTGGTCAGGGTGTCGATGTCGTGCTGGACCGCCGCTCGGAGACGGGGCAAATCGTACAAAGCGGCATTCAACACCGGCAGCGAATCAAGCAGCTCCTGGGCCTCGGTGTGGGCATTCATCTCCCCGACGCGGGAAACCGGCGCGGTGGAATCGTCTTCCCCTTCCCGATCCAAATAGCGCAAAGCTTCCCGGAAGGAAGCGCTATCCAACAAGCGGCCCTGGTCCAGGAGCGACAAAAAGGTTTGCTGAAATTCCAGGGCGCGGTGGATGCTGATCCGAAAGGCGGCCACGCTGGACTCAAAGCGCTTCAGGTAGCGGCTCTTGAAGATGCCCACCAAGGCTTGCTCCCGGCCCAGCTCCATCTCGTCTTTGTCAGCGACGCGGTGTTTGTAATCTTCCAGGCTGTAGGGGGACAGGCGCAGCGACTCGATCCCGGCGACGATGTCGTTGTACAAGTTGGTGTAGGTTTGGGCCAGGTTGTATCGCACGGTGCGGAGCACCCGCTGCGGCCAGTGGATGGTTTGTCCCCCGATGGTGGCTTTGGGATACTTATCGCGGATAAAGGAACGGGTGCGGCGGACGACGACTTCTTCCAAAAGATTGAAAATGGCAACCATCTGGTTGCCACCGCTTTTATCGGCCTGGCGCCGGGCTTTGAGAAAGAACGTGCGCAAATCGCCGATCCCCGCAGCGGAGAAGTAGGTCCGGTCGTCTTGAGCAAAGAGCATGATCTGGTTGTAGAGATCGAAGATGGTGTTGTTGATCGGCGTGGCCGTGAGCAGAATTAAGCGCTTGCGCTCGCCTTCCCGGCCCAGACCCCCATTGGCGCCGATCAGGCGTCCCAGGTTCTCATAGCGGTTGGAAAGGTGGTTACGGAAGTTGTGGGACTCATCGATCAGGATCACATCCACGTCGTTGTAATCACGGGTGTCGAATTCTTCTCGCCCCATGATTTCTTGTGAGATGACATCAGCCGAGATGGTTGACTCGCGCAGTTCTTTCTGCCACATTTCGCGCAACGAAGCCGGACAAATCACCAACGCTTTTTGGCGGCGGTGGTAGGCGTAGTCTTCCAACAATTTCTTGCCAATCCAGGTCTTGCCCAGCCCGACGGAATCGGCGATCATTACCCCATCGTAGCGGGCTAGGATGCGGCGCGCTTTTTGGACGGCGTCGCCCTGAAACTCGGTCAGTTCGATGGCCGAGCGCGTCCCGGTCGGTTGCAGGCCGTCTTCGCCAAGCTCATCCTTGAAATACTCATACAGCGTCTTCAGGTAGATCTGGTAAGGCGTGTACTCAAACTCCCCAAATTTAGACTGATTCAGCAGGGCGATCAGTTCATCTTTGTAAGGGTGGGATTCGTCCCAGCGGGTGTCGTACCAATCCAGGAGTTCCAGGATGGCGCGGGCACCGACTTCGCTTTTGACCGCCCGACGAGTGGATGGGGCTAAGTCAGGCGGGTTTTGGGATTGCTCAGCTTGCAACATCGGTTGAACGGCCGCGGCCGCAGCAGGGTCATCTGCTTCGGTGGGATCGATCACGGCCTTGTGAGTCAGGTTGAGCTCCTGATTGCTGGTCAA
>CAZXXW010000158.1:3896-8483 GCA_964644835.1 uncultured Anaerolineales bacterium
CGGTGGGATCGATCACGGCCTTGTGAGTCAGGTTGAGCTCCTGATTGCTGGTCAACCCCGCCCGGGTGAAGTTGCTTGAACCGACGATCCCGGCCACGGGTGTGAAGCGGTCGTCCGGGATCCGATCGGCAAAGGCGAGATAGCCCTTGGCGTGCAAAAAGCCGCACTGGTACAGCCGCACCGAGACGGTTTCCCGGCGCAGGTAGCGGATCAGCGTTTCGACCAGGTCGAGCGTGGCTTCATCGTAGGGAGCCGCGTCCAGGTCACGGCGCACCTGCAAGCCAATATCGTCCCCGCTGCCGGGTTCGGCGCCGAGCAACAGGCGGAAGGAGTCCAGTTCATCCAAACCTTCTTGAAGCAAGTCAAAACCGCCGATGTTGAAGTAGGCGGTGGCCACATCCAGGGCGTGGACGTCGTCGTGGCGCAGCAGGCGGTTGAGCACATCCGCCAGGATGTGTTCGCGGTTGTCGATGACGTAGGGAAGGTTCATGGGAATCTCACGATCATTTTCATAGCAACGAATCCAGGCGATCAACCGGTGAACGATAACCGGCCGCGATCATCTTCTCCAAAAGTTCATTCGCTTGAGGCAAAGAGATGACCGACCGTCTGACTGCTTGAAGCAATATGCCCACCGTGCCCGTAACGGGAAGCCCCAATTTTGTAGCTGCTGCACGAGCGTCAGCGTCGTCACTGGCAAATATCCCCTTACGCTTCCGAGCCACAGCGATGCACGTGCGTTCCCCTCTCCCCAGTCGGCGGGAGAATGTTTCAGCGAGTTTTTGCTCCTCTTCCGTCACGGCAAAGACGGGGAGATCGTTCCACCTACCCGTTGGCAACAAGTCATGCTGCTCAGCAAATTGATATTCATCCATGACGGCTTGCGTGGTCCCAACCTGTTCTGGCCATAGGGCCATGATCAATTGCGCTGCGTCGGCAAGGGCGAAATTACTCAGTACGGTGTTGTCAAGAAAAAGCATTGCTGGCCTGGCTGCATCCCTCATAAGCCAGCCAACGTATCGGCGTCTTCAAGGGCTTCTTCAGCATCCTCTGGAGAAGTGCGCAGGGGGAGGCCCAAGCGTTGAAAACGGGCCCGCAACTCCAGGGCAGGAACACCAAGCAATTCGGCGGCCCGGGATAAGCTGATCGTCTCGGCCAGGTAATGCCTGACCACGAGGACATAGGCGTCTTCCTCTTCCTGGCAGGCGGCCACAGCTTCCCTGCTCAGGCCTTTCTCGAGATCGATTTCCATCGATTCCGATTGATATTGGGTGACGGCTCGCAAGATATAATAATCGAGAATGTCCAAGATGGCCGCTTCTGGTTGGCCGTGTTTCTCGATTACAGCGGCGCGACCCCGCTGCACATTGTCAAGCACGCGTCGGGTACTTCGGGCTAATTCCGTTCGGGTTACTTTTTGGGCAAAGGTCATAGCGTTCTCCTTTATGTAAAATACGTATTTTACACATTCTACACCAAAAGCCACGCCCGGACAATTGCTTTCATGCTCTGGGTACAGACAAGGGAACCCATCGAACCACTCATCTGTAAATTGATCAATCCAATCTGCCCAGATGTTGTTCGCGATTGTCAATGACGTAGGGAAGGTTCATGGGAATCTCACGATGGTTAGGTTAGGCTAGTCTTCTTTGACAGACTGACGATAGGCCTGAACAGCTTTCTTGGTGGTATACCAATTGCGCCCCCGCTTGATCGCTTCAAGGCGACCTTTGCGCGCCAACAGGCTGAGATATTCCTGGCTGTAGGAAACATCTTCGGCGGCCTTTCGCAGGGGGATCCATTGCTCGTCAGTGGGTTTGGGACCGGTTTGCGGGGTGCAGGCTTCCAGATAGAGAATTAGGCTTCGCTCGGTATTACGCCCCACAAAGTTGACCAGCGGTTCCGGGTTATCCTGATCGGCCTGGGCCAAAACACGATAGTATTGTTTGCGCTGAATCTTGCGGATGACGGTGGGCGGATACCCTTTGCGCATCAAACTGAGATTCATGACCAAACGGGCTGTACGACCATTGCCGTCAATGAAGGGATGAATGGCAACCAGGCGATGATGCGCCAGGGCGGCCAATGCAACCGGGTGTATCTCGCTTTGCTGGGCGTTCAGCCAGTCGCTCCACTCGGTCATCAGGCGGGGAATTTCCCAGGCTTCCGGCGGGGTGTGGTCAGCCCCAGCGATGCGAACCGGTGTGCGGCGATACTGTCCGGCGTTATCATCATCGATGTTACTCAAGACCAATTTGTGAATCTGGCGCACGAGATTCGGTGTGATGGCCACGTTTTGTTCCAACAAGCTGTCGATATACTTGATCGCTTCTTGATGGTTGGTGACTTCGAAGTGCTCACGCAGGCTCTTGCCGCCAACGGTCAGGCCTGTCTCCAGAATCAGGCGGGTCTCCTGGAGGGTAAGCGTGTTGCCCTCGATGGCGTTGGAGTTATAGATCCATTCCAGGTTGATTTGTTCGCGCAGGCGCGCCACCACGCCCGCATCCAGCGGACGGAGGGCATCCAAGCGCTCTTTTTTTTGATCGATTCGCTGGCGCAAGCGTGGTTCTAGCATCTTGACATCATCGTCGGAGAATTTCCTTACAAGAGTATCGGTATCGGATATGATCTATTATCCTTTATCCGATATAATATTGTCAAGTCTAAAGCCTTCCAAGCTACATATCCAACCGCTCAATATGGGGTCGCAAGGCGTTTTCTAAGCGGATCATGTTTTCGATCATGACCGCGTGAATTGCTTCGCACGCTTCTTCAGGGTCACGGTAGCCTCCCTGATCGAGATATTTGGCAATCCGGCAAGCTCGGCGCCCGTCCAAGGGTTCCCACGTTAACGGTTCTCCAAATGTGGCTCTCCTGAAAAAACCTACCTTGAAAGCCTCAAAGTTGGTTGAAGACGAAAAATAAATTGCGTGTCCAGAATATGTCGAAAAATGCTTTTCAAACTGTGTCCAAGATGTTTTTTGAGCAACGACAAAATAATAGCCATGTTTTGGTCAGTTTCATCAGCTTTTTCGCTCATATGTTGGTGCAAGCGGCGCAAATTGATCATTCCCCTTCGGGGACGCAGAGCGAACGCAGCCAAATAAAGCATCATCCGCGCTCTAATCAATCCACGCACGGGAAGTTTGCTACCCGGGAAAGCCCTCTTGAGCGAACGCACTTTGCTTTCTGCCAACACTCGCAGGGGTGTATCTTCTGGATGGGGTTGTTGTCGTCTTCGGGCTACTTCCACTGTTCGCTGTTGGAAATAAAGGGTTGGCCCAACCCGCACGCGTTCTTGGACACGGCACTCATTTTGGAAGAAAGGACAACTGCCACATTGTTCGTCTTGAGAGAAGCGGGCGATGAAATTTCCTTCCGTTCGGCCTGGTTTCACAGGTACTTCTAATTGTCACTTGACAGGGGCAGGTGACATGAGCTGGATTCCCCTCTTCATCTATCTCCCAATCGTACTCTTCCCAACCCCATTTCTCGGAAGAGCTCTTTCCACCGCGCATGCGCGTGGCCCGCAATTCCACTTTGTGTTTTTCACAAGCTTCTTCCCCTTTCGGGCCGGTATAGTCTCCGTCCGTTGTCATCTTGTCCACTTCGATGTTTCGTTCAGCTTGATCATCCAGCGATTGCTCCATCAAGTTGGCGTCGTCCGTTCGGTTGGGTTCTACTTGAATATCTGTGATCATTTGGATATCGTTTTCATCATCTGCCGTCTCGCTTACGTTGACCACATATCCACCGCGATATTCCTTGCCTCCTTTGACACGATAGGTGGCATCAGGATCATGAGGCGATTGCAAGCTGTCCGCACTGACTTGGTCCGAAGGGAGCAATGCAATCGTCCCATCTGTTCCCCGTTCGTATTGCTCTTCCAACACTCGTTGGATCAAGTCCAACACCTCGCTATCCGGCGCTTTTTGAGCCAATTCTGCTTCCAATTGGGCCAGTTCTTGTCCCATGGTGACCAAATGCGCTTCCACTTCATCCGTTGGAACCTTGTAACAAACCTGATGAGGTCGTTTTTCCAAGTAAGGCTCCCATCGTTCCCCCCAGCGATCTTGATCAGGTTCATCCAAGCGCTTGTAGACCCATTGCAACACAGAAACCATCAACTCCAAACGAGACATTTTCGCCAGATTGCTCAACACCTGTGTGCAAGCGGGTAGGATCAGAAGGGAGAAAAGGAAGAGGATCAGGAAGGGTTTTGGTTTCATGTAGACTCCTTGTCGGTGATGTCCAGATAGAGGAAGAGATAGATCAAGCCCATCCCCACCATGGGAATGGGCCAGCGGGGTGAGATCAGCCACCGGTTCCAGGCGATGTGCTCGGCGATGGCGATGCTTCCGCCGATCAGCGCGTATCGCTGCCACAAAAGCCCCAGGGCGATGTGGGGCAAAGTTAACAAAGCAATCCGCAACAGGGTGAGAGCGGGGTGGCGATAGAGAATCGTTTCTTCATAGGCGATCAAGCCCAGTGATGCCCACGGGCTGCCGTATGCTATCGAAGCGACCCCGCGCCCGGTCTCTTGGGCGATCACGTTCCACAGGCCGGGCAAATTGGCATTGTGTACAA
>CAZXXW010000159.1:0-8466 GCA_964644835.1 uncultured Anaerolineales bacterium
CGAGGTTATTGATGTTGTAAGCGCCAATGGCATAATTTCCGTAAGCAGCCTCAAATAGCTTTTTGGTTGTGACGATCATGTTTTTTTCTCCTTTTCCTAGTTTGTACTTGTTCCCGATTCTTGCGAACAAATTTCCCCTTTGGCGATCGATTTGCACGCAGATTCGAGTCTCTTAATGACGGACGAATGATACAACATCGCTATTATAATTCAAAAGTGTTCTGTTTTGATGCAACTCGAAGCCTATTTTTGCGTATATTGAGGTAGGTGTGTTGATTGAACCCGATCACCTGCAAGATTGCTTTTTGAATATGATCAAGCTATAATCTAGATGAGTTCAGGCGGTATCATCATGATGTTGTCGATCCCGACAGGAGGAAAAAATGTCCGATTTGTTTGAAAGAATTAAATCTGAGGAGAACCCCCTGGAAAAGATAGTTAGCAAAATTCCTGGTTTCGACGGTTATATGGAACGCCAGCACCGGCGTTCGGCCGACAAGACCCTTCGCGAGACGATCGCCGATCGTTTCGAGGAACAAGTGCGCCGGGTCTCGGCGCTCCAGGAAGACCTTGTCAGTCAAGGGGAGCTCAATTATGTCGATGATCTCGAGAAAGCGGTTTTGAAATTACAAACGTTTGTCGATAAGGTCCGCCGGGCTTCTTACGGCTATGCCGGATTTTTTGATGCGATCAAAATCAACCAAGAGGAATTGACCAACATCTATCAATATGATGCTGCCATGCTCGAGATGGTTGATGAGATTAGCCGCGCCATCGACAATGTCGAAACCTCGATCGGCACCGACGGCTTGCCTGCTGCGATCCGTAACTTGGTCACTCGTGCTCGCGAGAGCGTAGAATTGTTCAACCGTCGCAAAGAGATCATCACCGAGGAATAATGCAAGCGAGTGTCACCGTCCACGGCACTATAAGTTGAAATCAGTCTGGAGGTTTAGGAATGGCTAGAATATTTGATGTTATAGAATACGCCGATGAGATGCGCGATCGAATCGTTCAGCGGTTTCCGGAGAGCGGACCTGGAGACTTTCGCATCGGTTCTCAGGTGATTGTACGGGAATCTCAGGCGGCGGTTTTCTTCCGTGATGGCCGCGCTTTGGATGTTTTTGGCCCTGGCCGTCACACGATTGCCACAGCCAACATTCCCCGTTTGATCGACTTCGTTGGCAAAGCGTTTGGCGATCGAACCCCCTTTACAGCGGAAGTCTATTTTGTCTCCATGCGCGAGTTTGTCGATCACAAATGGGGCACGCCTCAGCCGATTATTGTGCGCAATCCCAACATGGGACTTGGCGTTGCTCTCTTGCAGGGGTTTGGCACCTACAGCTTCCAGGTCGCCGACCCGCAGCAATTCGTCACCCAGGTGGTCGGGTCTTTGGGCGCTTTCCGCACCAGCGAAATCGAAGACCGTTTGCGCGGCGTGCTGATCTCCGATTTGACTGACCTGCTCGGCGAGACGGCAGCCAAACATTCCGTCGTCGATTTGATCGGCCTGGTCAACGAGTTGAGCGCCGGGGTGCGCGCCAAGGCGCAAGATCATTTTGCTTCTCTCGGTCTCACTCTAAAATCGTTCCTGATTTCCAATCTCAAGCCGTCCGATAAATCCGCCGAGGAACTGCGCGCCATGGGCATGTTGGACATGCAGACCTACACCCAATTACAGGCCGCCGATGCATTGCGGGCTGCGGCTGAAAACCCCAGCGGTGGCGCCGGTTTGACCGCCGGGATCGGGGCCGGTATGGGTGTTGGCAACTTGCTCAATCAATCGCTGCAAGGCATGACCGGCGCTCAGGGTCAGGGCCAACAGGGAGGGGGCGCTGCTCCCGCTGGTGGCATGCCCGATGTGATGACCCCTTCAGAGGTTGCTCAGGTCTTGAAAGTCGCTGAGGAGGATGTCATTGCCGCCATCGATGCCGGTGACCTCAAAGCCCGTAAGTTGGGCAAAGCCTACCGGATCAGCAAGAAGTCGCTCCAAGATTTCCTCGAAGGCTAACAGATTTTCCCCTAACAAGAGAACCCCCGGATGGAATCTCCACCGGGGGTTTTGCTTTTAGGTTGAACGAAGACGTCTTTTCCTGGATTTCTGCTAAAAGCGTTTTCTACGCCGCTACCCCTCCAGCGCTTGCTCCACGGCCTCGATCTCATAACTGGCAATCGGCTTTTTCTTGGCTTGCTTGCGCAGATAATCTTTCAGTTGTTTGGCGTGCAGGGTTGGGGCCGGCGCGTCGGCGACTTGGATGTCGACCTTTTCATTGGTGAAGACCAACGCAGCCTGTACCGAAACATCGCTTTCGGGCAGCTGCTCATCAAGATAATCTTGGAGACCATCCCGCTCTGAAGGAATCTCCAGATCGGGACGGCCAATGCTTTCCTGGGCGAAAATCTTTAAATACCAGGCCAGCAAACCGCCGCCTTTTCTTTTCCAGCGTCGCTTGTCCTTGTCGAAAACGATCGTCCCGGAGACGCTTTTGACCAAAAAGACCCATACCCCTGCCGGACCGACGAGCACATGGGAGGCTGGAGTTGCATAGTGAAAGAGGTGATAATCTTTGCCAAATCCCTTCAAGGCATTGTCGATCTCTTCATCGGGCCTCGGGTTGCGCCCCCAGCGGTTGGTGAAGTAAATGCCGATCTGCGAGAGCAAAAATCCGACCAGTAGAGCCAGCAAAGACCAGCTCACCCTTTCCGGCTGCGTGAAGGTGATGAACATCCCCGCGCCCAGAATCAAGAGGCTGGCGATGCTTGTGATTTTGCCGATTTGAGCATTGCGGTTGATCAATTTATCGTTGCGTGTAATTTTCATAGCATACTCCTAATATATTTCAGTAAACGATATACAGTTTGCAGATTACGGGTAACGACGTAAGACCAGGCAGGCGTTTTGGCCGCCCAGGCCGAAGGAATTCGACAAAGTTGTTTTCACGGCAACTGTCCTGGCCTGGTTGGGCACATAATCGAGATCGCATTCGGGATCGGGGTTTTCGTAATTAATCGTTGGGTGAATCTTCCCCTCTTGGATTGTGTGGATGCAGGCGATCGCTTCCAGCGCGCCTGAGGCGCCCATCGGGTGCCCGATCATCGATTTGGTTGAACTGATCGGGATCTGATCGGCGCGTTCTCCGAAGACAGCTTTAATCGCCTTGGTTTCCATCACGTCGTTCAGGGGGGTTGAGGAGCCGTGGGCGTTGATGTAGTCGATTTCAACGGGGGGCACCGCGGCGTCCTCGAGGGCTGATTCCATTGCCCGGATCGCTCCTTCACCTTCGGGGTGGGGCGCGGCGATGTGATACCCATCCGCGGCGGAGGCGTAGCCGAGCACCTCGGCGTGGATTGTGGCGCCCCGGCTCTGGGCGTGTTCCAGGCTCTCCAGCACCAGCGTTCCCGCCCCCTCCGAGAAGATGAATCCCTCCCGTTCGGCGTCGAAAGGCCGCGAAGCCTTTTCGGGCTTGTCGTTGTAATTGGTCGGCAGCGCCCGCATGGCTGAGAATCCGGCAATCGAAAAATCGCGCACTAACGCCTCCGTCCCTCCGGCGATGATGATGTCGGCATCGCCGCGTTGGATCAACTTGGCGCCCTCACCAATCGTTTGAGTCCCGGTGGCGCAGGCTGTTGTCAAGGTCAGCGTGGGCCCCAGGCATTGGAAGCGCATCGAGATCAGGTGGGCCGATAGATTGGGAATCCCGCCGGGCAAGACGAAGGGGCTGACGTAGCGCAACCCTCTTTTGTTGAAAATCTCGATTCCATCGACAAAGCTGTCCAGTCCGCCGATGGCGGTTCCATAGACGATCCCAGCCCGCTCCGGTTCCGGCAGCGGCTCGGATAAACCGGCGTCCTCGATCGCCTGAACGGTGGCTGCCAGGGCCATCTGCGAGCTGCGCGAAACCCGTCGGGCCATTTTCTTTTCCATGAAATCTTTGGGTTTGAAATCGGGCACTTCGCCGGCAATTTGGCAGGGCAACTCGTCGGGGTCAAATAAGGTTATCTTACGCACGCCGGAGCGGCCCTGAATAAGACCGTCCCAAAATTGTGCTACTGAACTGCCCAGGGGCGTGATCGCGCCCATTCCTGTAACGACGATGCGGGATTGACTCATGCTTGTACCTTTTGTTTGTTTAATTGTGTTTGGATGGCTGCGCTGATCGCCGCCATCAGATCGGCTTCGACGGCTTCTTTGGCAGCGCGCAGAGCCGAGAAAATCGCCTGTCCGTTGGAGCGGCCATGCCCAACGAAGACCAAGCCGTCGATGCCCAGAAGCGGCGCGGCGCCGATTTCGTCCGGGTCCATCAAGGCTTTGAGTTGCTCAAACGCCGGTTTTGCCAGCAGCGCACCGATCTTGGTGCGCGGGCTGCTCATCAGCGCTTTTTTGAGTTCATCGACGAGCAATTTGGCTACCGCCTCGCTCGATTTGATCAGCACGTTGCCGGTGAAGCCATCCGTGACGACGACATCGACCTGCCCGCCGAAGAGTTCCTTGCCCTCGATATTACCGATGAAGTTCAAGTCGCTCGAATCGAGGAGCGGGAAGGTTTCCTTGACCAGATCATTGCCTTTGCCTGCTTCCTCGCCGTTGGAGAGAATCCCAACGCGGGGGTTCTCGAGTTGGGAAATCGTCTGGGCGTAGATGCTGCCCATCACGGCGAATTGAACGAGATGTTCCGGTTTGCAGTCGGGGTTGGCGCCGATGTCAAGCACGACGCAGTGCCCCCCGCTGACCGGCACGAGAGCGGTCAGGCCGGGGCGTTCGACGGCCTCCATCACGCCCAGCCGAAAATAGGCTGTCGTCAGCGCGCCGCCGGTGTTCCCGGCAGTGATGAACGCTTCTGCTTTTCCTTCCTTGACCAGGTCCATACCAATGGCCATCGACGTTTTCGAGTTTCGCCGCTTGGCTTTCAGGGCCAGCTTGAGGCCTTTGTCGTCCATAGTGATCGTGTCTTCGGCATGGATCAGGGTAATCTTTGGGTGCGGTTCCAACAGGGGTTTGACCTGGGACTCGTCCCCGACCAGATAAACCTGCTCGTCAAACGTTTGGGCGAATTTCAGCGCCCCTTCGACTTCGGGCTGAGGGCAGTCATCACTGCCCATCGCGTCTAGTACAATCGGCATTTTTTTCTCTCCTTCAAGTTTCTTTCAAGTCTTGCTTGACAATTATATCTGCCTGATTATAATACGGAATGCTCAAGCGCTGGTGCTGGAATTGGCAGACAGGTATGGTTGAGGGCCATATGTCAGAGATGACGTGAGGGTTCGACCCCCTCCCAGCGCACTGATAAAGCCGTCTTTTTGACGGCTTTTTTGATTTAAGGGGGTGGAGTTCGCACGGGAATTATATGTTTTGTTTCTATTTCAGCTATAATCAAGACATACTTGGTGGTGTCGTTCTAGTGATCGGCCAATCGTAGTTTTGCCAGGTATCGTTCGGAGGGAAGGTTATGGAAACAATCAATTCGGATCAGTTAGCCCGAAAAATAGATAACGCTAAACACCAACTCGAAGACCTGCAAACTGACATTGAACAAGATGATCCAGATCGGATCGTCATTTGGCCAGAAATGGCCCAAGGATTGATGACCACCCTGGATGAATTGCACGTTGTTGAAGAGGAACTGCGCCAGCGGAATCAGGAATTGGATCAAGCGCGCCGAGCCCTGGCAGCTGAGAAGCGTCGCTATGAAGGTTTATTCTGCTTTGCTCCGGATGGCTACCTTGTCACCGACCTGGGAGGCATCATCAAAGAGGCCAACCAGGCCGCGGGCGATTTGATCGGCGTTCGCCCTGATTTTCTCACGGGGCGACCCCTGGCTGCCTACGTTTGTCAAGCTGACAAGAAAGCCTTCCGCGATCACCTCGACCGACTTCCGGAAATCGGTCATGTTGGCGGCTGGCAGCTCTGCCTCGAACCACGCCAGGGAGGCTTGATCCCCGTGCTTGCAACCGTGTCCGTGATGCCGCCGGACGCCGAAGAGCCGGATGAACTTTATTGGATCATCCACGACATTAGCGCCCGGGTAGAGGCTGAGCAAGCTCTCAAAGAGAACCTGGAGCAATATCAGCAATTCTTCGACAGCAACCCGGAATACTGCTATTTCATCTCGCCGGAGGGCACGATCATCGACATCAACAAGAGCGCTCTCGATGTACTTGGCTATCGCAAAGACGAGATCGTCGGCAAGCCGGTTGAGATGATTTATACTCCTGAATATGTCCCCAAAGCGAGAGATTTGTTCTCACAATGGCTGCAAACTGGCCAACTGATCGATGAAGAAATGGTTATTATCACCAAAAACGGAGAGCACAGAACGGTGCTGCTCAGCGCCAGCGCGGTCTATATCGACGGTGAACTGGATCATTCGATTTCGATTCACAGGGATATTACCGAGCGAGTGGAGACCCGCAAGAAACTCGCCGAAAGAAACATCTTCATCAAAACGATTCTCGATAATCTGCCCATCGGACTGGCGGTCAATTTCATCAATGAGGGAGCGGCTGATTATCTCAACCCAAGATTCGAACAGATTTACGGATGGCCTGAGGGGAAGCTCCGAGATATAGAATCGTTCTTCGAATTGGTCTATCCTGATCCTGAGTACCGGGAAGAAGTTCAAAGCATGGTGATGGCCGATATCCTATCCAGAGACCCCAGCAGAATGGAGTGGGAAGGCATCGAGATAACTACCGCTCAGGGGGAAAAGAGAATCATTTCTGCCAAGAACATCCCTATCTACGGTCAAAATTTGATGATTTCGACCGTCCGGGACATCACCGAGCGCGTCCAGACCGAAGATGAACTCAAAAAACGCAACCGCGAGTTGGCCACCTTGTTGGATGTCGGTCAGCAGTTGACCAGTAACCTCGAGTTGGATACGTTGCTCCAGGCGATAGCCGAGGCGATTGTCACAGCCTTGCCGTCCGCTGAGGCGGCTTCGTTGTGGCTTTACGACGAAGATAAAGATCAGATGGCGGTGCGCTCCTGGGTCGGACTCGATGACGAGCTAATGGCTGGGAAAACCCTGCCCCTCGATCATAGTCTCGCCGGCAGAGTTTATTGCAACCGCCAGGCTTACATCATCGATGATGCGATCGAGAATCCCGATTTCGAGCAAGTTGTTCATCCCGGTTTGAGGATAGTTCGCTCCGTGTTGGCTGCGCCCCTCTTGATCGATGATCAAGCTGTGGGTGCCCTGTTTGCCGACAGCTTCTCACGCACCCAGGCTTTTGATCAGAGCGATTTGCGCATGTTATGGGCATTGGGGCATCAGGCCGCGATTGCTTTGAATAATGCTCTTACCCAGCAGTCACTCCAGCAACGTAGCGAGGAGCTGCGCACGCTCGCTGCCCGTCTGGCCGAAACCGAAGAGACCGAACGCCGTCGTCTGGCCCGTGAGCTGCATGACCAGGTCGGTCAGTCGCTGGCTGTCATGGCTTTCAATTTGAATCGGGCGCAGGCCGAAATCGGCTCGGACGCATCGAAAGAGCTCTCCGGTGTCCTCGACGAATCTCTCACACTGGTAAATGAAATTTCTCAAGATATACGTGATATCATGGACGACTTGCGCCCTGCTGTGCTCGATGATTATGGTTTGTTTGCCGCCTTGCACTGGTTGGGGGATCGCTTCGAGGAGCGCACCGGTATCGATGTTCGCATCGAAGGCCGCGATACGCAAACGCGCCTGGCTTCGCGGGTTGAAACCGCCCTTTTCCGTATCACCCAGGAGGCTTTGACCAATGTGGCCCGCCATGCTCAGGCCAACCATGTCACTCTCAGGATCATTCAACGAGGGGGGCAGGTGCTTTTGGAGATCGAAGATGATGGCATCGGATTGGAGCCGGAAAGCTCGATGGAAAATCAGCGGAAGCGCGGGTGGGGCTTGATCAACATGCGCGAACGCGTTGAAGCGGTTGGCGGCAGCTTCAACATCGAATCCAGCTTGGGGGAGGGGGCCAGGATCATCGTCAAGGTAGAAGGGACGTGAATCATGACCATTAGGATTCTCTTAGCAGACGATCACAAAATCCTGCGTGAAGGGCTCAATGCCATCTTGGCCAAAGAGGCCGATATGGACGTGGTTGGGCACGCTGCCGATGGGCGCGAAGCTGTCCAAAAAGCAAGAGAACTGCAACCCGACGTCATCGTCATGGACATCAACATGCCCACCCTCGATGGCATCCAGGCGACTCGCCAGATCCGCGAGCTGAATGATGATATTGAGGCGGTTATCCTTTCGATATACGCCACCAAGGAGCATGTCTTCCAGGCGCTCAAGGCTGGGGTGAAGGGTTATTTGCTCAAGGAGACCTCCGGACTGGGAGTGGTCGATGCTATTCGGGCGGTCCATGCCGGTCGGCGCTATCTCTGCGACCAGATCAACGAGACAGTGATCGAGGATTATCTCGAGCAACGCACCAGGTCGCCGGATAGCAGCCCGTTAGACGAACTAAGCCATCGCGAGA
>CAZXXW010000160.1:0-8462 GCA_964644835.1 uncultured Anaerolineales bacterium
AAGCAAATCCAGCACCCTCATTTCTTATTGGAATTTCGCCTTGAGAATATCTTCCAGGGTGGGCTGGCCGATGATCTGGAGTTCGTAGCGGACGCGCTGGGTCAGCTTGTCGATGGTCAGCAAACGCCCCAGGTCGATGGGCGTGCCGATGATGACCAAATCAACATCGGCGTTGTTGATCGTTTGCTCCAACTCCTTCATCTGTTCGTCGCCGTAGCCCATCGCCGGGAGCACGTCGCCGGTAGTGGGGTATTTGGCATAGGTCTCTTTGATCGAACCGACCGCGAAGGGGCGCGGGTCGACAATCTCGGCAGCGCCAAAGCGACGGGCGGCGACCCAACCTGCCCCGTAGGCCATTTCTCCGTGTGTCAGAGTGGGGCCATCTTCCACGACCAGGACACGCTTGCCGCGAATCGCATCGGGATCATCGACAAAGAGCGGTGAAGCGCCCTCCAGGATGACGGCATCGGGTTGTAATTCACGCAAGTTAGCGTGCACGGCGAGGACATCCTCGTGAGCGGCGGTATCGACCTTGTTGATCACAAAGACATCAGCGGTGCGGGCGTTGGCCTCGCCGGGATGATAGACCATCTCATGGCCGGGACGATGGGGATCGGCGACCACAATCTGAAGATCAGGAACGTAGAAGGGCAAATCGTTGTTACCGCCATCCCACAAGACGATGTCGACCTCCTGCTCCGCCTGGCGCAAGATGCGTTCGTAATCCACCCCGGCGTAAACAATCACATCGTTGACGATATGAGGCTCGTACTCTTCGCGCTCCTCGATGGTGCAGTCATGCTTGTCGAGATCATCGAGATCGGCAAAGCGTTGGACAGCCTGCTTGGCCAAGTCACCATAAGGCATCGGGTGGCGGATGACGGCAATTTTGTAGCCCATCGAGCGCAAAATTTGGGAGACCCGACGGGTGGTCTGACTCTTACCGGAACCGGTGCGCACGGCGCAAACCGAGACGACCGGCTTCTCAGACTTGATCTGGGTGCTGTTCAAGCCCATCAGGCGGAAGTCCGCGCCCGCAGCCAAGATCTCGGAAGCTTTGTGCATGACATATTCGTGGGGTACATCGCTGTAGGCAAAAACGACCTGTTCGATGTCCTTCTCGCGGATCAAGTCGACCAGATCGCTCTCAGGGTAAATGGGAATCCCCTCGGGGTAATAGGGTCCGGACAGCTCCGGCGGATAGTTGCGCTCCTCGATATTGGGAATCTGGGTTGCCGTAAAAGCAACAACCTGGTAATCGGTGTTGCGACGGAAGAAAACGTTGAAGTTGTGAAAGTCGCGCCCTGCGGCGCCCATAATTAGCGTTCTTATTGCCATCAATTCACTCCTCTCAAATGATTGAAAAAATGAACCCTGCGTTGATATTAGAACGCAGGGTTGTTAATTACATCTCCGCTGGCGCTTCAATAGCGAGCAATTTTAGCGCGTTGGCGAGAGTCTGCTTGGCAGCAGCGACAAGACGCAAACGAGCTCGGCGAATCTGAACATCCTCGGTATGAAGCACGGGGACAACGTGATAAAAACTATGGAAGCTGGTCGCCAACTCAAAAGCGTAGGCAGCAACAACCAAAGGGCGGTATTCGCTTGCCGCCCGGGATACCACGGTGGGGAAACGCGAGATCATCTCAATCAGTTCGACTTCGTGATCGCTGAGTTCATAATCGAAATCGACCTCTTCGGGGAGTTCTCCCGCCTTTTTGAGAATGCTGCAAGCACGCACATGGGCGTTTTGAATGTAGGGACCGGTATGGCCGTCGAAACTGAGCGCTTCGTCGATGTCGAAAACAATATCCTTATTATTGTCGACCGAGAGCATTGCATAGGCCAGGGCACCGAGGCCGATCTGCTCGGCGACGTCATCGCGCCGCTCCTGGGGCATGTCGGGGTTCTTCTGCTCGATTTCTGCCAAGACGCGGCGGATAGCCTCATCAGCGACATCTTTGAAAAGGACAACCCGGCCACTGCGAGAGGACATCGCCCCTTCCGGCAAACTGACGAACCCATAGCCAAGGTGATAGCATTTCTCCGCCTGGGGGAAACCCCACAACTTCAAGATGGCGAAGGTTTGCTGCATGTGCAGACTCTGGCGAACGTCGATGACATAAACAGAACGGTCAACGTGGTATTCCTCGAATTTCTCCTTGGCCAAGGCCAGATCTTTGGTCAAATAGAGCGTGGTGCCATCATTACGCAAGATCACGTTGGTGCGATACTTTTCTTTCTCCAGGCCCAACTTCTCGTCGATCTTGACGATCACTGCCCCACCCTGAGGGCGTTCATCCTCGGCGATACCCCGTTCGATCAACTCCTGGACGATTTCCTTGGCCGGCTCGTCGACCTCGCTCTCGAAAAACCAGACATCTATCTCCACGCCGATGGTCTCCAAAATGTCGACAAGTTCATCCAGGCTCCATTGGCGCGTCTCCAGCCACAGGTCGCGCACATCGGGATCACCTTCGTCCCATTTGCGGTACATCTCCCGGCGCTCGGCATCGTATTGTTCCCGCCGGGCGATCTCCTCGGGCGTCTCGTTCTCTTTCTCGGCGAGCAACTCGTTGGCTTCCACGTACAGCTTCAGCAGCCACTGCCCCCGTTCGTGGATGCCCTCCGGCTCCTGGCCGCGGTAGAACTTATCATAGATCCACACAACGGTGATCACACCGAGGCCAATATCGCCGGGATAGGAGGCCCGAACGGTGTCAAAACCGTCGAACTCGACGATGCGAGAAAGCGATTCGCCCAAAATCGTATTGCGGTAATGGCCGATGTGGAAGGAGTGATGCGTATTCGGTTGAGCGTACTCGACCATGACGCGCTCATCTTTGTGCTCGCCGCGGCCAAAATCTTCCCCTTCAGTCAAGACGATGTCAACAACGCTGCGGCCAAATTCGGCGGTCGAAAAATAGAGATTGAGATACCCTTTGACCGCCTCGACGCGTTCAAAACCGGCAAGATCTCCCAGATAAGCGGCGACGACTTCAGCAATTTCTTGGGCGCGTGCCGGGACGTTAACCTTCTTGCCGGATCGCGCCTCTTGCGCAGCAACCTGGAAAAAAGACGTTGACATACCCCAGGCGCCACTGGAAGGGATCGAGCGCCACTCGATCTCACTCGGAACAGGGATGCCGTTTTCGCGGCAATAGGCTTGAATGGATGTGGCGACAGCCTGCTTTTTCAACTCGAACATGCTTCACTCTTGAAGTGAACGATTTAGCGCTGGATTTTCAACGTAAAAACGGGAGCTTTTCAGCAAGCTCCCGCCCGGTACGAACTTCGATTTCAACCTGTTACTTTACTCTTCGAGAGCGGCCAGTTGTTGCATCAGGCGGCTCGTCCGGCGCGCGGCATTATTCTTGTGAATGACACCCTTACTGGCAGCTTTGTCCAACGCGCTGACGGCCTTTCGTGTCGCATCGCGCGCTTCTTCTACATCACCGCTTTCAATAGCAGCACGGGCTTTGCGAACTAAAGAGTTCGCCCGGCCACGAAAATGGCGGTTATGCTCACGACGTTTCTCATTCTGTCGAGCTCGTTTAATAGCCGATTGTAAATTAGGCAACTTGATACCTCCAAAATTTCTTTTTTTGTGACGTTCATTTTTACAACAGCATATTTTACATGAAGCGATTGGCTTTGTCTAGCCTTACGAGCGAGTTCATGGTAAGATGGAAATCCAGGCTGGCCGGGCGATCGCGGTCCCATGCAATGTCGTGGGATCGAGGAAAGTCCGCACTCCAAAGAGCATGGCGCCGGATAACTTCCGGGGCGGCGTAAGCTGCCGGATCGGGCCACAGAAACAAACCGCTCCCCCCATGTTGGGGGAGTAAGGGTGAAAAGGTGGTGTAAAAGACCACCGGCGCGGGCAGCAATGTCCGCGGCCAGGCAACCCCCGTCAGGAGCAAGGTCAAGCAGGAACAAGGGGCTGCTCGTCCCATTCGAGTTCCGGGTAGACCGCGTCGAGGTGCGCCGAGAGGCGCACCCCAGAGAGATGATCGCCCCGGTGGACCCCCACCGGACAGAATGCGGCTTATAGGCCGGCCTGGGGAAAGTTGTTCCCTATCGCCCTAAAGTAAACGAATGGTATCAGACACCCACCCACAAATTGAAGCGCCGTCCATCCCCCCATCGCTGGCGCCTTTCTTCCAGGAGTACGACTTGGCGCGCCTTGACCTGCAACGCTCCGCCGCCACGATCATCGAGCGAGTGTTACAATTCGGCAACCGCGCTGAAATCCGCTGGCTCTTCCAGGTTTATCCGCGGGAGCAAATGGCTGCCTGGGTGCATCATTGGGGACCTCAGGCCTTGCCGGAGCCGCACCTGACCTTTTGGAGACTGGTACTTGATCTCAAGATTAAAGTATGAACGCTCAAACTCAAAACCATATTTATTGGGAAACTATTTCGCCAAAAATGCGCCAGGTGATGAACGTCTTCTCCCAGACGGAAATTGGCGCCTATTTCTATTTGGCCGGAGGAACAGCGTTGACTCTCCAATTGGGTCATCGTCGTTCGGTTGACTTGGATTTTTTCTCACCGACCGAAGACATACCTTCCACTCGCCAATTTTTGAGAGATGCTCTAAAACCATTTACCCCCATCCTTACAGACTCGTCTTGGGGTAATCTGGTTTTTTTAACGGATGAGGTCCAGGTTGGTTTTTATGGGTATGGCTATCCCATGGTAGCTCCCTTTGTCGTAGCCGACAGCGCCCGTTTAGCAAGTGTTGTCGATATCGGCTTGATGAAACTAGACGCTCTTTTGGCGCGCGCCAGCCGTAAAGACTTCCATGACCTATACGCAATCTGCAGGACGATGTCGCTACGAGCACTGCTTGACTCGGCCCCCCAAAAATACGCCGATATCCGCGATTTCGAAGCACAGGTGGTCAAAAGACTGGCCTATTTCGAACGGGCAGAGCAAGAGGAACCTCTTCCACTGATTAACAAAGTCGCTTGGGGGGATGTGAAACATTTCTTTCGGCAACAGGCTGTTGAGCTAGGGAAAAGCTGGCTGACATAGTAACGAAGGTTTTCAAAGCTAACCGCAGAGGGCTGTACTTCCAGCACCCAGCGGCCAGAACCCAGCAGCCAGCAAGCAGAAATCAGAACGATGAGCTCCCTACGGTCGCTCGCCAGGGGAAACCACCCGAAACCCGAGACCGTTGCTGAAGTCAACAGGTGAGAGCCTGAAACGGAAGGCGCAGCGAACGTTCCGACGATCGTCGAGCCACGAGCCGCCGCGCACCACCCGGAAGCGCTGGCCGAAGTCGTCGCTTTGGGCTTCGCTGCCCGGATAGGCCTGATACCAACTGGATGTCCATTCCCAGACATTGCCGCTGGCATCGTAGAACCCAAACGGTGAAACACCCTGTGGATACAGGCCCACCGGTGTGGTGGTGTAAATCTGGCTTTCCACGCTGTTGCACAAATCGGGGTCAAATTCATCGCCCCAGGGATAGACCCTCCCTTCCGTGCCGCGGGCGGATTTTTCCCACGCCATTTCGGCAGGCAGATGAAAGATTTCGCCGCTGACCGTACTCAACCAACGGCAATAAGCCTCCGCCTCATACCAGTTTATTCCTACGACCGGGCGGGACGGGCTGCTCAACTCGGGATCATCCCAAAAAGCGGGACGATCAAAGGGACGCTCAAACTGGCGTTGGGCTTGTTGGTGGGCTTCTTCTTCGGAGAGGGCGACCATGCGTTGCCAATAGCGCAATCGTTGAGGTGGCCAATTCCGTTCTTGAGCTCTCTTCTCCAGATCCATTTCTGAGAAACTTTGACGCGCGTCCAGCCAATCCTGGATGGCGTCAGCATGCGCTTCCGGGCCGCCGCCCTTCCACTGCTGCCCGGCCTGGCTCCACCAGCGATCGTCCTGATACCCGCCCGCTTCGATGAACAGGCGGTATTCCGCGTTAGTAACGGGATAGCGCCCGATTTGAAAGGCGGGCATGTGCTGGCGGCGCTGGGAGGTGATCTCGTCGCTGTAGGCTTGGGGATCGTCGGGGTCGCTGCCCAGGAGGAATTCCCCTGCCGGAACCGGCTGCAAGGGGGGCACAATCGCCCAGGCCGTTCTCCCCTCGAAGGAGAACGGCTGCGGCAGCAAATCGGGATGGCCAAGCTCTCCCAGAGCCAACCCCGCAGCGATACGCCTGGGCAAGATTTGGTTTGAACGCTTGGATTCAAGCGCTCTCTTCTCTCCTTTTCGTTGGCGGGCCAGCAACTTGGCGCGCATCTCTTCTATCAAGGGTCGAAGGGCTTCATCTTGACCGGGATCGGCTTCGGCCAGGCAGCGACCGGCCAGGGGCAGGTTGTGCTGCTGGACGGTGGATACAAATTGGGGCAAGTCTTTTCCGGTTAAGCTGGCGGCCATCATCACGGTTTCTTCCCAGCCGGTCACAGGAAGAGCGGGCAACCGCTCGCCGGGACGCAAGCGCTTGGGAACGATTTGGCGCCAACGCCAAGGCAAGCGCACATACGGTCGCAGCGATTCTCCCCGGCGGAAGAGGGTCACCAGACGGCGGGCGGCAAAGTATTCCTGCAAGAGATGATGATAGAAAACGTAGCCCGTTTCGGGTTGCTCCTTTTGAACGAACGTGGTATCGGCCAAGAGCTGGGCATCCAGGGCCAAAGAGAGCACCTCCTCCAGGGAAAGATGCATATCTCCCCTGTCGCTGAGTTGAACCTTCTCAGCCTCAGCCCGGGACAGGCTGGTGCCCTCCGCCCGCTCTTGCATAGTGAAGGCCAGACGGCTGAGGGCCTGGATCATGGCTGTGAGCGTGCCGCGGGGATCGGCGGTAAGGTTGATCGACTGGCGCCCCTCGCTGAATTCATGTTCCAGCAAACGATGGGCCAAGCCATCCATCAAGCGGGCTCGGCTGCTGGTCAGCCCTTGGCCATCATCGCAGTGATCGGCCAGAAGCGAGAGCATAAAGGGGTTACGGGCCAAGCGCTCGAAGCGATGGTCACCGGAACGCAAACGGCGGTCAAATTCGCGCCAATGGCGGTCAGCCTGCTCGGGGCCAAAGCGGGCTTCAAAGTATTGGCGCATGCGCTCTTTATCCAGGCTTTGTACATGCACTTCGGGCAAGCGCAGGCTGGCGATGTAATCGGCGATCCGGCAGGTGAAGACGGCCCAATTGCCCGGCGGCAGTTCCCGGTTGGCCCAATGCGCCCAGCGCTCGATACGCTGGGCCAGGTCCGATTGGGGCATTTGATTGAGTCCGTCTAGCAAGAAACAAACCTGGCCGCGGGCTATCGCATCTCCATAGGTTTCGGCCAGGCCGGTGGTTTCCCATTCCGTGGACAAAAAATCGGAGGGGTTTTCTTCGCCCTGGTATTTGAACAAATCAACCCGAAAGGGCACTTTGCTATCGAGTTCTTCTTGCAAACGATTGCGGCCCAGATCCAGGGCCAGGCGCTCCAACGTGGTGGTCTTGCCAGCACCGGGCTGTCCCAAGATGACCAGGCGGGGCTTTTCGAACTCAGTCAACGCTTGGCGGACATCTGGCAGGCGCACCCCGGCCGCGCTCAGGCCTTGGTCAGCATCATCACTCAAACGCAGGGAGGGACTGAGATTGAAGGTGCCCGCCAAGGGAACGTACAGGCGCTCCCATTGGGTGTAGGTGTGATCCAAGATGAAGCGGGTCAGATAGATCTCTTCTCTGCAAGCCAAGTCCGCTTCCCGCTGCAACTGCCCCAATCGGCTGATTAGTTCGGGGGGCAATTGAACCGTTGTTCCCTCGGTATCATGCAGGAGAATGGCTGCGCGCCGCTGGCGATCACGCTGGCCAACTTCGAGACGGGTACCCGGTTCTCGCAACAGCGCGACGATCTCGCCCAGTATCGTTTCTACCTGGGCGAGATCGGCCAAATTGTATTGGTCGCCCATAATGTCGTCACGATCGGCATTGATATCACCAGTGGTGGTTTGTTGGGTCATAAGCGTATCCCAATTATTGCGTCCATATGTCCATTTTAAATTCGAAACTCAGCGCGTTTAAGGTGGGAGAAGCCTCCCACCATCCAGCATCCAGCTGCCAGAACCCAGCAGCCAGCAAGCAGAAATCAGGAATATGAGCTCCCTACGGTCGCTCGCCAGGGGAAACCACCCGAAACCCGATATTGCTGTCGAAGTTATCAGGTGCGTTCCCGTCACGGTAGGCGCAGCGAACGTCCCGACGATCGTTGAACCACGAGCCGCCGCGCACCACCCGCTCGCCAGGGTCGCCTAAGCTCTCTGCGGTTTCGGCCTTGTAGGGATAAGGATGATATAAACTGGTGGTCCACTCCCAAACATTGCCGGTTTGATCTTCAGCACCAAAGGGACCAAATGAACCGGCAGCATAGACGCCTACAGGCGAGGGCTTGAGCACCCGATTTTCGATGCTGTTTGCTTTGTCCGGGTCCCATTCATCGCCCCAGGCGTACTTGCGCCCTTCCA
>CAZXXW010000161.1:0-8369 GCA_964644835.1 uncultured Anaerolineales bacterium
GACAATTTATTAAGCAATTGTCAATCATTTTTTATTGCTTTGATATCTCACTCATGGTAAGAAAAACCAGGAGATAAATCATGGCACTTGATACCACAGCAGGCGGGGCAAATGCGGATGCCTACTGCTCTTTAGCGGAGGCCACAGCCTATTTCGCCACTCGGATGCACGCTTCCTCCTGGGGCGATTTGACCGAAGCCAATCAAGAGGCTGCCATCAAGTGGGCCACGCGCCTCCTGGACGATCTAATGGACTGGAAAGGGCAAAAGGCCGACCGGGACCAGGCACTGCGCTGGCCGCGCAACTGGGTCTACGACCCGGACGGCTGGAGTGTCGACGGCACTACGATCCCGACATTTCTTAAAAACGCCACGGCGGAGTTTGCACGCTACCTCGCTGCTGAGGATCGTCTCGATGACCCCGACACGCTCGGCTACAGCGAAATCAAACTGGGCTCCCTGGCACTCAAGATGGACAAGCGTGACCGCAAGTCAATCATGCCAACTTCCGTCTGGCACATGATCAAGCATTACGGCAACCGGTCCACGGGCGGGCCACTCACACTGCAAAGGGTTTAAGCAATGGGGTTGAAAAATGCCTTTTTAAGCGCGGCGCAGACGGCATTCGGAATTGTCGGCGACATGGCGACCGCTGTTACGATCAAGGTTTTGATGGCATCAACCTACAGTCCATCGACCGGTACGGTGGTCGATACCGAAACTTCAGAGTCTGTCAATGTGCTGCTCTCGGGCTACGAGTCCAACGAAGTCGACGGCCACGCCATTCGCGCAACGGATCAGCGGGCGTTATTCCCTTGCGCGGATATCACCAACGCCCCGAAAGCCGGCTACATGGCGGCGATCGGTGGTACGGACTGGGAAATCATATCGGTTTTAAACAAAGACGGTTGCAGCATCCTATATGAACTGCAACTACGGAGGCCATAAAATGTTAAAGCAGCAAAAATGGTTCATCGTATTCATTGCCATCATCGGAATCTTTATCCTTTTTTGCGATGCTTCCATCGCACAGGAATGGAAAACCGCAAACCAGTACACGTTGAGCTGGGATGCAGTAACGACCAAGGTAGACGGGAACCCGTTCAGCTCCGGCGATGTGATCGAATACACTGTCTTTCTCGCCAATTCGGTAACCGATCCGGATAAGGTAAACCCGGTCGAGGTTGGCACCACAGCGGAAACATCATACGTCCTGACGCTGAACACCGAGGGGAAGTATTTCGTAGGTGTTCGATGCGACCGTACACTGGTTGACGATCCAGACACAACGCTTTCTTCACAGATTGCATGGTCGGATGATTCAGGAGCGGCCCTAAACCCTTTTGGGGTCATGTCGTTCCTGGCCCCCATGGAACCCACAGGGTTAAGATAAGATGGTTTAAGCGGTTCCTTTGGAGAACGCAATGATCAAAGACGCCTTCGATAAGATCCGCGAAGAGATCGACGAGATCGTAATCGACGCCACCAGGCACCTGGCCAAAGAAGGCCTGAAGGCTGTGGTTGATAACTCGCCGGTTCGCACGGGTGCCTATGTCGGCAGCCATCGGGTCAGCATAGATGGGGCAGGCGTCAAAAAACCGATCAAGCCCAAGCCAAAGGGCACCGCTCCTTTGGCCAACTCGGCACTCGCCAAGGGCAGTGCGTTAAGCACCGAGCGGTTAAAGCTGTCCGGCGTCAGGCTTTTCTCGACGGTCACAATCTTAAACCAGGCCGAGCACGCCGCCATCGTCGAATACATCGGGTGGGATCAGACTCCCGCCTACGGTGTTTACATGCGGGCCGAGAGCTACTTAAAGGCCCTCGGCACTCTGGAGTTTTAAATGGGCGTTTTCAGCGCACATACCGCGATCGAGCAGATGTTCGCCGGAAATTGGACGGCAACACCGATCTCCTGGGAAAACGCGCGCTATCGCCCATCGCCCAACACCACCTTTATTGAATTTCTGATCATGCCCGGGGCGAGCTCGCAATCACTGGGGGCCGACAGCCCCCGGTATCGCGAGTACGGGCACATCTTGATCACATTTTGGGCACCGCAGGGACAAGGCCCCGGCGCTGTCCGGCAATTGATCGACACGGCCATCGGAGTTTTCCGCAACAACACGGTCAGCGACGTCACATTCTGGCCAGCGGAGCCCCCCGAGCCTGTCGGTGATGTGGAAGGCTGGAATGTCAAGGCACTCAAGATTCCTTATTTCCGGGACGAAGTGCTGTAGTCTGCAAACGACGGGGGAAACTAACGGAGGCACATCATGTCTGATGCCAACAGAGTAGGATTGAGATTTATTGAGGAATCTGCCTGGGGCACGACGCCGGCCACTCCCACGATGCAGGCGATCCGCTTCACGGGCGAGAACATCGGCCACACCCGGGAGACCACTGCCAGCATGGAGTTGCGCAGCGACCGCACCGTGGCCGACACGGTGCAAACCAAGGCGTACAACCAGGGCGGGTTCGATTTTGAATTCTCCGCCGCGTCCTTCGATGATTTCATGGAAGGCGGGATGTTCAGCGCCTGGACAGGCAACGTGCTCGAAAACGGCACCACGGAAAAGTTTTATTCCATCGAAAAGGCCATTCTCGACGAGGCGGAATTTTTCCTTTTCGACGGGATGATGGTCAGCTCCTGGTCGCTTAACATCCAGACCGAGCAGATCGTGACCGGGCGCTTTGATTTCATGGGCTCCGCGGTCACACTCGATCAGTCCACCGTTGCGGCAACCGTTACGGCGGCCAACACCAAGAGTGTCATCAACGCCATGAGTAACGTCGGCACGATCCAAGAAGGCTCGACCCTTACGGCCCTGTCCGGCGTGTTCCTACAGAACATCAGCTTCACGGTGAACAACAATCTGCGCACCATTAGTCAAATCGGCTCCAACACCCTGGGCGACATCGGCGGCGGGGAGTGCGAGATCACCGGGCAGCTCACGGCTTATTTCAATTCCGATCGGCTCTACGACAAGTTCCTGGGTGATACGGAATCCGGGCTGACCTTTACGCTCTCGGATGCCGCGGGCAACTCCTACGTTTTCTTTTTCCCGCGGATCAAATTCACCCAGAACGATATCCACACGCCGGGGAAAAACCAGGACGTCTGGGAGTCCGTCTCCTGGATGGCACTCTATGACAGTTCCGAAGGGTGCCAGATGCGGATCACGCGCACGCTTGTGTAACGCTTTATGGGCCGGGGGCCTTCCGGTCGAATGGATGCTTCCCCGTCATTCGCCGACCGGCCCGGCCCGCCTTTTAAACTCACGGGGACAACGGGGAAGGTTTATATCATGACTGATGTCGTCAACGTATTGAACAAAATCTACAATATCGATCAGGAAAAATCCGTCCAGGGCATCGAGCACATCATGGGCTACAACGATCTGGACGAGCCGATGGTGCTTCTGGTCGCCGAGGCAGGCAACCCGGACCACTCCAAGGCGCAGCGCAAATACGCCAAGGCCCTTGAAAAGGTGCGCAGAGACTCCCCCCGCGCACGGCAATTGTGGGCAAGAGTCGTGGCCGAGGGGATCCTTAAAGATTGGTCCGGCATTCTCGACGAGGACGGCAACGAAATCGAGCCCACGATGGAAAATCGAGTAGCGGCCCTGGCCGGCAACGAGCGGTTCTTCACCGAAGTGTTGAGTGTGGCCAATGAAGAGAGCCACTATCGGCAAGAAGTAGAAGGGGACACGGAAAAAAACTGAAGGAATTCATCGCCTGGATGCTCAAGTACGGCAAGAAGATCGATTGGCTTGAGCGCCTGGCCGATGAAGGACACCAGATCCCGGCCATTGAAGAACGGCCACAGCTTTACGAAGATTTAGTGCTCGACTGGCAGGCGTTTTTAACGATCAGCGCATCACGGCCCCAGGGACTTTCGGGCATTGCGCCTTTACCTTTAACTGAAATTCTTGCTTATGCTAAGATCTACGATGTTTCGGACGGGGAGGAGCTGCAACACTTCGTAACGCGCATTCGCTTGATGGATCGACTCTACATGGATGCCGCCAACAGCAAGGACAAATAGCATGGCCGACATTAAACTCAATATCAACGCGGAAAGCGCTCGCCAGGGCTATCAGCGTTTAATGGACATGCTGCAAAAGCTGGAGGCCAAGGCCGACAAACTCCAGGGCAATCTGGAAAAAATGAAGATCAAGGCAACCGAACCGACCCAAGCCCAGAGGGATCTCCAGCATCTTTCCAAAATTGAGAAATCGGTCAAGGACATTCAACAGGCCACAGCAGGCATCGCCCGGCAACCGGGACTAAAGGATACGTTCGCCCCGCTTAAAAGAAGTGCCCGGGAAGCGGCCCGGGAAGTGGCCAATCTCAATCGGCAAAGTGAGCTATTCGCAAGAAACCAAGCCGCGATGGCTAAGTATTTCCCTGCCAACGTCGGGCGCAGCACGGCCTATCAAAACATGTGGGCACGGCAGAACCGATCTGCATTCATGGGCGGCGGCGGGTATTCCAGTGCCGGGCCTCTTGCAGTTGATCGTGCTGCGAACACGAGAGTCGCCAACCAAAGGGCCATCGAGGCTGCGGCCCTGAGTTTAAAAGACGAGTTTTTGGAACCTTTTAGACGGGATCAGCGGACAACAGCAGGAAGGGGAATCTATTCCGGCGTTGCCACAGGCGCCCCGGACGGCGCCAATCAGCCGTACTTCGCGCACTACAATCCAGCGCAAGCACACATGATCAACTATGCTGGTAGATCAACCACGGCCGGTGGCTTCGACCCGATCCCCTGGGAAGCTCAAAGCGTAGAGTCCCGCATGATGCGGGGGCAACTTGCCTCTCCGGATTATATGGGAAACCAAATGGCGATGGCCAAGCATTTTCCCACGGATACGGGACGCAGCGCGCAGTTTAAAAGCATGGCTCCTGAATTAGAAAAAACCGATTCGGTCATGAAACGCGTGTCGGCCTCGATGGTTGACAACCAGCGGATCATCGACTCCCTCGGCGACAGCTACAATGACACGGCGGAACTCTCCAAGCGGCTGACAAACGATACCGTGCGCCAGCGCCTTGGGATCGAAAAGCTATCCGACGCCTACAACAAGCAAAATAGGATTGCGCGTTCTGACTTAAAAACCACGGACAAACAAGCCGAGGCCTTTAAGCAATTCGAGAAAAGAGTTGATGGTCTTCGCGGTCGCCTTGAAAAGCTCAAGACCACATCTGAGACTCTTGGAGATAGTCGCGGGATCCGGCGTTATGACAATGCTATCAAGTCGCTCGACAAATCGACTGAAAAGATCTGGAAAAATGGCGGCAAAGGGTCGGAATTATACGAAAAGCAAATAGATAGCATTGCGAAAAAAACGACCAAGTGGGAAGCTGCACAGAAGGGTGTCAGTAAACGCACAGGCCTTCTCAACACCAAGCTCGGCTCCTTCTCCATTATCATGAGTGGCATCGCGGCAACCATGTTCGTCTGGCAACAGGTCGCCCAAGGCATCAGGACCGTTGTGGGCCTCGTCACCCAGGCCGAGCGGGGCTTCGCCGGCATGCGTCGCGAGATTGCCATGACAGGTTCCGAGGCCGCCCGGGTGCAAGGCACGGCCACCTGGGTCTCCCACACCGGCACCATCAGCAGCGGGGACGCTTACACCAAGATCCAGGAACTAGTGGATGCCGGGTACGATCTCG
The DNA here is from genome assembly GCA_964644835.1 of uncultured Anaerolineales bacterium. Taxonomy (GTDB): domain Bacteria; phylum Chloroflexota; class Anaerolineae; order Anaerolineales; family UBA11858; genus JAYELX01. Next base: position 5,676 of record CAZXXW010000161.1, read on the forward strand.
ACACGGCAATGTCCAAGGTCCAGCGCGAGGCCATTTACACCGCGGAGTCGCTCGAAGGCACTCTGGCCGGTGCGATCAATGACGTCAAAGGCGGGTTTGTGGATCTCGGTGACGAGATGGCGAAATTCCTTGAAGGGCCGATGTCGGGCCTGGCCTCCTTTCTTAAAAATCGAAATGAATTTGGAAAAGAACAGGAGTTGATGAAGCTCCGTGTCGCAACTTGGCGGATGGACAAAGGGATTATCCCTGAAGATCCTGAAATTCGAAAGCAACTTGCGCAAATGAAAGCCCAGATGGGCATCGATGCCTTCAGCCAAACGCGCAAAGAAAAATGGCACTGGAATCAAAACCAGTATCTTGCTCCGGAGCATAGCCGCAGCCGTCACGAGCTTTCCCCCTCCGAGCTTGCCATGCGCTACCAAGGGCTCTACGGCAGCGAGGCGGATCGCGCCGAGACGCGCCTTGAAGGCGTGTTGAAATCCACACGCCGCAAGCGCTACTCCGACGAATATGCTGATACCAAACGGGCGATCACAAGTCCGGCGGAAAGCCTTACCAAAAGTGTCAACGACGGCTGGCGGTCCACTTCGATTGAGTACATGCAAGAGATGCGCGACATGTATATCACGGAAACCCAGCGCGTCATGGACGAGCACAGCCGGATCAACAGCGCGGCGTTCCAGGCCGATTTGTCGGAACTCCAGGAAAAGCAGGCCGAGGAAAAGCGCGCGCTGATAGCCAATGATCGATGGACGCTGGAATGGGCGCAGGCCCATCAGGACGAGCGGACCGCCCTTGAAGAAAAATACAATAACAAGATGGACACCTTGCGACGCAAGGCCCAAAGCGGAACGGACAAGATCGATCGCGCTATCATCAACGCCGGGGAAAAACAAAACCGCGAGATTGAAAAGAATCTGCAGAAGCGCGAATGGATCATGAAGAGCTTCAACAAAAAGCTCCTGTCGATCACAAAAGACAACGCCGCACTTTACGTCGAACTGGAAGACGAAGTCACCAATGCCGAGGTCAATCGCTATCTTGAGGCCGGCGGCGATCCTAAAATAGCCAGGGCCTACCAGGATCAGCGATCTGAAGATGTGCGGGTCGGCGAACTCGAACGAACGGAGTCCATGCTCGCAGGAGTTGAACTGGCGATGCTACGGTTGAGCCGCTCATCCCAAACCATGAGCCAATTTATCGCCAAGGATTTTGCCAGCGCCACGACAATCATGGGTAACTCGTTCCACGAAGGGTTCACCAAGATAATCGAGGGAGATCTCGAAGGTTTATTGGACGTTTTCGCAAACTTCATAGACCAGATCGCCAACACCATGATGCAAAGCGCCACTAACGAATTGGCCGGCATCGCCATGAAAGCGATCGGTGGTCTGATTACAAGTGGGCTTGGAGGTGGTGGAGGCATTGAAGCTGGCACGGGAAATGTCGCACTTGCCGCCAAGGGCGGCGTTTTCGACGACTCACCGAACCTTTCATCTTACAGTGGCAACATCGTCAGAACAACCACACCCTTCCGGTTCGCCAGCGGAGCGGGAGTAATGGGAGAGGCGGGTTGGGAAGGTATCTTCCCGCTGGCCCAGACACCATCAGGTGATTTGGGTGTCAAAGCTGTCGGAGGGGACAGCGGGACCGGGGGTGGCAACAAGCCCACCATTCAGAATTTCTATTATATCTCGGCAATTGATTCGAAGTCGTTCGAAGATCGGTTCCGTGGATCGGTAACCAAGATCACGACAGAAGAGCTCAATGACAATAACGGCTCCCTGTGGGGGGCTTTGGCAAGAAGGTAATCCATGGCGCAATTTCCCGAAAGCCCGATCCCGAGCTACTCCCTGGTAATCACACCCAAGTGGACTACGCTCAAAACGCAGTTGGGCAACAAATTCGAGCAGCGCACAGCCAAACAGCTCTATCCGCAATTCGATGTCACGGTGACTTTTGACGCTATCTTCGATCACGATAATGTGATGGTCCTGTGGGATTTCTATCAGGCCAGGAAGGGGTCTTATGAAGGCTTCCACATCTACGACCCCCGGCTGCAGGGGGCGATTTACCCGGCATACACTGGGCTCTACATCGGGACTTCCGACGGCGCCACCCTGACCTACGACATCCCGGGGCGGAGCACAAGCGGCCAGACCATCTATGCTGATGGTGTCGATCAGGTCGCCAACATGACGATCCTAACTGGTGGCGGCACCTCGTCTTCGGATCGTGTGGAATTCACGACAGCACCCACAACGGGCGACATTATCACTTGCGATTTTACAGGCATCATGCGGATTCCGGTGCGCTTCAAAAACGACAAATTAAGCTTCGAATGGTTCAAGGCATTGATGTGGAAGACAGGTTCAATCGAGCTTGAAGGGCTGAGATTCGGATGAGAAATTTTGATGCTGATACCACAATCGCTTTGGCGGCGGCTACTGCCAAAACCTTTTGGTTTATAGACTTTGAGTTCGATTCGGCTACTTATCGATATTCAGATTGCGACATCCCTTTATATTTTGGTGCCACAGGGGACGCCGCCACTTTTGGAACAGACCCGATTACATTCGGAGCTGACCCATTGGTTCTCGGAACATCCGGAACATCCGTTAAATACGAACCAAACGGTTTTGAAATTTCAGACATTCGCATGACAGCCGATATGTCAATCGATCGCGCCCGGAT
>CAZXXW010000162.1:0-8189 GCA_964644835.1 uncultured Anaerolineales bacterium
CTGCCGACGTTCTTGATTGTGAATGTATGGGTGACCTGGCCCACAGATTCATCAACATCGCCAAAGTCAGTGAGATCGCCTCGATCCGGGGTGGTATCCCCCGTGGGGACAGATTGATCGTTGCCCAAGACAACGATTTCAGGCAGCTCTGCGCCGTTGCCCTGAATGGAAAATTGATAAGGATTCTCATCGCTGTCGTTGTTGGTGATACGGATTGTGGCTGTGCGTTGTTCCAACTCGCTGGGATCGAAGGTGATCCTAAAGGTGGTCGTGCCCCCACTCCCAGTTACCGGCGTGTCAGGTGATTGGGTTACAGTAAAGTCATCTGCATGAGCACCGGTAATCTCGACACGGGGACTGCCACTGAGGAGCAATTCCCCCAAACCACTGTTCTCGATAGTAAAGGTGTGTTCGACGGTACCGCCCTCAAGATTGGTGCTGCCAAAATCGGTGCCATCGGCCACATCCGGCGTGGTGTCGCCAGCGCTAATCGAAGTTCCGTTTCCTTGCACATCCATCTCGGGGACGATGCCCGTGCAGGCCAGATCGAAGTTGTAAGGATTTTCATCGGGATCGTTGTTGGCAATGGAAACGGTCGTTTTGCGCACACCAGAGTCGCTAGGCGTGCAGCGCAGCGTAAAGGTGAGATCATCTCCCCCCGCTGGAATCGAACCACTGTTAGGTTGGCTGACAATCATGAAATCGGTTGAGCCACTCAAGGTGACCGCAGCGGGGTGGTCATGCAAGGATAGCTCTACATCGCCTTCGTTCTGGATGGTGAAGGTGCGTTCGAAGCTTGTACCCACATCAACGTTTTCAAAATCGGTATGATCGGTGGGGTCAGGTGTGCCATCGCCATTCGCAATGGAGGTAGTGTTGCCTTCCACATCTATTTCCGGAGATGCGAAGGTGGCCGTGCAGGTTTTATCAGCATCCAGGGTGAGTGTGCCGCTTAAATCGGTACCGAAGGCTGTACAATCATCGCTCCAGCCAGCAAAACTGGAGGCGGGATCAAGCGTAGCGGTCAAGGTGACATCGGCCTCCAGGGTGAAGGTAGCCGTGCAGATTCCCCCCGCGGGGCAGTCGATCGCGCCGGGGTCAGGGGTGCCACCACTGCTGTTGACGTTGTCTGTGAGCACGTTTCCGACGACGTTGACAGTTAGCGTAGGAATGATGATTTCAATACGCAAGGCGCTGGACTCCGGGCTACTGTTACCAGCTTGATCAACCTGTGAAGCCGTAATCTCGTGCGTACCTTCACGCAGAGCACTGGTGATGGTGATGTCGTAGGTTCCGCCGGAACATGTACCGGTGGGGGTCAGATCGCCATCCAGTGAACTTGTCAGCGTGACCGAAGCGGCCTGCTCACAGGTTCCCGTAAATCGGGGCGTATCATCATCGGTTACATCGTCATCATCGAAACTGCCGGTGTCGCTGCTGGCGGCCAGATCAGGTTCCCCCGGTGCAGTGATGGTGGAATCCAACGCGATGGAAAAGGTATCTGCAGCAAGGCTGTCATTGCCGAGTTGATCTTGAGCTGCGGCTGCAGGAATATCTACCGTCACTTGCCCATCGGAAGTCGCATTAATCGTAGCAACATAGCTGCCACTGCCGGTGTTGCTTAAACTGTCGACCGAACCGTTGCCAACGCTGATGTCGCCGCTATCGAAATCAGTCACTGGCTCGCCAAAATCGATGGTCACGTCGAAAGGATTATTGTTCGTCGGGTCAGGCTCCGTGCTGCTGATCGTTGGTTTCGAGCCGGTGGTATCTACTGTGAGCGAGAAGCTATCTGCAGCGAGGTTGTCGTTTCCGTTTTGATCTTGGGCCACGCCTGCAGGAATATCTACCGTCATTTGCCCATCGGAAGCCGGATTAATCGTAGCAACATAGCTGCCACTGCCGGTGTCGCTTAAACTGTCGACCGAACCGTTGCCAACGCTAATTTCGCTGCTATCGAAACCAGTCACCGACTCGCCAAAATCGATGGTCACGTCGAAAGGATTGTTGTTCGTCGGGTCGGGTTCCGTGCTGCTGATGGTTGGTTTAGGAAGCGTATCGACGGTGATGGAGAAGGTGTCTGCAGCGAGACTTTCATTCCCGGCCATATCTTGTGCTGCGGCTGCGGGGACATTGATCGTGACTTGCCCGTCCGAATCGGCGTCAATGCTGGCGATGTAGCTGCCATCGCCGTTGTCCGTCAGGCTTCCACTGACCGAGCCGTTGTTCACGACGATGTCACTGACTTCAAAGCCGATCACTGCTTCACTAAGGTCAATGGTGACATCAAAGGGATCTTCACCAGTTGGATCCGATGGTCCGCTGATCGTTGGGGCGGGGGCGATGGTATCGACGATGATCGAGAATGTATCTGCGGCGACGCTGTCATTTCCGGCGTCATCCTGGGCTGCTCCTGCGTCGATATCTATCGTCACTTGCCCATCAGAGGCCGGGTCAATGCTGGCCGTGTAGCTGCCACTGCCATTGTCTGTCAGGCTTCCGCTTGCCGAGCCGTTGGCCACGATGATGTCACTGCTGGCAAAGCCGGTCACCGTCTCACCAAAATCAATGGTCACATTAAAGGGATCCTGCCTGGTTGGGTTCGATGGTCCTGTGATCACCGGCGTGGGGGCGGTGGTATCAACCGTGATCGAGAACGTATCCGCAGCGAGACTAGCATTTCCAACCCAATCCAAAGCAGCTGAAGCGCCAATATCAATACTAATTTGACCATCGGAGGTAGCATCAATGTTGGCGGTGTAGCTGCCACCGCCATTGTTCGTCAGGCTTCCGCTAACCGATCCATTGGCTACACTGATGTCGCTGCTATCGAAACCAGACACCGGCTCACCAAAGTCAATCGTGACATCAAAAGGGTCCTGATTGGTAGGATCTGGCTCCGAACTGCTGATGATAGGTTGAGGGGGTGTACTATCAGCCGTACCTATAACATTAATATCGTAGTTGCCCTCGCCGCCGCCCCCGCCGGGATCATTGTTATCGATATCCAGTTCAAAGCCAAAAGGATCATCCGGCCCGGTGACCCCAGGCGTGTATTTGATTTCAACGTCCTGGGCAGCACCTCCTGAGAGGGTAATGGAGGTTAGGGAGATTTCATCGACCGTGACGTTATTAGGATTGGCTGAGGTTATATTGTGAATCACCAAACTAGCTGCTCCCGTGTTTTCGATGGTAAGAATGAGGAGGTTTTGTCGGCCAGCTTTATCTTTTCCCTGGTCTCTGGTACCGCCATCGGGAATGGATGTACCCGTTACAGAACGCTGCACATCAATATCGGGGAGGACTTGTTGCTCATAGGCCCCAATGTCACATACTTCTTCATCCATGGGATCATCGCGATCTAAACCGCGCTGATCGGTCGTCAGGGTCGCTCCATCTTTGTCCTTGCAGCCAGCGGGATTCCCGGCGTTGATGGCCGAGCTATAGAGAGGCAAGGCGTGGGTTTGCGTGGGGCCACCATTATTTGCCAGGCTGCCCAGACTAGGATCTACATTGGTTATATCGGCATCGTCGCCTGTTGTATCTAAGCCATTACAGCCATTGGGGTCTTGCACCAGGTTGTAGCCTCCTGATGTTAGCGTTCCTGAGCAATCGTTATTGTTGGCGCCCGTATTGCCAGCAAGTATACTGTTCTTGATATTACCATTCCAACTACCTGATGGATCTATATAGAGTCCGCCCCCATCTCCGTCGGTCGTGTTTGCGTTGATGGTAACATTGCTAAGGTTGATGCCAGAACCAGCAAGACCCAGGGTGAAAATACCGCCGCCGTTTCCAACAGACGTATTCCCTGAGATGGTGCTGTTCTCGATCTCCAATTGCGTCGAGCCCAAATTATAGATGCCGCCACCACCACCCGTAATGCCACCAACGGTAGATTCAGCAGCCGTATTTCCAGAAATTGTGCTTCTGCGGATGACTAGTTCGGCTGTATCATAACTGTAGATGCCACCTCCACCAGCATTTTTAGCTTCGTTTCCTGCAATAGTAGTCGTGCTAATGGACATCACGTTTATGTTATAGATGCCAGCGCCATTTTTTTCCGATGTATTTGCAGAGATCGTACTTCCCGTCATGGTGATCTCTCCAGTTCCAGTATTCAAAATGCCGCCACCTAAACCTGAACCATTCGTAGCCCCTACTGCTTCATTTCCTGTGATGGTGGTATTTTTGATCTCCATAGCAGTATTTGCATTAATAACACCACCGCCGGAATTGGCAGTATTGGCGGAAATTTCGCTGTTTGTAATCGTCCAGATGCCGTTTTGATCAGCGAATATCCCCCCACCGGCGCCATCATAGACTAAATTATCCATAATCGTAGCATCGTCAAGATGGATAGCGCCGCTTGAGGTATTATCAACAGCGATGCCACCACCGTTACCTCCATTGAGACCAGCTTTATTAAATGAGATTTTACTGCTTTCAATATCCAGGCTGCCAACATCGTAAACAAAGATTCCGCCGCCATTATTTCCGGCGTCATTGATTTCAATATTGCTGTATCCTGATATCTCTACAGAACCAGCGTTCTGAACATAAAGGCCGCCACCATCATAGCCAGCATAGTTGGCAGAGATTACGCTGTCTGCTGTGATGACGATGGCTTCATTATTGGCATCAATATATATGCCGCCTCCTGATGATGCTTGATTCTCTGTGATGGCGCTATTTTTTCCAATTGAGCGGGAGTCAATCGTCATAAGACCTGTTGTATAAATACCGCCACCATCTATACCCGCAGTATTCTTGAAAATCGTGCTATCGATAATGGTCAATTCACCCAGATCGTTATAAATGCCACCGCCATCATAAGCAGTATTGTTAGAAATGGTACTGTCAATAACGGTTAAGTTCCCCTTGCTATGAATACCACCGCCGTCATCACCCGATGACGAAAGACCATCCTGAATAGTCAGGTTCGAGAGTGTGACAGTGTTTCCGGTACCGATTTGGAAAACGCGGCTTTTGTTGTCCCCACTGATGGTCATGGGGCCAGTAATGGTCAGATTGCTGTTGATCTCGAGTTGCGTACCCCCAAGCGTAATGGTCGAACCGGCGATGTTATCTTTGAAGGTTATGCTGTCATTACCGTTTCCAGCCGTGCAATCCCCGCTGGTTGTATCCGTGTCACTATTGGCGTTGTTGATCGCCTCTCGTAGGGTACACCCCCCATCTCCAGCGATTGGATTTGTATTATCAGCGGTGTGATTCACGATGATGGTAGCGGCATTGGCGTCCGGCACGGGTTGAAGTCCCAGGAGCAGGGCTGTGATTAGAAAGACCGAGAGCCAACGAGTATACTTTTGTGTTCTCTGCTTCAACGTATTCTGCACGGCTGAACTACCTTTCACACTTTCCCATTTTTTAAGATACTTATTGGGTACTGGGTCTAGATCGTCGTCCCCCTTTAAACGAATAAAAAGCATGATAGCATGGGGGGGACCTGCGTTCAATGAGAAAATCTTCGTATTTCGACTAATCAAATTGACCAGATTCTGTTTAGGTTTCCCCCAATCAAGGTGCTGCTGTCGTCAGCGATCGGTTATGAATCCCCCAATCCATGTTGATGGGCAAAAAGGATCAACTGGCCGCGGTTATCTGCATCTACTTTTTCCCTGATATTGAACAAATGCGTGCGAACGGTGTGTTCGCTGATCTCCAATCGTTCAGCGATGGTTTTGTTGGGTTTCCCCGTGGCGAGCAAGTCTAACACCTGGTGTTCCCGCGTGGTCAGCAGTTCGGTCAGGTAGCGCTCATTTTCCTGTTTCAGTTGGTGCAGCCCCTTGACGAGTACAGGTGAGAGTGACGGTGGCAGATAGGCCTGCCCCTGGCTGACGGCGTGAACGGCCGCGAGTAATTCCGTGCTGGATGCGTCTTTGGTCAGATAGCCCAGCGCTCCCTCCTGGATGGCCCTGGCAATATCCCGAGGTTCGGAGGAGCTAGAAAAAATCAAGACGGGTAGGTCCGGATGGCTCTCAGGCAGCAGGGCGAGGATATCCAATCCATCTATGCCAGGCAGGGCCAGGTCCAGGATGAGTACGTCGGGTTGGGTTTCTGCCAACAAAGTTTGTAATTCATCGCTGTTGACGGCCGTACCCAACACGAAGATGTCCGCGTCCGTTTCTAAGGTGGCGCAAATAGCATCACACATGAGGGGGTGATCTTCCGTGACCAGGGCGTTAATCGTCATGGCAAGGCTCCTTCTAGGGTAGGATCAGTGTAATTTGGGTGCCCGCGCCCTGGGACGATGTCACCTGCAAGCGGCCTCCCAACCCGGCGGCACGCTCTCTCATGATCGGTAGCCCCATGCCCCCCGGGCTGGTTTTCTCCAGGTTGAACCCGCGGCCGTCATCCTGGATGGTCAGGCGTATCCGGCCATTGTCTTGTTCCAGATTGATCTGCACGCTGTTGGCATAGGCATGTTTGATGACGTTGTTGAGTGCCTCGGTCACCAGGGCGATCAGGTCATCATGCCACGCTGAAGGTAGGTCAGGCTGCGTTCCCAAGGAGACATTCACGTGCAATCCGGCCCGCTTTTCCACCCGGGCAAGTCGCGTTTCCAAATGTTGATAGAATCCCAGCTTGTTTTGTTCAGGATGCCATTGATAGACGGCCAAGCGCATTTCTCGGAGTGCCTGGCGGATGCTTCTTTCCAGCAGCGTGATCATCTTGCCTGTATCAATAGAATCGCCTTGCTTTTTTTGTCTTTTAAGATTATCCAGCAAGAGCACCGCGCTGTGTAAGGATTGGACAATCGAATCGTGTAGCTGGCGGGCGATGCGCTGACGTTCTTGGCTGGCTGCCTGTGTGCGCTCATCGGCGACCTTCTCTCTCTGGGCCTGGTAACGTTCTGTTATATCCTGGATGATCATGAGCTTGCCAACCGGCGCATTGGCTGCATGATGGAGAGAGGATGTGCGTACATGAAGGCAGGTTGGTTCCTGAGCCTGTGTAAGGATTTCTTCTTGCCCGTTTTTCTGGCTGGAATAGACCAGGTCGATGATTTGGGGCCATTTTTCCAAAACAACGCTGGCATCATTACCAACGATATCGTTGGGGAGATGTAAGAGCGCTTGGGCGGCTGGATTGATGTCAAGGATACGATGTTGGGAATCGGTCACCAGCACGCCTTCTTGCAAGATATCAACAATGGCGGTGCGTGCTAGGGGGACCATATCCAGAAATTGATGGCGAAATAGCCCCCAGTATAGGAATAGGCCTGAGAGGGCGAAGCTGATCGGTGTGACCTCGAGATTAGCCACGGGAAATGCATCCAACACATAGATGAGGCTGGCAATCAGTGGAAAGGAGAAGCCGATCAATAAGAATAGGATTTGTTTTTTATATTGGATGGAGACATCGATTGCATAATGGATCAGAAGGATGGCCGAAACGAAAGCATACACATGTGTGCTGGTCAGGTTTACCCAAAACCAAGGGCCATGGGAATAAGCTGTCAAGTTGGTGCGGGGATCAATTGCTGAAACCCCCGACCAGATCAAGCCATGCCACTCGTTGGTGAAGGCCATCAAGGTGGTTAAGAGGGGAATGAGCGCATACAGGGCTATCCATTTGGGACGCAGCCATTTCTTTTTATGAGTGTATTGCAGCGTGAAGAGGAGCAGGAAAAAGGGGGTGCCGGTGATGCCGATATATTCAATTTTTGCGAAGATGATGCGAATAGCCGGGTTACTGGATCCGGTTTCGAGGCCAGCGGCCAGACACCACTCGGCAATAGCGAGCATGAGCAACCCAAAAGTTGTGGAGCCAGGTGCACGTCGGCGCGTCCAGATGATCACAAAGCTGACAGCGGCGATCAGGGAGGTGAGTAAAAATGTAATCGAATAGGGAGTGAAGTGGAAGCTCATCAAGCTCCTGAAGGATTGAATGTTGAGACGACCAGTTTGGAATAATGCCCGATAACTACAAAAGCGTAGTCATGAATCCGAATCAATCGAGTATAAAAAACGCTCATCTTGCTGAGATTATAGCATTTTCTTCCGGGTTTTTTATCTGACCCAATTGCGCTCAATGAGAAATGTCCATTCCCTTTTAGCCAGGGGTTAGAAAAAGACCATTGACAGATTTAACCAGCCCAGATAGAATTGTGGACATAGCTGCGACCTAGGGAGAGGTGCGTCACCCAAAAGCCCCCCTGTACAGGT
>CAZXXW010000163.1:0-8188 GCA_964644835.1 uncultured Anaerolineales bacterium
CGGCTGGGAGGATTATGCCGATGGCTGGGACGTGGTCACCCCTGATAGGACGGTGCTCAAGCCCAACCCGGACGATCCTTTTACCCGGCTACTGCTTCATCCCCATGAAAACGAGCAGCCGTTCACCCGCAGCCAAAGCGGCATCGAGATCCCCGACGGGGTCACCGAGGTGCGCGTTCGCGCCCATGACATCGTCGACGGCTTCGGCGGGGAGGAAATCGTCGTTGATCTGACCAAGGAGTCCGGCGCGGGATTCGAAGTCGAACGCTAGGGAATTGAGCCAATTTCTGGAAATTTCAAGTACAATTGGAACATCCCATCCCCATCAGACTCCAGGAGGAAGACAATGAAGATATGGCAATTTTTTGGGCTGATCGTTTTGATCAGCTTGGCGCTGACGGCCTGCTCCACCAGCGCGGAGCCCATGGCCGAAGCGATCTCCCCACCACCCCCATCGGAGACGCCAACACAAGAACCGCCTCCCACGGAACCGCCCGCCCCGTCAAACACGCCAACCGAATCACCCCCCACTCTGACGCCAACACCAGAACCAACCGAGACTCCCGAGGTGGAAGCGCTACCGGCCAAGCCGCAAGAGCTAAGCTTTCAGACCTCGGACGGACAAACGCTGAACGGGCGTTACTATCCCGGCGCCAGCGACCAGTCTCCCCTGGTTGTGCTGATGCACTGGGCCCCTGGCGATCAAGAAGATTGGAATGAAATCGCCTTCTGGCTGCAAAACCGGGGGCTGGGTGGCAGCAGCCCCAACCTGGGCGAGACGCCCTGGCTGGACCCAAGCTGGTTCCCACCAATGCTGGAGGGCCAATCGTTTGCCGTGTTCACCTTCACTTTCCGCGGTTGCGAAGGCGGCTGTTCCTCCTTCGACCGGGGCGGCTGGCTGCTCGACGCCCAATCGGCGCTAGATTACGCCCGCACGTTAGAAGGGGTTGACCCCAATCGAATCGTCACCTTGGGCGCCAGCATCGGCGCGGACGGCGCTCCCGACGGCTGCTTCTGGCTGAACGATCAAGTCGAGAATAGCTGCCTGGGCGCGCTTTCGCTGTCACCGGGCTCGTACCTGACCGTTCCCTACGACGACGCCATCCAGGCACTGGGCGAGGAATCACCACCCAAGCCGGTCAATTGCTTCTACGACCCTGCCGACCAAGAGGCAGCCAGGGCCTGCCAGGCCGCCGGCGGGGATCACTACGAAGCGTTTGAATGGACCGACGGAGGCCACGGAATGAATTTGCTCCGCCCCGAGCTTGAGCCCAATGCGATGAAGTTAATCCTGGACTTTTTAGCCACGGCGTTTGAGTTATAAACTCGGCCTTCGCCGTTCGGTGGCGTCGCGGGGCGGTACTCGGCCACATCGGTGGCAACCCTGTTGCAACGTGCGAAAGAGATTCTGGATAAGGTCAAGGTTGAGGCTAAGGTTAAAGTTTGGTAAAAAGCAAAAGATCAATGATATAATCCAAGCCAAGGGTAGCCGATCACGTTCTCTTCAATCATGAATATTTAAGATTCAAGCGGGCGAGCTTCGCCCAGCGAATTCTCTCTAAACATCAACATAGATACAAAAGGAGATGATTATGGAAGGCTTAATAGGTGTAGGCAGTTGTATCGTCGTTGCTGGTTTTATCGTCATCTTTTTCTTGGCCGTGCGCAGCGTCCGGCTGCTCTATGAATACGAGCGCGGCATCATTTTCACGTTGGGGAAATATGTAGGCACCCGCGGCCCCGGCCTAACCTTTGTGATCCCGCTGGTGCAGATGATGCAAAAGGTGGACATGCGCATCAAGACCGCCGAGATTCCCCGCCAGGAAGTGATGACCAAGGACAACATTCCCATGCTGGTCAACGCGGTGGTCTATTTCAAGGTGATCAAACCGGAAGACGCGATCATCAAGATCGAAGATTACGCCTTCGCCATCCGCCAGTACACCCAGGCGGCCCTGCGTGACGTGATCGGCAACAGCGAGATGGACTTTGTGCTCACCGAGCGAGAGCAAATCGCTGAAAGCATCAAAGAGATTGTCGATTCGGAAACCGACGGCTGGGGCATCGACGTGGAGTCGATCAAGATTCAGGAAGTTGAGTTGCCCGCCGAGATGAAACGGGCGATGGCCCAACAGGCCGAGGCTGAGCGAGAGCGACGCGCCGTGATCATCAATTCACAAGGCGAGTTGGAGGCTTCCAAGAATTTGCAGGAGGCAGCCCGCAACCTGAGCGAGAGCGACGGAGCGATGCACCTGCGCACCTTGCAGACAATCCGGGCAATTGCCGCCGACCCGTCTGAAAAGATCGTCCTCTTCTTGCCGTCGGACATTGGCAGTCTGGCGAAATCGTTGAGCAACATCCAGAAAGGCTAGACGGCCAACATGCTTGACGACAAGGTCCGTTATCTACAGATCGCCTTCAACTACGATGTCGGGATGGTCAGGAGGATTTTGCCGTCCATCGTGGAGAGCGACCGGATCTTAATCGAAGCCGGGACGCCTTTCATCAAGCGCGAGGGGATGAACGGCGTCCGGCTGATCCGGCGTCTCTGGGGGGGCAAAGTCGTCGCCGACATCAAAACCGTCGATGGCGCCCTGGACGAGGTCGACATGGCCCGATCGGCGGGGGCCAACGCGGTGACCGTGTTGGGAAACTCACCGACCGAATCACTCAACTTGTTTATCGAACGCTGCCAGAAATTGGGGATGATCTCGATGATCGACATGCTTGGCGTCAAGGAACCCCTCGACGTGATGCGGCGTCTGCGGCAGCCGCCCGACGTGGTTGTGCTCCACCGCGGCCGGGACGAGGAGAGCACGCGGGGCAAGCTGATCCAGTACCGGCACGTCACCCGCATCCGCAGCAAGTTCGATGTGCTCATCTCGGCAGCAGGCGGCGTGGATATCAAGGAGGCCCGCAGCGCGATCTTCAACGGAGCGAACATTGTGGTGGCCAACCTGGTCCGGCCAAGCGATCCCTGGACGGGGATCTCCACCGACAGCAATGTGGGTGCGATGACAAAACAGTTCCTGGAGACGATCGAGTAAAAAATTTAACGCAGAGCTGCAAGGACGCGGAGGCACACAGTCTCTTTTTTAACCTTTCTCTGCGTCTTCCCGCCAGGGACACACCGTGGGCACCTTTCCGACTCTGCGTTAATGCTTTTAAATTTGAATAGATGGAATACGCGATGGATGGCCGAAGCGATTTTGGTCATTGACACCGCTTCTCCTCTATGCTAGACTGTAACGGTTACACATGTAACCGTTTACAGCCCTCCCTACCACCCCCTATGGCTTCTGCTACGATCCGCGATGTGGCCAAATTCGCCAATGTCAGTATTGCCACGGTCTCGAGAGTGATCAACAACTCCGGCCCTGTCAGCGAAGAGACGCGCCGGGTCGTCGAAGCGGCCATCGAGGTGCTCGATTACACCCCCCATCCGATCGCCCAACAACTCTCCAGCGGCAGCACGGCGACGATCGCCGTGATCTTGCCCCTGTTGACGCAGCCATCGACGACCGAGCGACTGCGCGGCGTGCAGCAGGGACTGACGGGCAGCAAGTTCGAATTGGTGCTCTACAGCGTCGAGTCGCCGCGCCAGAAACAGGATTATTTTTCCAAGCTGGCCCACAAAAGCCGCATCGATGGGGTCATCAGCATCACCCTGGCCCCCAGCGATCATCTTGCCGAGCAACTGGTAAACCAGGGCATCCCCACCGTGATCATCGATGCCCAGCACCCGAAGCTGTCCAGCGTGACGATCGACAACGTCAAGGGTGGGCGGATGGCCACGGGCCACCTGATCGAACTCGGCCACGAGAAGATCGCCCTGATCACCGATTTCATCGACAACCGCTTCGGCTTCAAGACAATGACCGACCGCCTGGCCGGGTACCATCAAGCCCTGGAGCAGGCCGGTCTCATGTTTGTGTCCGGCTACCATCACCAAACCGCGCTCGATCAAGAAGAAGCCAAACTCGAAGCAATCGACCTGTTGGAAATGGATGACCGCCCCACAGCGATTTTCGCCGCCAGCGACACCCAGGCGATCGGGGTGCTCGAAGCGGCCAAGGAGCTTGGCATCGGCGTGCCCGATGAACTCTCTGTGATCGGCTTCGACGATATTCGTGATGCCCATTACACCCACCTGACCACAATCCGGCAAAAGCTATTCGAATCGGGCCTGCGCGGCGCCAATCGATTGCTCGAAATGATCGCGAGCGCCGAGTATGTATCCCGCCAAGAAAACCTAGAACTGGAGATCGTTCTCCGAGAGACGACAGCACCACCAGCTTAAGAGACACAAACCAAAGAGAGCATCGGTTTAAAATTGCACAAAAGCACACAAAGACACCGCTGTTCTGTGATCTGATCGGGTATAATGGAAACATTAAAACATTATCTTCAAAAGGCCCAATGCCGAAAGGAGGCACCTTCACCAAAAGCTCTTCAAAATACCCTAACACCATTTTCTGATTCCATATCAACTATTACAAGGAGATAGAGCAAAAGGAGTGGATATGGCTACAAAAAAATTAAGTAGCTTACAAAGAGAAGAAGAGAGGCTTGCCTACTTCCTTCTCGTCCCAACATTTCTGATCCTGTTCGCGATCGCGGTTTATCCGCTGGGGCAGGTGTTTTATAACAGTCTCACCAACAGGAAATTCGCCAGTGCCCAAGAAACAGAATTCATCGGACTGGAAAACTATCGCAACCTACTCAGCATCACGATCAAAAAATTACCCCCCATGTTGGATGAATCCGGCGAACCGCAGACCGATCCCGAAACAGGGGAGGTCGTCTACGAACGGGCGATCAATGTGTTGCCTAAAGAACCAACTCGATACAAAGATTTGAACCAGTTCAATCTCTTTGGCAATCGCTATGTCATCGGCGCCACGGATGATGAATTCATCCAGGCGGTCGGAGACACGCTGCTGTTTACGGTCACAACTGTGCTGATCGAAACGATCATCGGGCTAGGTGTCGCCATGGTGGTGAACGCCGAGTTCAAGGGTCGCGGCGCGATGCGGGCAATCATGCTGGTGCCCTGGGCGATTCCCACAGCGGTATCCTCCCGGATGTGGGAATGGATGCTCAACCCGACCCGTTCGGGCCTGATCAACGTCGTTTTCCAAAAATTAGGCTTAGGCAATGGGCAGACGCCCTTCCTTGTCGACAAAGCCTGGCAGTTGCCATCGATGATCGCCATCGACGTTTGGAAGACAACCCCCTTCATGGCCTTGTTATTGCTGGCCGGTCTCCAAATGATCCCCAGAGAACTTTATGAGGCCGCCCGGGTCGACGGCGCCGGAAAGTTGCGCCAGTTCTTCAACATCACCCTGCCGATGCTGCGCCCCACCCTGGTTGTCGCCCTGGTCTTCCGCACGCTGGACGCCATCCGCGTGTTCGACCTGTTCCAAATCGTGATGGCCAACCGCCGTTACTCGATGGCCAGCTTTGCCTTTTACAACCTGATCGATAGCCAAACGATGGGATACTCTTCCGCCAGCAGTGTGATCATCTTCCTATTGATTTCAATATTCGCCGTCATCTACATTCGGCTGTTAGGAGTAGAACAAAATGAGTAGAGAAACAAGAGCAATCGTCAACAAGATTTTGTTCTGGGTCATGATCGTCGTCGTTGCTATCTACATGCTGTTTCCCTTCTATTGGGCGATCAACTCCTCACTCAAGGACGAAAACCAGCTCCAAATGACGCCGGCAACCTTCATTCCCCGAGACCAGGAAACGCTCGAGGTCGATATCACCTTGCGCAACTACCTGGCCGTCTTCCGAAACGAACGCTTCCGCAACGGGTTGAAGAACAGCGCCATTGTGGCCGTGACAACGACGTTCCTGTCGTTGATGATCGGGTCCTTTGCCGCCTTCGCCCTGGGCAAGCTCCGCTTCCGGGGCAAGTCACCCTCGCTGTACGTGATCCTGTCGATGACCATGTTCCCGCAGGTGGCCGTGCTGACCGGGCTCTACGCCGTGATCCGCACCTTGAAGATTCCGGCGATCCCCTCGATGATCTTATCGTACATGCTCTTCACCCTGCCGTTCACCGTCTGGGTGCTGACATCCTTCTTCCAGGGGCTGCCCACCGAGATCATGCAATCGGCCCAGGTGGATGGCGCCACACCGTTCCAGACCTTCCACATGATCCTGCTGCCGCTGACCGCCCCCGCGCTGGTCACCACCGGCTTGCTCGCTTTCATCAACGCCTGGAACGAGTACCTCTTCGCCTTGACGTTCACGACCATCGAGGTCGACGCCCGTACCGTCCCTGTGGCGATCGCCCTGTTCACCGGCGAAATCTCCCACCAGGAGCCCTTCGGTGAGATCATGGCCGCGGCCGTGCTGGTCACCATCCCGCTCGTGATTCTGGTTCTGATCTTCCAGCGCCGGATCATCGCCGGTCTGACCGCCGGAGCCGTCAAGGGCTAATCAACTTCAACACAATCTTACAAACCAACCGGGCCGCACCCCCGCGGCCCGGATCCATCTACCCTGCCAGGCGACCAGCCTGGCCTCTTTCTAATTTAACAACTTGTCACCCCTCACTTAATGAATCAAGCGGAAAACGCTGATTGAGTGTTTTCAAACAACGTGAGAAAATGTATCGAAATCAAGTTTTCCCGCTGTCCTGGTCTCGATACTCCTACGCGTCGGCCGCTTGTCGGCGGCACGCCTTGCCCACAGGCACGCACAGCGCGTTGACGCTACGGAACTCGACCGACGGACAGCTCAAAGTGATTGACAGCTAGATCTACAACTCCACCATGACTTTTGAACTCAAAAACAATATCTTAACCATTTCAGGCTGGGAGATCATCGAACAAGCCTTCGATGAAGACCAGATCATCACCACGGGAAGCAACTTCTTGATCGGCAACGGCTACCTGGGCTACCGCGGCACCCTGGCCGAATGGGGCAAAGATCGCTACGTAGCCTGCATCGTCACGGACACCTACGACAACGCCAACGGCAGATGGCGCGAGCTTTGCAACTTGCCTAACGGACTCTACACGCGGCTGCTCGTCAATGATGAATCCTTGTCCATTCTCGAGGGCGAGACGCTGGCCTACCGGCGCGGCCTGGACCTGCGTAGCGGCACCTTCAGCCGGACCCAAACCTGGCAAGGGACCAAGGGCCAACGCGTCACCGTCGAGGCGGAACGATTCGCCAGCTTCGAGGACGTCCACCTGCTGGCGATGCGCTACCGCGTCGAGGCAGAGGAAGCCGCCGAGATCACCCTGGTGACCGGCATCGACGGCGATGTCTGGAGCTTGCAAGGCGATCACTTCCGCACCTTGGAGCCGTTCCGGGAGGACGATCTCATCGGGATGGAGATGTTCACCGTCGAGCAGGGCATCCAGATCGACGTCGTCGAGGGGGTCAAGCTGAACGGGCCGGAGCCCGTCGGCGGGAGCGTGCAGGAAGAGGAGAAACGCATCTTGCGGACGTTCACCTTCCAGGTGGAGGCCGGGGAGACGATTACGCTGGAAAAGGTCGTCACCATTTACCACAGCAACGACGTAGACTCGCCGCGAGAGACGGCCATCGATGCGGCAAGAGCCGCGGCGGATGGAGGCTATGATCTGCTCCACCAACGGAACCAAGCTGCATGGGAGTCGATCTGGTCAGCCAGTGACATCCAAATCGAGGGCGATCTCGAAGCCCAAACCCTGGCCCGGTTCAATCTCTATCACAACATCATCGCCACGCCCACCCACGCCCGGCTGCCTATCGGTGCGCGGGGCCTATCCACCCAGGTGTACCAGGGCGCGGCCTTCTGGGATCAAGAGATTTTCAATTTACCCATGTTCCTATACACCCAGCCGGAGGTGGCCCGCAACATCCTAGCCTACCGCTACGACACGCTGGACGGGGCCCGGGGCAAGGCCGAACGGCTGGGCTACGAAGGAGCCTACTACGCCTGGACGAGCGGCAAGACCGGCGAGGAGCTTTTTCCCGACTTTTTCTTCACCAACGTGCTCACCGGTCGGGTGATTCGCAACCACTTCAACGATTGGCAGATTCACATCTCCCCCGACATCGTCTACGCCATGTGGCAGTATTACCAGGCCACGGGCGATTGGGACTTCATCGTCGATTACGGCGCCGAGGTGATCTTCGAAGTGGCTTGCTTCTTGTTCTCTCATGCGTTCTTCAAGAAGAG
>CAZXXW010000164.1:0-8185 GCA_964644835.1 uncultured Anaerolineales bacterium
GACCAAGTCGGCGCCGTCATCCATGGTCAGGTGGGGTTGGTGATCAATCGCCGCGTTGATGTGTTTGTAATAGGTGGCGTTATCTTCGCCTTTGATGGCGTGAACGGGGATCTCATCGTGCATGACCAGCGAGGCGGCCACATCATCCTGGGTTGAAAGCGGATTCGAGGCCACCAGGACGAGATCACCACCCCCGGCCTGAATCGTGCGGGCCAGATTGGCGGTCTCTGTGGTGACGTGCAAACAAGCGGACAAACGGACTCCCTCGAGGGGGCGTTCCTTTTTGAAACGTTCATAAATCGAGCGTAAAACGGGCATCTCGCGCTCGGCCCATTGAATCCGGCGACGACCGCCTTCGGCCAGTTCTTTATCTCTGATGTCGTAATCCATGCAATTCTCCAATTCTAAATTCTCTTCTCTTATAGGACTTACGCAGAAATTATAAAAGCTGCGGAATTTACGCAAAAAACGCTGGTTGAGCTTGTCGAAACCACCGTTTTCGGCCCAGTTCGCTGATTTCGACAGGCTCAATCGGCGAACTGGGTAAGTCCTGACTTACTCAATCAATACATCCAGCAGGCCACCATCGTCATGCGACTGCCGGAAACGGGCCACGAAATCATCGGGGGTAAAGGTATGTTCCTGGGGGCCGGCGCTTTCCAGGCAATAGGTTGCTGCCAGAGCGCCTATTTTACCGCAAATTTGCCAGTCCAAACCATGGGAATACCCGGTCAGGAATCCGCCGCGGAAGGCGTCGCCCACCCCGGTGGGATCGGCGATCTCTTCGGGGGGGACAACCGGCGTGGAAATTTCTTCGCCGTCGACATAAATGGATGTCCCTTGCTCGCCGCGCGTCACCACCAGGAAACGGAGCCCTGTGCGGATGTCCGCGCCGCTCATCCCGGTCCGATTTTTAATCATCTCGAATTCGTATTCGTTGACCATCAGACCATGAGCGCCTTCCACGCCGGTGCGTAAATCCTCGGCCTCCATGCGGGGAATCTGCTGGCTGGGGTCGTAAATGTAAGGGATATCTAGTTCCTGACATTCCTGGGGATATTGAACCATCGCTTCCGGCGAGTTGGGCGAGATGACGACCAGATCGGGCTTCGATTCCAGGTCATGAAACGAAAGCGTCCCCGCTGCGCTCATCGCACCAGGATAGAAACTGACCAGTTGGGCGTTAGAGCGGTCGGTGTTGATGAAACAGGAGGCGGTGAAATCGCCCGGGATGGTCTGAATCAGCGAAGTGTCCACGCCAACGGAATCGAGATAATGACGGTACTCGCCAAAATCTTCGCCCACGGTCGCCATGATGCTGGCGCGCTTGCCCAACAAGGCCATGGTGTAAGCGATGTTAGGCGCGATGCCACCCCGACGCCGGATCATCGAGTCCACCAGGAGAGAAAGGCTGATCTGGTCGAGCTTGTCCGGCAAAAGGTGATCGCGAAAATGGCCGGGGAAGGTCATGATGTAATCGTAGGCGACCGAGCCGGTCAAGATGATGTCCATAAAACTCCTCTGGTTCTTAATAACTTGATTCCTCCGCCGTTTATTCAGCCTTCTACAGCGTTGCGCAAATTGGCCTCGAAGGGCGGGTAAATGACGCCTTTCTCGGTGACGATCGCGGTGATCAAACGGTGAGGGGTGACATCGAAGGCTGGGTTCCGGGCGGTGGCACTTTCGGGCGTAACGCGCAGACCTTTGAGAACAAGCTCTAGGACTTCGTCTTTTCTGCGCTCCTCGATGGGGATCATGTCACCGCTTGCCAGCGAGAGATCTACTGTCGAGGTGGGCACCACCGAGTAGCGGGGCACGTCGTTGTCGTGGGCTGCCAGGGCGAGCATGTACGTCCCGATCTTGTTGGCGACATCGCCGTTGGCGGCGACGCGATCGGCACCAAAGACGACTTTTTGAACCTGCCCGGTGCTGAGGAAGTATCCCGCTGCGTTGTCGCTGATGATGTCAAAAGGAATGTCATACTGGATCAACTCCCAGGCGGTCAGGCGGGCACCCTGCAAGCGAGGTCGGGTTTCATCGACCAACACGTGGATGTTCTTGCCCTGCTCGTGGGCCATCCGGATGACGCCCAGGGCAGTGCCCCAATCGACAGTGGCCAGCGCCCCGGTGTTGCAGTGGTGGATCACCGTGTCACCGTCTTCAAGCAATTCGGCGCCGTACCGGGCCATGCGCTTGTTGATTTCGACATCTTGATCAGCGATGTTCTGCGCCTCTTCGAGAACGGCTTCGCGCAGATCGTCTGCACCACCATCAACGTCGGCGGTCACCCGCAGAATCCGGTCGAGTGCCCAGGCCAGGTTGACGGCGGTGGGCCGCGCTTTTTTGAGATGAGCGGCTGCTTTCTTTAAATCCGTGCGCAAGGTATCAATATCCTTGGCTGAGGACTGCTGCGCGGCCAAAGCCAATCCAAAAGCGGCTGCTCCGCCAATAGCAGGCGCACCGCGTACGACCATATCCGAGATCGCGTCGGCGACACCTTGATAGCTATCAAATGAAATCATCTTAAACTCGCCCGGCAAAAGCCGCTGGTCGATCATCTCGACTTCATTGGCATCGTAATTCCATCGTACTGTACGCATTGGTTCCTTCCTTACTTATATTTTTGTCTAGTTTTCATCGTCGTATCGGCTTCAAGCTCATTGCCAAAACGTTCGTTTCTAAGTGATGGCCTGTTTGTTCAACAGAAGCCTCGGCCAAGTTTCACAAACAAGCAACAATGACCACCTGCCGGCGAGCGCATAGCAGAGTCATTGTTGCTCTAAAAAATCGATCTACCCAAAAACGGACATCAATCTATTTCTTCTGTTTTCGCCTTTTCCTCAATATTTTCCCGAAGGATTTGATTAATTCTGGCACGCACCTTGCGAGGTTCCTCGCCCATGCTGGCACTCCACTCTTTGATCAAACGTTTCTTCAAGGTGTTCAGGCCTCGGCGTTCGGTTGTGTTCAATCGGTCGACCGCCCGGCGATAGGCCAAATCGCGCACAACTTCAGCAGTTGTAATGATGTTGCCATCGTTTTTGGCATCACTAATCGTCTTGCGACGAGTTTTATAATGGTCAGCCATCTCCTGGGGCTCAGCCTTCATCACATCGATGACTTCATCTTCGATCACTTTGGAGGAAACCACTAGCCGTGTGCGGTCGGCATCTGCTTCTTCAATCGGCATCCAAAAGGTGCTGTTCTCCGTTTCAACAACATAATATCGGTTTGTTTCGCCTTCTAGCTCTTTTTCCTCGACCTTGGTAATCTTGCCAACGCCGTAGACCGCATGGACGATTTCATCTCCGACAGAGTATACGCCATCCTCTAATTCTTCTAGTCGCTCTTCTTTACTCACCTTGTTTTCTCCTTATAAATCTCTGATTCGACTGCCTTCAGTCAAACTTGATAACCATCACAATTTTAACATAGTCAAAAAATCATTTCGTCAGGAAGATCTCATTCACTCGCTGGGGGTCTGCGTTGGTGTCGCCGAAACCTGCGGTGTAGCTGTCTCCATTGGTGACACCGGCGTTGATGCCGATTCCGTTGCCTGAACCAGGATCTGCCAAGCCCCGTCGACCCGATCCGCCGCCGCTACCGGATTGTCTGGCAGCACCTCGAGGGCATCCTCCAATTGGGTGATCGCCTGGGCATATCTCCCCTCTTGCTCTGGCGATTGGACCGCGTCCAACGCGGCAAGCACATCCACACCCGCTTCGATGTTCGCTTCCGCCTGCTCGAAATTCCCCTGCGAAAGATAGAGCCGCGCTCTGGTGAGAAATTCCATCACTTCAAGAAGTTGCAAATCGCGCTCAATCGCAGCGATCCGCTCACTGCGCCCTTCATCTTCCACACTCAGGGCCTCGACCTGCTCAGCATTGACCGCTACCTTGGTGGCGATCGCCCCAAGCTCGGACTGCATCGCCGCACTGGCTGCATCCAACGTCAACACCGTGTCCGGCAGCGGCTGTAAGGTAGCCAAAGCTACGGTCTGAGTCGCCAGGGCGGTGCTGTTATCCACCTGCCAGCTTTCTAGAATCGTGAGTGTCGCTTTATACGAATCGTTTTGAGTCTCCAGATCGGCCAAGCGGGCTTGATAGGTTCCCAGCAACTCACCCCGTTGCTCGTGCTGCGCCTCCAGTTGATCAAGTTGCTCCGTGTTCTCCTCAACCGGCTGAATGTAACGGCGCTGCAAAGCCGGCAAGGCATAGGCAAAGGCATAATAGATACCCACACCCAGGCCAATAGCGAGCACAACGACAAAAATTAGCCGGATTAAAAAACGCAGAATGGAAACCAAACCTCGCCAAAAAGAATTGGAATGGTTGTTCATCGTCATGCTTGTGCCTCGCTTTTCGATTGATCAGGAAACCGGTGCATCTGTGCCCAATGCGGGGGAGAGATCATTGTCTTGGGCAGGTGGTTCATACTTTTTGTGCATCGTCCAGGAAAGACGCTCCTCCAGACTGACCTGCTGTTGGCTTAGCCCGATCCGCTCCTGGGCTGGATCGACGCTCGTAATCCGCAGCAAGACCTCGTCTCCCGATTGGAAGACATCTTTTGGCTCCGTGCCCGGCGACAATTGCATCTCGCTTTTGTGCAGCAAGCCCTCCACGCCAGCAGCCAGACGCACAAAAGCGCCAAACTTGCGCACCGTCGTGACAACGCCTTCGACTAAATCGCCGATCTGATAGCGCTCTTCGATCGAGACCCAGGGGTTCGAGCACAGCGCCTTGCGGCTCAAGCTGATCCGGTTGCGATCTCGCTCGATCTTTTGGACCTTGACCTCAACCTGGTCGCCCACGTCAAGCAAATCGGAGGGATGGTCCAGATGCTGCCAAGCCAATTCCGAGATGTGGATCAGCCCATTGACGCCCCCGCCAAGATCGACAAAGGCGCCAAAATCAACCAAGTTGACCACCTTCCCCGAAACAGTTTGACCCACCTCGAGGTTATCGAGGACATCGTCTTTTTCATCCCTGTCTTTGCTATCGTTTTTGGTCGAGAGAATTAAGCGATTTCTCTCTCTGTTGACCTCGATAACACGCAAATCCATCGTTGTGCCTATTTTTTGCTTCTTCAGTTGTTTTGCGTTTTCGTGTGACCTCCGATGGGGCAAACCGGGTAGATGCGAGTTGGGGATGAAGCCTTCAAGGCTGCCCAATTTGGCAATCAGGCCGCCCCGATTCTGCTTGATGATCTCCAAAGAGAGCTTTTCTCCGCTCTGAAGATACGCTTTGGCGCGTTCCCAATCATCATCTTCCCTGCTTTCAACCTTAGCCGCCTCGTCGACATCGTCAGAGACATCACCGTGACCACAGCCGTCATTATCGATATAAGCAAATGGATTACCTCCCCTTTTGGGAACGTGTTTGATGCAAATCGTGATCGTGTCGCCAGGGGAGAAACTATCCAACGTTTCTTGATCTAGTTTTTTGAAATCTTTTTGGGGGATGACGGCATCATAAGACGCCCCCACATCGACAAAAATGGCCTCTTCTTTTATCCGTGTAATCGTGCCGTCTCGAATGTCCCCGGATTTAAGTGGGGCTTGTTGGCTGCTGGTTTGTTCTGCTTGGTTTTTTTCTTCTGATTGGTTTAATTGCTCAGTAGATGCTTGGTTTCCTTCTTTAAAGTCATGATTTTGCATACTCGTCCCGTTTTTTCTTTTGCTAGATATAAGGGAATTGTTTCTTCCTGCTCGCTGGCAGAAAGATTGAAGGATCGCGATCAATCACTTAGATACCCCCGTAGTCTTTTGTGGATACGCTTGCACAAGGATCCCGTCAGGAAAGTTGTCGGAACGAGCAGGACAGGATTCCTGTCCCGCTCGTTCAATCGTTTTAAAACGCCAGATGCTCCAGATGGGCTTCGCTGTACCGGTCAATCCTCTAACGGGCAAATTATGAGCTTGTCGGTCCCAAGAAACCCTTCAACTTGCGACGGGTGCCGGGACGGCGGAGCCGCCGCAGGGCTTGAGCTTCGATCTGGCGAACGCGTTCTCTGGAAACACCCACTTTGTCACCAACCTCTTGAAGCGTGTGGCTCTTGCCGTCAGGAATGCCATAACGGAGCCGCAGAATGCGCGCTTCGCGGGCCGGTAGTTCGTCCATTACATCTTCTAACTGTTCGCAAAGCAACTGGTGGGTAGCCGTCTCATCGGGAGAGGGGGTTTCCCCATCCTCGATGAAGTCTCCCAAAACAGCATCCCCTTCGATCGTGGTTGGCATCTCCAGAGAGAGAGGCCGCCGTGCCACCCGGAACATGTACCGCACCTTCTCAGGCGAAATGCTCAGTTCATCGGCCAGTTCATCCACGGTTGGATCGCGCTCCAAAACTTGCTTGAGCTTGTGTTGGGTCCGGAACAGGCGTGAGATCTGATCGCCCATGTGCACGGGAATACGGATGGTGCGACCCTGGTCGGCAATCGAACGGGTCACGGCCTGCCGAATCCACCAAGTTGCGTACGTGCTGAACTTGTAACCGCGATGGTAGTCGAATTTCTTTGCCGCTCGCATCAACCCGATATTGCCTTCTTGAATCAAGTCGATGAAAGGAACACCTCGTCCCATATGCTTCTTGGCCACACTGATTACCAGGCGGGTATTCGCTTTGATGAGATGCTCTACAGCTTCCCATTCCTTTTGGATGAGTTCATGTAACTCTTGACGTTCCTCAAGAGAAATGTCACCTTGGGCTAATTTTTTGCGCGCCTCAACGCCGCGCTCAATCTGCTTTGATAATTCAAGCTCTTCCTCGGCGGTGAGCAAAGGAACATGAGCAGCGTCTTTGAAGTAAAGCCCCAACAGGTCTTTGGTGTCGATGTTCGCCAACCGGTTTTCATGTGATTCGTCTTCAATATCTTCATCATCGCTGAGTTCTTCATCGGTAGGTTCAACATCGTCATCCTCGACATAAGGAATTTGCGCGTTCAACAACGCCGCAAATACCTCTTCGAGTTGAGCGACATCTTGCTCCGCATCAGGGAAATGACGCAGGATGTCATCATACGTGACATAGCCTTGTTGGTGTCCCGTATCAATCAATTTTCCAAGTGCGGAATGGGTTATATCTCCATTCTCTAACGAATCGAGTAGTTCGTCGTCAATTTTTGTTATCATAAACTGCGTTACTTGTAATTAAGAATCGTCTTCGTCTGATTGTTTTTTTGAGTATTTCTTATGTCGGTAGACAATCCGCCCTCGATTCATATCATAGGGGGACATTTCTACCGTCACCTTGTCACCAAGCAAAACGCGGATGTAGTATTTGCGCATTTTGCCGGACAAATATGCGATAACTTCATGCCCGTTTTCCAGTTCAACTTTGAACTTGGTTCCGGGCAACGCTTCTACAACTGTGCCGTCGACTCTGATCTTATCTTCAGATTTAGCCATAACGATCTTTAATAGCCTCGGCGACTAAGTTTCTGCTTTTTCTTGCGTGTGTTACGCTTCTGTCTACGAGCAGCTTTTTTCTTCTTGATTCGATTTAATTCGCTCTTCGAAACGTACCAACGTTTACGCCGCAGCGTGCTTAACTTTTTGCTGCGGGCTACCTTCTTGCGAAAACGCCTCAATAATTGCTGCTGAGATTCATTAGGTCTTAAGGTAACTTTTACCAAGTTGCACAACTCCTTTCTCTAGGATACAATTTTCACCAACATCTGCGATTAAATTGCAATCAAAACACAGATTTGGCCCTGCCTCACAGCTTGTCCGCTGCGAAGTCGTTGGTCATGGATGCCAAATTTGATTTGCAAGGACTGGCTTTAAAGAAAAGCCGGCTAACGTCTGTTGACGAAAACCAGCTAAAGGTCTAAACGGAAGATGGATTCTTTCAAAATGATCGAAGCGTTACCTCCGCATCTTGAGCACTTTACTGGCCTTCAATAAATTGGCCCATTGACAACCAATGAATTATAACATCTATAACATAAAAGATACAACCCTGCTTGTCAAGTAGTCTTGTCTTAAAAACATATTAGAATCCTGCCCCTTGAGCGACCAAAGCGGAATCCAGCCCTGCGAAGTGGTTATGTTATGATAAACTTGTCATCTTACTGGCACGAATTGCCCGAACACGCAATTTTCAGCGATCGTGGCCTGATTTCCTGGAACAGACCAAGGTGATGCCCGGCTGCAAGGCGAAACAACCACACATATCCAGGAATTTCTCT
>CAZXXW010000165.1:0-8085 GCA_964644835.1 uncultured Anaerolineales bacterium
CAATGGTGCTGAGCAGCACCAGGACGATCGACGCCCTGGCGATGACGATCATCGGGGGGGTGGGCACGCTGGTTGGGCCGATCATTGGCGCGGCGATCGTGCAGCTACTAGGTTACTGGCTAGAACGCTGGTTCGGCTCCACCTGGACGCTGATCTACGGGATCATTTTCATGCTCATCGTCGTCTTCCTGCCCTTTGGGATTTTCGGCACCATCCGGGCCCGCGCTTTCCAATGGAAGCAGGGCTGGAAACGCTGGTGGAAGTTGCTGACAGGGGAGACTGAAACGGGCGAATAACCCCCGAGCATCTCCCCCAAGAATCATACAGGCGCAGAGAGAAATTCACTCTGCGCCTGTGTTTTTTGTTCTCGGTAGGTCAGGACGATTTTGCTAGAGATCTTCCACGGCAGCAAGGCCGGGAAGCTCCTTACCCTCCAGCATTTGCAACGAAGCGCCGCCACCCGTGGAGACGTGGCTGACCTTCTCGGTCAGGCCAGACTTTCGGATCGCGGCCGCGGATTCTCCGCCGCCAATGATCGAAACGGCCGGGCTATCAGCAACGGCTTGAGCAACGCCAAAGGTGCCCTGTGCAAATTTCTCAAACTCAAAGACTCCCAGCGGGCCATTCCAGGCGACGGTTTTGGCCTGGGCGACAATATCGGCGTAGATTTCGATCGTCTTGGGGCCAAGGTCCAAGATCTGCCAGCCGTCGGGCACATCACCCACATCCATTGTTTTACTCTCCGCTTCGGCGTCGAATATGTCCGCAATGACGACATCGACGGGCAAATGCAACACATCGCCGCCTTTTTCGAGCAGCTCTTCGGCTATATCCAGAGCGTCATCCTCGACAAGCGAATCGCCGAGCGAATAGCCCTTTGCTTTGAAGAAGGTGTTGGCGATGCCGCCGCCAATCAAAATTTGATCAGCTTTTTGCAAGAGACTGCTGATCGCCTCGATCTTTCCAGAGATTTTTGCCCCGCCTAAAATGGCAACAAAGGGTCGCTCCGGATTCTCCAGGGCGTTGCCCAGATATTCAATCTCTTTTTCGATCAAGTAGCCCGCCACGGTGGGCAAATAGTCGGCCACACCGACATTCGACGCGTGGGCGCGGTGGGCCGTGCCAAAGGCGTCGTTGACAAAGACATCCGCCAGCGAAGCCAATTGACGGGCCATATCAGGATCGTTGGCCTTCTCTCCGGCGTGGAAACGTGTGTTTTCCAATACCAAGATTTGGCCAGGCTGCAACGCTTTGGCGGCAGATTCGGCCTCTGGCCCAATGCAATCTTCGGCGAAAGAAACGGGGACATCGATCATCTCATCGAGATGCTCGGCTACGGGCCTCAGCGACAGGGCCGGATCGACCTGACCCTTAGGCCGCCCAAGGTGAGAGCAAAGAATCAGCGCAGCGCCCTGATCGAGCAAGTAGTTGATCGTCGGCATGGCCGCCTGCATACGGCCATCATCGCCAACCCTATCATCTTCAATCGGCACGTTGAAATCGACACGCACGAGAACGCGCTTGCCCCCAACGTCAATATCTTCGACTGTTTTTTTGTTGAACATAATGACCTCCTAAAGCAAAACGTGGTGCAAGCATCATCTGAAGGATACAGGCACCACGTAGAATTATCTTATTATCGTCTTCAGACTTTCATGTCTGAGTAATCACAAATGGTATTACAAAGACTCAGCCAGCATTTCAACGAGGTCAACCGTGCGGGAGGAATAGCCCCATTCGTTGTCATACCAACTGACGAACTTGACCATGTTACCGCCGATGACGTTGGTGAGATCGGCATCGACAATCGAGGAGCGGCTGTCGCCTTTGTAATCGACGGAAACCAAAGGCTTGGTCTCGAAACCGAGGATACCCTTCATAGCACCATCGGCAGCGGCCTTGAAGGCGGCGTTGACTTCCTCGATACTGGTTTCTCGCTGCACTTCCATGACGGCATCAACCATCGAAACCGTCGGTGTCGGCACACGAATAGCATACCCATCGAGAACGCCTTCCAACTCCGGCATCACCAGGGAGATTGCTTTGGCTGCACCCGTCGAGGTGGGGATCATGTTCAACGCTGCGGCGCGGGCCCGGCGATAATCCTTGGGATGGGCCATGTCGAGAATCCGCTGGCTGGTCGTGTAGGAGTGAATCGTGGTCATGAGACCTTTGACGATCCCAAAGCTGTCCTTGATCACCTTGGTGGGGGGAGCCAGACAGTTGGTGGTGCAGGAAGCATTGGAAATGATGTCATGTGCGGCAGGATCGTACCAATCATCGTTGACGCCGAGGACGACGGTGAGATCAACATTTTTTGCCGGGGCAGAGATGACTACCTTTTTAGCGCCGCCCTTCTCAATGTGTGTCTGCGGCCCGGGATCCTTGCTCGCATCTCGGAAGACGCCCGTAGCTTCAACGACAATCTCGGCGCCCAGTTCAGCCCAGGGCAAATTACCGGGATCACGCTCGGCAAAAACCTTGATCCGTTGGCCGTCAACGACAAGATCGCCGTCTTCGACGCTGACTTCACCAGGATAGATGCCAAAGTTAGAATCGTACTTGAATAGGTGAGCATTTTGCTCGACGGGGAACAAATCATTGATGGCCACAACTTCAAGACTATCGCTATGATACTCCAGTGTAGCTTTCAAAACTTGCCGTCCAATGCGTCCAAATCCGTTAATGCCAATTTTCGTTGTCATACAACCTCCATTTTGATAGATCAACTATTGAAATGAGCACAAGCTCATTGACTATTTTGACAAAATTACCAGACATGATTATATCATGTCTGGGATCAAAACTCGATTTTATTAAGCCAAATTTTAATGTCCGGCGAGGGGTCCTGTTCGGGCACGGTATAAATTAATCAGCAGAGAAGCAAGCTTATCGGAATCATGATGCCAGGGTTCCTGCTCATCAATCAGGTTCATCTCGTAAAGAGGATAGCCAAAAGCAGAAACATCCCCTAACCTTACCCACTCCATCCCCTCCAACAGATCTCCGGTAAAGCGATTGTTGTGGATGACGAGATCAAACAGTCCTCTGCCCACGTGCTGCTCGATCACGTCAATATGATCCTTACAGTTAAACCCGCTCGTCTCACCAGGTTGGGTGGCCACATTACAAATATACACCTTGAATGCCGGGCTGGAGCGGATCGCCGCGTTGATGTCCGGGACGAGAAGGTTGGGCAGGATACTGGTATAAAGGCTCCCCGGGCCGATGATGATCATATCCGCGGTCAACAGGGAGCGAACCACCTTAGGATACGCGGGAGGATTGTTAGGCTCCAACCAAATAAGTTTGATTCGATCGGCCACCTCGGGAATTTGGCTTTCTCCCTTGACGCACTTCTCTCTGCCCTCGCGGCTGGATACCACCTCGGCAACAAGGCTGACGTCTTGTAGGGTGGAGGGATAAACCCGCCCGCGCACGGCCAGCACCCGTCCGGTCTCAGCGATGGCATCTTCAAAACTGCCCGTGATTCCGGTCAACGCGGTGATAAACAAATTGCCGAAAGAATGGCCATCCAGTTCGCTTCCCCCGTTGGCAAAGCGGTATTGGAAAAGCTGCTCCAGCAGAGCTTCATCGTTGGAGAGGGCGGCGAGGCAATTGCGAATATCGCCCGGGGGCAGAATGCCCATCGTCCGCCGCAAGCGGCCAGAAGAGCCACCATCATCGGCGACAGTGACAATGGCATGAAGGTGATGGGTATATTGCTTCAAGCCGCGTAAAAGCATTGAGAGGCCATGCCCGCCCCCAATAGCGACCAGCCGCGGCCCGCTCTCACGACGGCGGTGATCCTCCAAGGCGCTGACAACAAGGCGGCCCGGCTGTCGAAAAGGGAGCAGCAGTGTCCGGTTGAGGGCGTAAACGCCGCCGAGAACGAGGACAAGTCCAACACTGCCAAAGATCAACACGCGGGCCATGCGCGGCAAAGCACGCATGGCAGCGATCGACAAGAGCGGCAACCACCACGTTTCGGGCGCGTTGCGATAAATATCGAGCACAAAAAAGGCGAAACCAACCGCCAAGAAGGTCGCCCCTAGAAAGATAACGCCCAGCCATCGTTTCACACCCAGGCCGGGTCGGAACCAGCGCAACGAATTAACAATTCGTCTCCACAGAAAAATCCAGCGAATTCGCTTATTTTTTTGCATATATCATGATCATAGCAAGCTTTCGAGAAGACGTCAACGTGTCGAAAATTGGCCGAAAAACTCCTTGACCAGAACGAATGTTCGTGTTATTATATTAGCACAAATATTCTACCTATGATAGATGAAGGGAGAACTTTATGGGCCGCCAACAGAAAAAAGGGTTGAACGAAAAGCACAAGAAAGTACTGCGTGTGCTCCAGCGTTTCACCGAAAACAATGGCTACCCGCCGACAATTCGCGAAATTTGTGATCAAGCTTCGCTATCGTCAACTTCGGTCGCCAGTTATTATCTCGATAGATTGGAAGAATACGGCTACATTGAGCGCGACGAAGGAGTCTCGCGCGGTTTGAGGGTGATCAAAACGATCCCCAGCAGCTTAAAAGATGCCGCCCAAG
This sequence comes from uncultured Anaerolineales bacterium, assembly GCA_964644835.1. GTDB lineage: Bacteria > Chloroflexota > Anaerolineae > Anaerolineales > UBA11858 > JAYELX01. Next base: position 4,563 of record CAZXXW010000165.1, read on the forward strand.
AGACGGTTAGCACCATTCAAGATGGCGTCGACGAGTTGCTTGGCATTCGGGTGCTCGGACGGATTGTCGCCAGCCAACCGGTGCCGATCCCATCCTCCGATTTCGATTATTACGACAGAGACCTTGATGCCGTCCACATCGCCAAGAGCCTGTTACCCTCCCAAGACAGCCAGCGCAACGATCTCTTTGCTCTTGAGGTGCAAGGTGACTCGATGATCGACGCGATGGTCAACGACGGCGACATTGTGATTATGAAACCAACGCTGGAAGCACGCAATGGCGAGATGGTTGCCGTGTGGCTGAACGATAAGAATGAAACCACGTTAAAGTATTTCTACCGCGAAGACGACCGAATCCGGCTACAACCAGCAAACCCGACGATGAAACCGATTTACATCGACGACCCCAGCACGGTAGAAGTGCAGGGCAAAGTCGTCATGGTCGTGCGGCAGATGGATTTGCAGTGACGATCGGCTAACTTTATTCTGCTCCTTAAGTGATCATCCCCCGGGCTTCTTGCCGGGGGATTTTTGATTCACAAGTCTCGTTTCTCTCGGAGATGCTGGCGCAAGGTATCTTGAAGATGCTCCGGGAACTGGTCGAGAAGCTTTCGTATCAGGCCGGGAATGTGGATATTTTCCGTGGAGGTGAGGATTTTATGCAAGAAATAGGCCGTCTCTTGGGGCGAACGTTGGGCGAGAAGTTTCAGGTCGGGAATCAGCGCCTGTTTGGTCTTGAAATCTACCTGGCGGGTCAGCGGAGACAGCCAGCGGAAAACCAGGGGCAAGTTCTCGAAATGCTGATCTTCGAGCAAGTGGGCGACAGCGCGCAAGCCAACCCGGACGAGCGGCAATTCTCCTGAGCCGAGCCATTCGTCTACCACGTCCAAGAAATGATCCCGCTGCTCCTGGCGCAAGCGCTCTGGGCCCCGAAAGGCAAGCGCTTTGATCACCATCGGATCTTTACAAACCAAGCCCCAGCTCCGAATTTTATCGGAAATCCGCTCCGGGGGCTGAGGATCGATCTGGCCAACAATGGTGACCGCTAAGAGGCGCGTCTCCAGCCAGCCGTCCTCCCAGAGGGCCTCGGCCAGGGCAATCGCCGTATCGGGGTGCGGAGAGACCACCGGGATCAAGCTAATTTCGATTTGACGAAGCACCTGATTGGGGACGCGGTAGTTGCGGATCAGGGACATAGCTCGGTCGCCGCGTTGAAAGCGACGGGTGCGGTCGGCGTAAAAATCGAGCAGGTCATGGAGAGAGCGCAAAAAGGCAGTCGGATCGTCGACCAGTTGCGACATCTCTTGGACTTGGATTTTCAAACGGGCGGGTTGAATTGCGGGCATATGGTTATGATTGCAAGAGTGACTTCAAGGTTACAACAACGGAATCAACATCGGGGGCGAAGGAGATCAGTTTGCGATCTCGCTTAGCGACATAAGAGCCCAAATTGGCATAAAAGGCTTCGAAAGTGCGCTCCCAGCCGGAACCAAGCAGGATCAGGGGGCGCGGCGAGGTGGCACCAGTCTGCAATTGCGACCACATCACGGCGACCTCAGCGAGGGTACCAATTCCGCCAGGGAGGGCTAATGCGGCGTCACACGCTTCGATGAGGGCGTAGAGACGCTGGCGTAAGGTCTCAAAGCGCATCTCCTCTTGCACCCAGGGGTTGGGGCCGACATCGCGCCAGGCTTCGATTTCATCACAGGTGACGCCGATGACGTGACCACCGGCCTCAGCCGCGCCGCGGGAGACGGCCTCCATCGTTCCGATATAGCCCCCGGTCAAGACGGTGTAGCCTTGCTTTCCCAGGGATGCGCCCAGTGCCACAGCTTGTTGATAGGCTGCTTCGCCCGGTTTGGGCTTCGAGCCTCCAAAAACAGTGATCCGTGGTGTGTCGTTATGTTGATTGTTTCTATCTTGTTGACTCATAAGTTTCTCCGCAATGCGTTTTACTCCCAAGTGCGATCGTAATTTTGGGCTAATTTGTCCAGGACGGCTTGCTCCAAATCGATCCCGGCGATGCTGGCCAGTTGGAGCAAATACAAGGTTACATCAGCGAGTTCAGCCGCCAAGTGAGTCTGATTCTCCAATCCTTCATCCCATTGAAAATGCTCCAAGACCTCGGCAGATTCAAGAACAAGGGAAATCGCCAAGTTCCGCAAGGTCTGAGGCCGTTGGCTGTCGGGATGATACCACCCCTTTTGGGCGACGAAATCGTGCATCCGGGAAGTCAGTTCAGCGATATCCATAGGCAACGATTATAACAGCGATCGCCGATCTGTTGGTATTCGAGTAACAAAACAGGAAATATCCATTACAATAGGTTTGCAGAAAGAAAAATTGTAGATGGATCATTTTGATGGCTATACGCATTATTCTAACGCACGAACAAACCGATTTCGACGGGCTGGCCTCGCTGCTGGGAGCCCACTTGATCGACCCGGAGGCGATTCCCGTGCTGCCGCGGCAGATCAATCGCAACGGGCGCGGTTTCTTGACGCTCTACGGCGCCGAGCTGCCCTTCGTCGACCCGCGCGATTTGGGAAAGGAAGAGATTGAATCGGTTTGCCTGGTGGACACACAATCGATGATTAGCCTCAAGGGGATGACAGAAGACATCCACGTCCGGGCGATCGATCATCACAAACGGCGGGAGGATGCCCCCAAGGATTGGGAAATCTCCACCGAGGAAATCGGCGCGACGGCGACTCTCTTCGTGGAGGCAATCCAGGAGGAAGACATCGCCATCAATCCGATCCAGGCAACGCTGCTGCTGCTGGGCATCTACGAAGATACCGGCTCGCTGACCTACACGCGCACCACGCCGCGGGATGTGCGCGCCGCGGCTTATCTTCTGGAGCGGGGCGCCAGCCTGTCCATCGCCAATGATTTTCTCAACCACCCCCTCTCGTTGGATCAGCAAGCGATCTACGATCAACTGCGCCAAAACGCCGAGCATCTCGAGATTTACGGCCAAACAATCATCGTGGCCAGCGGCGACGCCAGGGAGATGCACGAAGAGCTCTCCACCGTGGCCCAAAAGCTGCGCGATCTGCTCGATCCTGAAGCCCTGTTTGTGCTCATCGCCATCCGCGGCGGCGTGCAGATGATCGCCCGCTCGACCAACGACAACATCGACGTCTCTAAAGTCGCAGCCCATTTCGACGGCGGGGGGCACCCCCGCGCAGCCGCGGCCCTGATCAAAGATCAGCCCCTGGAGGAGATCCGCAGCGAGTTGGTCGACGTCCTTCCCGACCTGATCAAGCCGCCGATCACGGTGGCAGAAATCATGTCCTACACGCCCCAGGTGCTCTCGCCCAACACAACGGTGCAAGAGGCCTCCCGGTTGATGCAGCGGTACGGCTACGAAGGCTATCCCGTGGTCGAAGACGGCGAGATCATCGGTCTGCTCACCCGCCGGGCCGTCGACCGGGCCATCGCCCACGAGTTGAATTTGCGGGCCTCCAGCCTGATGAAAGCGGGCAAAGCCCATGTTCATCCTGACAACTCGATCGAGCATC
>CAZXXW010000166.1:0-5943 GCA_964644835.1 uncultured Anaerolineales bacterium
AGACAGGAGCATCCTCGGGCTGCGGAGAGACCTCCCCCGTCGAAGATGAGCAACCGGCAACCAAAAAAGTGACCGTCGCGGCGATCCCCAATGCGAGGATGTTCCTCACAAAGGAGAAACGCGGCGGTCGATGGTCGAGCGAGCGGCCTATCATGCCAGCAATAAGCCTCCCCGGTCGGCCAACTGTTTCTTGACCTGATCGTGAATCTTGTCCGCCTTCTCTTCGAGGGCGGTCAAGTCGTCAAGCAAGTTCTGGGCGATGGTCTTATCTTTCAAGCCTAGCGAGTTGATCTGGACGTTGTAACTGGCGCCGGTCATCGCCGCCCGGGCCATCGCTGCGCCCGTCCCCGCGTCGGTGATGGCGTTATCATTGCCGCGCATGGCCACTTCCAGGGCCAACTCGAGCACGCGCACGGTTTTGTGGGCCACGGACAAGGGTACCTCAGCAGCATGATGAATCGCTTCCTGGATGATGCGCTCGCGCTCGGGATCGTCTTTGGGGCGCCGGAAGGAAGCCAGAATGGCGTCGAAGGCGTCCGCATCGCGCTGGACGGCCTCGGTCAATTCGGCGCGCAAATCGTCCGCTTCCGCGATGATCTCTTTCATGCTCGCCTCGATCTTGGCGTATTTCTTCTTGCCCACGGACAAACGCGCCACCATGGCGACCAGTCCGGCAGCCATGGCACCCGCATAGGCCGAGGCCGAGCCACCGCCGGGGGCCGGGGACCCGTCGGCGAGGGCAACCAAAAATTGGCCGTTGTCCATCGCCTTTTGCTCCGGCTGATCCGACCCCTCCAACGCGGCGTAGAGCTTGTTCTCCAGAATCTGGTCGGGCTCGAACTGATCCATGTGCGTGTACCAGACGGCCACATCGGCCAGCGCTTCCTGGGGAATCAATCCGATCAATTCACTGTGCTTGATGCTCACGCCGTAACGCTGCGCCTCTCGGCGGATGGTTTCAACCACGAGACTGATCGGCGTCTTGTGATAATTGGTCAAATTCATCGAAACCTGGGCCTGGCCTTCGACCAACAAACCAAGCGCCTTGACGTAACGCAGCCCCCCGGAGGAATGGCGCACCGTGCGGGCGATCTTCTTGGCGATACTGACATCGTCGGTGGTTAGATAGACGTTGTAGGCAATCAAAAATTCGCGCGCTCCGATGACAGTAGCACCCGCAGACCCTAATTCCTTGGGGCCGTAATCGGGCATCCGTTCAGGCTCGATGGCAATCACATCTTGAAGCTCTTCGTACTCCCCCCGGCGGATCCGCTCCAAGCGGCGGCATTCCGGGCGTTTGGCAGCTTCTTCATATAAATATACCGGGATGCCCAACTCGTCGCCGACGCGCTGGCCGACGCGCTCGGCCATTTTGACGCAATCTTCCATCGTCACGCCGGAGACAGGCACAAAGGGAACCACATCCGTTGCGCCGATGCGGGGATGTTCGCCGCGGTGCTTGGTCATATCGATCAACGCTGCCGCTTTGGCAATGCTCGCAAAGGCGGCTTCTTCGACCGTCGCGGGCGCGCCGACGAAGGTGACTACCGAACGGTTATGGTCGGGGTCGGATTGATGGTTCAACACAAATACGCCTTCAACGGCGGCAATGGACTCGATAATCTCTTCAATCACCTCGGGACGGCGTCCCTCGGAGTAATTGGCAACACATTCAACAATAGCGTTAGGCATAAACACCTCTTGTTTACTAAGTTTTCAAGTTCAGGGGGCAATTATACCGAAGCCATCGGGCAATGCAACTAAATAGTGGAGAGTTGTTAGCGGAGAGTTGATAGTGGGGAGTCGGGAGCAGGAATCAGGTGGTAGGTAATCAGGGATCAGGACTAGAAACAGGCTGTGATTTTCTGAGGAAAACAGGAATGATTGCAAAGAAGGGGACAGAATCTTAACACGGAGGCGCAGAGAGGGCGTAAAAAACACGTCTGGAGAGACGCGGAGAAAAAATATGAAATACTCTGCGTCTCCGCATCTCTCCGACTCTGCGTTAAGCTTTTTTGCGTTTCGACGTGAAACCTTGGTGAACTTCGTGCCCTTCGTGGATCTCACTACCCAATCGCGGCGCGGACCTGTTCGGCCAGTGCTCCAAATGCCCGAGTGTACTGCACCCCTTCTTGGCGCGGGCGGGGCAGATCGACATCCACATCCAGGCGGATGCGCCCGGGCTGGGCGCTGAGCACCAAAACCCGGTCTGCCAAGAACAAGGCTTCGGAGATGTTGTGTGTGACCATGACGATGGTCTTGCGACGTGTGGACCAAATGCGAAGCAGTTCCAGCCGCATTTGCTCACGGGTCAGAGCATCAAGGGCGCCAAAAGGCTCGTCGAGCAGCATCACATCGGGATCGTGCACCAGGGCGCGGGCAATCGCCACCCGCTGGGCCATCCCCCCGGAGAGATCGCCCGGCAGCCACTCTTCAAAGCCATGCAAGCCGACCAGGTCGATCAACGCCTGGACCTGCTCCCGGGCCTGATCCGGTTCCATCTTCTGCACTTCCAACGGGAGAAGGATATTCTCGAACACCGAGCGCCAGGGCATCAAGTTGGCATCCTGAAAGACATACCCCACCCCCGAGCGCGGCCCGTTCAACCGCTGTCCCCTGAAGATGACCTCACCTTGCGTGGGCGCCAGCAAGCCCCCCAGAATGCGCAGCAGGGTGCTTTTGCCGCATCCGGAGGGGCCCAGCACGCATAAAAATTGGCGCCAATCGACCTCAAAATCGAGCGAATCCAACGCCTGCAAGCCCTGCTTCCCATCGGGAAACACAGCGGAGAGATTCCGAATCGCTAGAACCGGCTCATTGTTCTTCGGTGAAGTCATTGGTAAAGGCGGCATCTAAATCCAAAGGCTGGCTGATCAATTCCATCTCCAGGAGCACATCCTGCATATTTTCCCAAGCCTGTGGATCGGTGTATCCCAGAGGGTCTTTCTGATATAGCTCAATGGATGTGTCCAGCACCTCGCGCTGAACATCGGCATCGGCCGCTTCCAGGCCTTCGACATACTTCTTGCTGATCTCAAAGGCATCTTCGGGATGGGCGATGGTGAAACGAATACCGCTCAGGGTCGCTTCGGCCATGCGTGCAACCAGATCGGGATTCTCCTCGAGGGTGGTCTCGTTGGTGATCAAGCCGTTGGAAACCAACTGAATATAATCGGCCACCCGGAGCACGTCAACATCATATCCCTGCGCCCGCAACTGAACCGGCTCATTGGCAATGTAGATGGAATAAGCATCATCTTGACCGGCGACAAAGGACTCAACCTGATTGAAGCCGATCGAATCCAGCGTGACGCCACTCTCTTCCAGGCCGGCGACCTGCATCAAAGCGCGCAAGCCAACATAGTTTGCACCGAACAAGCCGGGCAAACCGATCTTCTTGCCGGCCAAATCGGCGGGCTCTTCAAGGCCCAGTTCCTCCCTGGCGACCACGCCGACGGGATAATCCCGGTACCAGCCCAAAAAGTAAATGATGGGCAAGCCCTTATCCCGCGCCAGCAAAACTTGCTCGCCGGAAACGAGGGCAAACTGCAACTCATTGGCCCCCACCAGGGCGACGCCATCGGTTTCATAGCTGTAATCGAACTCCAATTCAATCCCAGCTTTCTTGAAAAAGCCTTGATCGACGGCGACATAAAAGGGCGCAAACTGGACATCGGGGATATAGGCCATCGGCAAGCGCACATGCACCAGCGCTTCGGGGGTCTCCTCTTGAGCAGATTGTCCCCCACCAGCACAGGCGCTTAGCAATACGGTGAATAGGATCAAAACGAACATGATTCGACGTTTCATGGATACAAAACTCCTTTGTTCTTTCTGATAAACCAAGTGGGAGCAAGGGACTCCCTCACAGTTGGTACCGTCAAGGGAACCTGGACCCTGCTCCAACGTCCCGGCGTTAGTCCTGCTGCCAGGCCAACAAACGATTCTCCAAGCTGACAACGATGCCATACAGCGACATCGCCATGGCAATCAAGACAAACACAGCCACAAAAACCAGGGCGGTATCGTAGACACCGCGCCCGGCGTTGATCAAAAATCCCAGTCCGCTGTCCGAACCGACAAATTCTCCCACCACCGCGCCGATCACGGCCAGGGTGGCCCCCACTCGCAGCCCGCCCAGGAAAACAGGCAGCGCCGCGGGAATCTCCAGCATCCACAGCGTTTGCCAGCGCGTCGCCTGGAGCGAACGCATCAGGGCGTGCAAATCGTCGGGCACGGCGCGCACGCCCACCACCGTGTTGACCAGCACAGGGAAGAAAACGATCAGAGCAGCGATGAGCACCTTGGAGAGCAGCCCAGGCCCAAACCAGATCACTAACAAAGGTGCGATCGCCACCGTAGGCACCGATTGGCTGGCGACGATGTAGGGAGCCAGCAAACGCTCCACCAGCGGTGATTTGGCCAGCAAATAGCCCAGGGTCATCGCCACACTCGCACCCAAAGCCAGGCCGAGCAGCACTTCCTTCAACGTAGTCAGGAAGTGGCGCAGCAGGCTACCGCTGCGAACGAGTTGAAGGAAGCGCACCCAAACAGCCATCGGCGATGGGAGAATAAAATCGGGCAAGTCTGTCAGCCAAATCAACCCTTGCCAGGCCAATAACAAGCCCAGTAAAGAGACAATGAGAAGAACACTTCGACGTAGACGCATGATCAGTTCCCAAACCACAAACAAAAAAGCCCCGAACAAAGTCGGGGCGTTGCAAACCAAGAGGCATGCCAAAATAAAAAACCGAAAACTCGCGTTTTCGGGGCATACTAGCACGCCAACCTCCATTTGGGCTGGCTGTGTTTACCTTCTGTCATCCGGACTGTAACCGTCGGCGCCGGAGTTTCACCGGCTCTTGCATCAGAGACGCTAGCGGGCTGTACCGCCGATCGGGAATTGCACCCTGCCCCGAAGGTGATGATCAACTTGTTACCAAGATTATAACATCTCAAAGCAACGCGTCAACAAACATTTTGTGCGCGGGGCACTAACCTGCTGGATCATGCTTTATAATATCAACATGAACAAAAAATATCTCAGGATCATCCTGGCAATCGTCTTGACCATCCTGGTCGTTTTAGCGATTGGCCCCTTTCTGATTCCAATCCCGCCGCTGGAAGACACCGTCGACCGGCACGAACTCGCCGACCCCGACAGCCGCTTCATTGATGTCGATGGACTCGAAGTACACTACAAAATCGCCGGGGAGGGAAAACCGGTCCTTGTGCTGCTGCATGGATTTGGCGCCAATGCCTTCTCATGGACAAAGGTGATCAAACCGCTGGCTGAGCATGGCACCGTAATCGCCTACGACCGTCCCGCCTTCGGCCTGACTGAGCGCTCGCTGAGTTGGGAGGGCGAAAACCCTTATAGCCCCAAATCGCAGGTGGATATCGTCATCGGCCTGCTGGACGCATTGGAAATCGACGAAGCTATCCTGGTGGGCCATTCCGCCGGCGGGACCATCGCCACAGCCACGGCGCTGGAATCCCCGGGACGGGTGGACGCCTTGATTCTGGTGGACGCGGCGATCTACACCGGAGGAGGCTCCCCGGCCTGGATTCAGCCTCTGCTCTCGACGCCGCAAATGCAGCGCATCGGACCTCTTATTGCCCGCTCTTTCGCCAAGAGGGGAGATCAATTCCTCCGGCAAGCCTATCATGATCCCGAGGCCATCACAGAAGAAATCATCGAAGGCAATCGCAAATCCTTCCGCGTCAATCATTGGGACGTGGCCTTTTGGGAGCTTGTCGCTGCCAGCCATCCTCTCAACTTACCCGAGCGCGTCGACCAACTCGATGTACCCACCCTGGTGGTCAGCGGCGAAAATGACAACATCGTTCCACTCGAAGACAGCCAGCGTCTGGCTCGAGAAATCCCCAACGCCCAACTGAGTACCTTCCCCGCCTGCGGCCATGTTCCCCAGCAAGAATGCC
>CAZXXW010000166.1:5953-7929 GCA_964644835.1 uncultured Anaerolineales bacterium
ATGCCATCAAGATTTCTTGGGAGCGGTGATCGATTTCCTCCATCGCGAAGGATTCACGGAGTCTAAATGAGATTGGGCTACCCCTGCATTTCATTGCTAACGGATCGAACGACCAACCACTCCTGCATGCTCAAATCGGCCACGCCGGAGAAGTTGCGCTCGCTGATCCGCGAGAACCTGGATGAGCTCAAAGCGATCTTGCGCCACAACCTGGAACACAACTGGCTTCTTTTCAGGATCGGCTCCAGCGTGATTCCCTTTGGCTCTCATCCGGTCAACACGATCTCGTGGTGGCATGAGTTCAAACCAGACTTGAACGAAATTGGCCGCTTCGCCCGCCAAGACGACCTCCGCCTCTCTTTTCACCCGGGGCAATACACCGTACTCAACTCCAACCGCCCGGATGTCGTCTCCCGCGCCATCGCCGAACTGGCCTACTCGACCCGTTTTCTGGATGAACTCGGCCTGGACAGCCGCCACAAGGTGATCATTCACATCGGCGGAGTCTATGGCGACAAGCCCGCCGCGATGGACCGCTTCTGTGGCACCGTCGCCGACCTGGATGATGCCATCCGACGACGCCTGGTGATCGAAAACGACGAGCGAAGTTACACACCTGCCGACGCGCTGGCCATCTCCAACCGAACCGGCTTGCCGGTGATTTTCGACAACCTGCACTACCAGGCCAATCCCGGCGAGGGGGAACTGGACGACTTGCTGGGCCGCGTCTTCGCTACCTGGAACGCCGCCGATGGCGTCCCCAAAGTTCATTTTTCGACCCAGGCTTCAGAGGGACGCACAGGCCACCACGCTGACGACGCCGATCCCGATGCGTTTGACCGCTGGATGGAACGCTGGCTCCCATTTGGCGACTTCGACGTAATGTTGGAAGCCAAGAACAAGGACATCGCTTTACAGAAACTGACACGAGGAGGCAAGTATGACCGCTATCTGGTGGATTCGGCGTGACCTGCGGCTTCACGATAACCCCACCCTGCACGCCGCCCTGGAAGCGGGGACAGTCATCCCGGTATTTGTGCTTGATCCCGTTTTACTAGCGGAGGCCGGTTCCCGGCGGGTCGACTTCCTGTACAACGGCCTGCGTGCCCTGGATGACGAACTCCGCTCGAAGGGCTCACGCCTGATCGTCCGCCATGGGTATCCGGTGGAGATGCTCCAAAAATTGATGAGCGAGTCGGGCGCAACAACGATCTTCGCTGAAGAAGATTTCACCCCCTACGCTCGCCAACGGGAAGAGCGCGTCGGTCAGCAACTTCCACTCAAACTGATTCAGGGACAGCTTGTCCACCACCCCGAGGATATTCTCACCCAGGCGGGCACGCCCTACAAAGTCTACACCCCCTACAGCAAAACCTGGAAAGCGCAATTGCCCGACCAACTTGATCCGCTGCCCGCCCCGGAGCGACTCCCGGCTCCGCCGGAGCTGGATTCCGAGAGGCTGCCCGATGCTGTCTCGGAAGCGCGCTTCCCCGCCGGGGAACCGGCAGCCCGGCAACGGTTGAGTCAGTTCCTCCATGACGGAATCCACGATTACGCTCAAAAACGCGATCGAGTTGATTTGCGGGGTACCTCGGAATTATCGCCTTATTTCCATTTGGGCATGCTGGGCCTGAGAGAAGTTGTCCACCAAGCCCGGCAGGCGATCGCTTCCGCTCCTGACGAAGAGAGCAAGCAGGGCGCTCAAACCTGGCTGGATGAGTTGATCTGGCGTGAATTTTATATCGGTGTGATGTACCATTTTCCCCATGTGCTGGAGCGCAATTTTCGCTCCCAATACGATCACATCGAGTGGCAAAACGATCAGGAAGCCTTCGAGGCCTGGAAAGCGGGGCGGACGGGCTATCCCGTCGTGGACGCGGGGATGCGCCAACTGCAGGAACTTGGCTGGATGCACAACCGCGCCCGGATGATCGTGGCCTCTTTTCTGGTCAAGGACCTGTTGATCGACTGGCGCT
>CAZXXW010000167.1:0-7920 GCA_964644835.1 uncultured Anaerolineales bacterium
TCAACTACTACACGGCGCGCGACTGGATCGTCGCCCGGAAGAAGATTCCCCACTGCCGGCCGTCCGGGTCGAAACGTGGCGGGATCCGGGTGCGGCGCAGCGATCTGGAGGCGTTCAAGGCGCGGCGGGCACCTTCGATATCCATGGTTTGAACACCTTGGGTAGCGCGGCTCTGCCTGGAGAGGGCGTTTGCCTTCGTCCGCATCACAATGCCGTTTGCCGAGATCAAGGTGATTAGATCCTCCTCCGGTTGGACCACACGAGCGGCGGCGATGCACCCGATTTTCGGAATTGCCTTGCGGTCAATGGTCAGAATCCCCATCGTCGCCCGGCTTCTAGCGGAATATTCTTCCAGGGGTGTTCGTTTGCCGTAACCCTTTGTGGTCACGACGAGTAGATCGCCATCTGGTTCGACAATGTCCATGCAGACAACCCGGTCTCCCGCTCTCAGGCGGATGCCGATCACGCCCTGGGCCGGGCGGCCCATCGAGCGGACCTCGGTTTCATGGAAACGGAGCGCCTGGCCCCGCTCGGTGACGATCAACAATTCCTCGTTTCCGCTGGTTAATCGCACCCAGCCTAATTCGTCATCGTCGGCCAGGCCGATCGCGATCAGCCCGGAGGGACGCACGGAGGCAAATTCGGACAGGTCGACTCGCTTGATCCGCCCGCTGCGAGTGGTCATCGTACAGTATTCGGCGGCGTCAAAATCGGGGACGGGGACGGCCGCGGTAATCACCTCGGTGGGCGAGATGTTGAGCACGTTGACCATGGCGATGCCTTTGGCCGTGCGCCCGGCATCGGGGATTTCGTAGGCTTTGGCCGAGTAGACCTTGCCCCGGTCGGAGAAGAATAGCACCGTGTCGTGCGAGTTAGCCGGGAACATCATCAGAACGTTGTCTTCGTCGCGGGTGGTATGCCCTTTGACGCCGCGCCCGCCGCGCCGCTGGGATCGATAGGTCTTGGCGGAGACGCGTTTGATGTAGCCCTTCTCGGTGATGCTGATCAAAATAGCCTCGTCGGGCACCAGGTCTTCCATGCTGATGTCGCTGTCCGCTTCGGGGACGATTTGAGTGCGCCGTTCATCGCCGTATTTTTCGGCGATTTCTTCCAAGTCTTCTTGGATGAGCTTGAGCAATTTCTTGGGGTCAGCAAGGAGCCCTTTGAGATATTCAATCTGCTCGAGCAGCTCTTGATGCTCCATCTCGATCTTTTGACGCTCTAGTGCGGCCAGCCGGCGCAATTGCATATCCAGTATTGCCTGTGCTTGCAGATCGGTGAGTTCGAAACGCGTTATCAGCCGCTCTTTGGCCAGACTGGCGTCGGGCGAGTTGCGGATCGTGGCGATGACGGCGTCCAAGTTGGCCAGGGCGATCAAGAGGCCCTTGAGAATATGGTCGCGCCGTTCCGCTTTATCGAGTTCGAACTGTGTCCGGCGGGTGAGCACCTCCAGGCGGTGATCGATATAAATTTGAAGCGCTCGTTTGATCGAGAGCAATCTTGGTTGGCTGTCCACCAGCGCCAATAACTGGGCCCCAAAGGTCATTTGCAGCGGCGTGTATTTGTAAAGTTGATTGAGCACCTTGCGCGGAAAAGCGGTTTGTTTCAGTTCGACGATCAGACGCATCCCGGTGCGATCGGATTCATCGCGCAGGTCGGAGATGCCGTCGAGCTTGTCTTCTCGGGCCAGTTTGGCAATCCGCTCGATTAGGGTGGTCTTGTTAAGTTGATAGGGAATCTCGGTGATCACAATTTGATGTTTGCCGTAATCGATCGGCTCGATACGCGCCTTGCCGCGGGCCACGATTCGGCCGCGTCCGGTGCTGTAGGCCTGGCGAATGCCCTCATCACCGATGATCACACCTCCGGTGGGGAAGTCCGGCCCCGGGATGAACCTGAGAATGTCTTCGACGGTGACCTCATCGGCGTTGTCGTAATGATCAATCATGAACGTCAGGGCGTCGACCAGTTCTTGCAAGTTGTGGGGAGGGATGTTGGTAGCCATCCCTACGGCGATGCCGGAGGAGCCGTTCAGCAACAAGTTGGGTAAACGCGCCGGAAGGACCGCCGGTTCTTGCAGTGAGCCGTCGAAATTGTCGATGAAATCGACAGTGTCTTTGTCGATGTCTATCAACATTTCCTCGGCCATTTTGTCCATGCGCGCTTCGGTGTAACGCATCGCGGCGGGGGAATCCCCATCGATGGAACCGAAGTTGCCCTGCCCGTCGATGAGGGGGTACCGCATGGAGAAATCTTGGGCCATGCGCGCCATCGCGTTGTAGACGGCCAGGTCGCCGTGGGGGTGGTATTTACCCAACACCTCGCCGACGATACGGGCCGATTTCTTGTGAGGCCGGTTTGAGCGGATGCCCATATCGTGCATCGCGTAGAGAATCCGCCGGTGGACGGGCTTGAGGCCGTCACGGGCATCGGGAAGGGCACGGGCGACGATCACGCTCATGGCGTAATCGAGGTACGCCGTGCGCATTTGTTCGTCGATATCGACTAGTTGAATTGAATCAGTTTCCATAGGTTCATCTTTCTGACCTTGCAAAGACATAAAAAAACGTATGCTTGCCTGTTGGCAGGCACAGGACCAATTATACCGCGATCGCGCTTAACCTGAGGACAGAACCGTGAGATGGCGCGCTAGGGTTTTGTGGAAAATTGCGACAGAAAGGATCAGTAGTGGGAGCCCTGCACTCCATTTATCCAACACATGCAGAAGCGGCGGTTTTGAGTTTGGGGTCACTCGGAAGTACATTCCCCTCGATTTAATCCCACCTGGCCTGGTTGTAATGTTTCCAGATGTTTTCGTCTTTGGTGATCAGGATATCTCCCCTTAGGTCAGCATGGGCCACGATCAAGCGGTCGAATGGATCGCGCGTCCAGGCGTGTCTGATCGCCCTCCTGACGACGGACTCGAACTCTCGGTCGCAGATTTCAAGGCCGATCCGATTGGACAGGTCTTCGACGATCACATCTGAATTGACGGTAATTCGTTCGATTTCAAACAGATATTGGAGTTCCAACCGCACGATGGGGGAGATGCGAATCTGGTTGGCGTTGATCAGTTCCCCAGCCAAAGCGCTGATCTGATCGCATAATCCCGCGTATAACCAGACGACCACGTGTGTATCAAGGTAGATCAAGGTTCACCTCGTCTTCCCAGCTTATCTCTACCAGTTCATCGGGGTCTCCGGTGATGACGTCAGGTCTATGAACCAAGTTTTGGAGTTTATCCACCTTTTCGATCGGCTCGATCCTCAATGTCCGGTCCCCTTTTTTGACCTCCAGGGGGATGCCGGTATCGAGGACTTTCTCCAGAAGTTTGTAGATATTTCTTCTCAATTCGGTTGGGGTAACGGTTTTCATGGTTTTCCCGGGTTTTCTTCAAAGCGAACGTACGTTTATTTAACTTGCGTACGTACATCTTACCCTTGTAACCATTTGTTGTCAAGCACGGATGGGCAATGTTCATCGTTTACATCAAACCCATGGAGCATACTTTTCTAAGCGCTGATAAAAGCTGGATGCCTGACCGAGTCCTACGCCAGTTTTATCTACTCTTGACAGCTTAGGGAAACATCTTATAATCTCTTTTTGTGCTTAGTTAGTCTAACTAATTATTGTATCGAGGCCCCTATGAGTGGTTCGAAAATTGCCGAAAATCGCTTGCGAGAACTCCTGGAGCGTTTGCGTTCGCTGCAATTGATGCGCATTCCTCCCAATCGCGTTCTGACACCGACCAAAATTAGAGTGTTATGCCAGGTGCACCAATCCCCCGGTTTGGGGATTCTTGAATTGGCCGAATGCTTAAACATCAAAGCCCCCAGCGCGAGCGTGAGCGCGCGAGAATTGATTCAGAGTGGTTGGCTACAAGAGCAGCCTCACCCCGATGATGGCCGGGCGAAATGCCTCTACCTGACCGAGCAGAGTGAAACTTTATTGCAGAAAATCCATAGAAAACATCAGGAGATCCTCAGTTCATTTCTCTCAGGGTTGGGCGATGATGAGCAGGCTGTTTTTTTGAATTTGCTCGAAAAAGCCGTTTCCAATATGGAAGAAACGAAAGAAACCGCGTTATGAACACGCTTGACAAGATTTTTCCGGATCGTAAAAAGGCTCTCCTTTTTGTTGTCATCGCTGTGATCATCTTGCTGGCAGGATTCTTGCTTTTCAGCTTGCTCAGGCCGGATTCACAGTTCGATAATCTCGAGACCATCGCTGTGGAACGAGGACCGTTGAACGCCCTCGTAGAGGCTACCGGGACCGTGCGTTCTGTTCAGCGTGCTAGCCTCAGTTGGCAGATCACCGGCGAGATTGAGACGGTCAACGTCGATGTGGGGCAAAGCGTCTTGGCCGGGGAAGTGTTGGCTTCGCTGGAGGAAACTTCCTTGCCCGCGCCGATCCTTCTGACGCGCAGCGAGTTGATCAACGCCCAACAAGCTCTGGACGATTTGCTCGAATCCCAGATGCAGCGGGCTCAGGCGCTCAAGGCCGTTCAGGACGCCGAATATGCTCTGGAAGACGCCCGCAACCCGGCGGTGATCCAGGCTCAGGCCCAGGCGGACGTCGCTAGCGCCGCGCTGGAACTGGAAAATGCTCAACTGCAATTGGATCTTCTCATCACGCCTCCTTCTGAAGAGAGCATCGAAAACACTTATGCTAATTTGTTGCTCGCCCGGCAGGCTGTCGAGGATCTGGAAGAAGATATCGCCGAAACGAAGCAAAACATCCGCAGGCCTGACGACGCTTACATGCCTTGGGAAAGTCGCGGGCAATACAAAAAACTGCTCGATAGCTTGAATTTGCAACTGGCCCAAGCGCGCCTCGCCCTTCAGGAAAAAGAAGAACGCTATGATGATTTATTATCGCCTCCTGACCCCGACGAGGTCGCCGGAGCCAAAGCGGCGGTGGCCCAGGCCCAGGCTCAGTTGGATGATGCTCAGCGGGAATGGGAGCGCGTCAAAGACGGTTTCAGCGAGTCAGAAATTGCCGTCTTAGAAGCCGAGCTTGCCGATGCCCGGCGCGAATGGAAGCGGGTCAAAGATGGCCCCACCGCCGATGATATCACTGCGGCGGAAGCCCGCATTGCTGCGGCCCAAGCCGTACTCGATCAAACCGAGATCACGGCGCCGTTTGACGGTGTGATCACCGATGTGGTCAGCAAGCCCAGCGATCAGGTCAACCCCGGCATGCTGGCTTTTCGATTGGATGATCTCTCTCGTCTGCTTGTGGATGTCGAAATTTCGGAAATGGACATCCCCCGCGTCGCAGCGGGGCAGGAAGTTAACATCGTTTTAGAGGGTGTTCTCGCAAAAGAATATCGTGGCACCGTGGTCGAAATTTCGCCTGTCGGCACCGAGGCCGAAGGCTTGGTCTACTTTGAGGTTGTCGTTGCCGTCACCAACCCGGATGAGCAGATCAAGCCAGGGATGACGGCTCAAGCGGATATTATCGTCGAGCGGGAGGAGAACGCCTTGCTGGTGCCTAACCAGGCGATCCGATCGCTGGGTGGGCGCCGGGTGGTGTTCCTTGTTGATCCAACGGAGGCATCTTCCGAGGGAGGCTTGAATCTCCCGTTTGGGGAGCAGGATTCCCTCGAGGGGATTCATCCGGTGACGATCGAAATTGGCTTGAAATCAACGTCGTTCAGCCAGGTGATTGGTGGAGATTTGCACGAAGGAGATCAAATCCTGACCAATCCTCCAGATGAGCTTGTTGTTCGATATCAAAGAGAAAATAATACGTCAAGTAATCAGTGAAACGATTGGGAGAAAATTATGAAACGGTACATTATTATTGCCCTTGTGCTCGTTGCTTTGGTTGGCGGTGTGATTGGCTGGCAGCGTTATAGAGCCTTTCGAGATCGCCAAGCCCTGTTGGAGGGCCTCCAAACTGAGAGCGTTGAGCAGGGTACCCTGGTGGCGACGATTGGCGCTACGGGACGGGTGCGGTCTAATCAGAGCGCGCTGTTGGCCTGGAAGACCTCCGGCACGGTGGAGCAGGTTGACGTTAAAGTTGGTGACGAGGTTGTGTTAGGGGCCGAGTTGGCCTCCTTGTCGCAAACATCATTACCCCAGAGCATTATTTTGGCCCAGGCCGATTTAGTCAGCGCCCAGCAGGCCTTGGATAATCTTCTCGAATCGGATTTGCAGCGTGCCCAGGCCAAGCAGGCGGTCGAAGACGCCCAAAATGCCCTCGATGATTTGTTGAATTCTGACTTGCAGCGCACCCAGGCTCAGAAAGCGGTCGCAGAGGCAGAGTTAGCCGTCGAGCAGGCCGAGAGAAAGTTGAACAATGTCACCTCGGTGGCCGATCAAGCTGCCATTGATGAGGCCGAGGCTCAGGTCGTCTTGCTGGCGGATGAATTGGCCCAGGTGCAAGAAGATTTCGAGCCCTATGAGAATAAGCCCGAAGACAATCTCCAGCGGGCCCGTTTGAAAAGCGTCCTCGCCTCGGTACAACAGCGCTATGATAATGCCGTCCGGTATCTCAACGCCTTGAAAGATGTTGGCGACGAGAACGAAATTGCCGAAGCCGAGGCCGATTTGGCTGTGGCACAAGCAAACTTGGCCGAAGCGAAACGCGAATATGAACGTGTCAAAGATGGCCCGACGGAGGCGGATATTCAGTTACTTGAAGCTAAATTGGAAGATGCCCAACGCGAGTGGGAGCGGGTCAAAGATGGTGTTCCCCAAGAAGATATTGAGGCTGCCCAGGCCCGCGTCGCTGCTGCTCAGGCTACCCTCGATCAGGCCTGGATCAACGCTCCCTTTGCCGGGGTGGTCACCCTGGTGGAGAGTAAACCCGGCGACAAAGTTGAGCCCGGAACCCTAGCGTTTCGACTCGACGATCTCTCTCGCCTGTTGGTCGACCTGGAAGTTTCGGAAGTGGATGTCAACAAAATCGATGTCGGCCAGGATGTGACCATGACCTTCGACGCCGTGTTGGCCAAAGAATACCACGGTGAAGTCATCGAGGTAGACTTGGTCGGCACAGAAGTGCAGGGTGTGGTCAATTTTACCGTCACCATAGAATTGAACGACCCCGATGGCGATATTCGCCCCGGGATGACCTCGGCGGTTAATATCGTTATTGAGCAGCTCGATGAAGCGCTGCTGATCCCCAACCGGGCCGTCCGGGTGGTGGAAGAGGAACGGGTTGTGTTTGTCTTGAAGCCCGATAATAGCATCGAGAAAGTGGCGGTGATGTTAGGCGCATCCTCCGATCAGTACAGCGAGGTGGTCGGCGGTGAATTGGAGCGGAGCGATGAGATCATCATCAACCCGCCTCCTGAAATCACCGACCAGGGTGCCTTTAGCGGTCCTCCGGGAGGCGGTCCGCCGGGACGCTAGTGTTTGCTAGACCTTCGACAACGTTAGCAGTTGTTGAAGGTCTGATTTGATCAAAAAGAAACCGTGCGATGATCTCTATCATCGCCGATAAGAAGGAGATTTTGGATGACAGATTGGGTAGTTGAAGCACGGGATGTGACCAAAACCTATCAGATGGGCGAGGTGCAGGTGCACGCTTTGCGAGGCCTTTCTATTAATGTGAAGAGCGGCGAAGTGATGTCCATCATGGGGCCGTCTGGCTCGGGTAAATCGACGTTGATGAACATCTTGGGATGTTTGGATCGGCCCACCTCGGGAGAATATTTCCTCGATGAGGAGAGTGTTTCCGACTTGAGCGATGATGAGTTGGCCGACATCCGCAACCGCAAGGTGGGATTCATTTTTCAAACGTTTATGCTTTTGCCGCGGGCGACGGCGCTGGCCAACGTCGAGCTGCCGATGCGTTATTCCCGCAACGGAATCCAGAACCGTCGCGAGAAGGCCAAAGAAGCCCTGGATGCTGTCGGTTTGGCTGACCGGATGAACCACCGTCCTAACGAGCTTTCCGGCGGCCAGCAAC
>CAZXXW010000168.1:0-7914 GCA_964644835.1 uncultured Anaerolineales bacterium
TTTTGCGGGTAGCCAAAAAAATCTTACAAGGTCTGCGTATCAACGAGGAGGCTATCCAACGCAATTTGGAAGTCTACGGACCTTTTGCCGCCACCGAACGCGTCTTGATGGCCTTGGGTAAAGCTGGTGCCGACCGGGATAAAATGCATCACCGCCTCCGCCAGCACGCCCTGAATGCCTGGGAAGCGATTCAAAACAATCGTCCCAATCCTCTCTTTGAAATCGTCACTTGCGACCCCGAATTTATCAAATATCTTTCCGCAGAGACCCTACAATCGCTCATGGATGCCTCTGAATACGTCGGTGATGCTCCCCAGCGAGCGCTCGCACTTGTCCAACAAATCCGTTCAAGGCTTCCCTAGGAGTTCATCATGCCCACAGCATTCTTTTCCCTGTCTGATAAAACGGGATTAACCCACTTCGCTCACACCCTTCATCAGCTAGGATGGGATTTTCTCGCCAGTGGGGGAACAACCCGCGTCCTGCGACAGGCGGGCTTGCCCGTGACCGATGTTGCCGATTACACGGGCTCCCCGGAGATTCTGGGGGGACGCGTGAAAACGCTCCATCCTGCCGTTTCGGGTGGTATTTTAGCCCGTGACACCCAAGCCGATGGTGAAGATTTAACCCGCATCGGTGCGCGCCCGATCGATCTGGTCGCTTGTAATTTATATCCCTTTACAGAAACCGTCGCCAAAGAAGGAGCAACCCTCGCTGACGCTATTGAGAAGATTGACATTGGCGGTGTGACCTTGATCCGAGCCGCGGCAAAAAATTTCGCCCGCGTGACGGTCTTAATCGATAAAACCGATTATGCAGCTGTCCTGACAGGATTGCAGAAAGATGGTGAAACTAGCTTGGCTCTGCGCCGTCGCCTAGCAGAGAAAGCCTTTGCTCATACGCAGGCCTACGATAAGGCTATCGCTGTGTATCTTTCGGGGGATCAATCGCTCCAAATACAGCTTTATCCCCTCCAAACCCTGCGTTATGGGGAGAACTGGCATCAGCAGGCTGTTCTCTACGGTTACAAACCTGGCGATGGCCCCCTCGGTGGAAAGCTCCTCCAGGGAAAGCAGCTTTCTTATAACAATTTGCTTGACTTGGATGGAGCTTGGCGTGCGGCGGTCAGCTTCGATGCGCCTGCTGCTGTCGTGGTCAAGCATGTCAGCCCTTGCGGCATTGCCACCGCCCCACAGGTTGAGCAAGCTATCGGGCCAGCAATCGCGTCGGACCCTGTTTCGGCGTTTGGCGGTGTGATCGCCAGCAACCGCCCGGTGAACGCCGCTTTTGTCGAGGAGATTGGCGATTTGTTTGTCGAGTGCATCATCGCCCCCGATTTTAGCCAAGAAGCACGCCAATTGCTGGCTAACAAGAAAAATGTACGCCTTTTGGAGATGCCCGATACCGATATTCAGCCCCTGCATGAATGGCGTTCTATTGTACGCGGCGCTTTGCGCCAACAAGTCGATCTGGGCGATCCCCCTGATGCACCGGATTGGCATGTGGTCACCCAGCGCAAGCCCAGCGAAGCGGAGATGCAAGCCCTGCGCTTTGCCTGGCAGGCTGTGCAGCCAGTCAAGTCGAATGCCATTTTGCTGGCGAAAATGAAAGATGAAAAGTTTTTCACGGTGGGCATCGGCGGCGGCCAGCCCAATCGGGTGGACTGTGTTCGCATCGCTGGCCAACGTGCCAGGAAACGGGTGGCCAAATCGGTGCTCGCTTCGGATGCATTTTTCCCCTTCCCCGATGGCGTCCAGGTGGCCGCTGATCTCGGTGTCACCGCCTTGATTCAGCCGGGTGGTTCGCGAGGTGACGAGGGTGTAATCGCCGCTGCCGATCAACTTGGCTTGGCGATGGTGTTTACCGGCGTGCGCCACTTTCGACATTAATTATGACAGCCCAAAAGATATTGCTTTTTGACATGGACGGCGTTCTCTTGGAGCCGCACGGCTATCACAAAGCTCTGACGGGAACGGTCCGTTTGCTGGGTGAAGCGCTCGGCTACACCGGGGTGACCCTTTCGCCGGATGACATTGCCGCCTTTGAAGCCGCCGGGATCACCAGCGAATGGGATTCGTCGGCGATTTGCTCTGTTTTGCTGATGCTGCCGCTGTGGGAGCGTTTTCCAACCTTGGAGCTTCCTGCCGATTTGAAACCAGACCGGCGCCTCCGACATGCTCTTCCCACTCCAAGCTGGGATTCGTTTTTTGATTCCTTGAACCAGCTCCGGCGTGAGTCCGCTGATCCCATACTTCGGGTGGCCAAAATGCTTGGATCAGGAAATGCTCACAAAGAAACGATTGAGCAAATCTTAAATCATGCCCATGATGTTTACGAGTCAATCACTCACCGCATCTTTCAGGAACTCGTCCTGGGAAGTGATGTTTTTACCCAGATGTATCAGCTTCGAGCCTGGTTCGAGACCGAAAGCTATCTCAGACGCTTTGATCGCCCCGCTCTTTCCCACGCTCAACGAGATGCGCTGTTGGCCTGGTTGGAGCGAGATGAGCATAGGGCCGCGATTGTGACCAATCGACCCTCCCTACCGCCGGAAGGATTTGGCACGCCGGAAGCCGAGATCGGCGTCGAAGGTGTCGGCTTGGAACAGTTTCCCCTGGTTGGCTACGGTGATATGCTTTGGTTGGGTGCGATCCGTGACGTGGATGTGCGCCGCCTGCGCAAGCCGTCACCTGTGCATGTCTTGGCCGCTATGCTGCGTGGGGCAGGCGGGCAGCCAGAAGCCGCTTTGCACCATGCCGCCGATTTGGCCCTGTCAGGAACCGCCATTCCGCTTTGGCAAGAATTCGACGGCGCTGAAGTGACCATGTTTGAGGACACAACCGCCGGGTTGAAAAGTGCCCTTGCTGCAAAAGATGTCTTGGAGCAAGCTGGCGTTGCAATTCAATTGCGTCTGGTTGGGATAAGTGAAGCCGCGTCGAAACGGTCTGCTTTGGAGGGCGTAGGCGCGCAAGTTTATCCAAGGTTAGAAATTGCGCTCGATTTTTTAGTATAAAGGGAGATAAAGCTTATGAACGTTGTTCCTGTTGAACCTGGCCCCGGCCAAGAATCGGTTTGGGATTATCCCCGACCGCCACGGGTAGAGGCTGTTGCCAAACATATTGTTGTCGTTTTCAATGACGTTACGATCGTCGATACCGTTGCGTCCAAACGCGTCTTGGAGACGAGCCATCCGCCGGTGTATTACATCCCCCAGGATGATATCGCCATGGACTATCTTTCCAGAACGCGCGGCAGCTCTTTCTGTGAATGGAAGGGCAGGGCGATTTATTACGATGTCAGCGTCGATGGCAAGCGTGCGGAACGGGCAGCCTGGTCCTACCCGAACCCCACCGCGAGCTTCAGGGAAATCAAGGATTATCTTGCTTTTTACCCTGCCCTTATGGATGCTTGTTACGTTGACGGCGAGCGCGTTAAACCGCAGCCAGGTGGCTTCTATGGTGGCTGGATCACCTCGGACGTGGTTGGCCCATTCAAGGGAGAACCAGGCACCCAGGGTTGGTGATTCCCTTACCGCCTCAGCCTCGAGTTGTGTAGCCGTGTTTGGCCAATAATTCTCCCACGCGGCGGTATTCTCCGCCCATGTAGGTCAGCGGATCGGCTTTGTCGTAGTCGAGGCGACCGTCCTCGTCGAGCACATCCGTGCTCATTTGGATGGCCACGATTTCACCGATGAACAGGTCATGGCTGCCCAGCGAGAGAGTTTGATTTAGGTGGCATTCCAGGTTGACGGGGCATTCGGCGATCAAGGGGACTTCGACCTCACTCCCGGCAAGGGGCGTGAAGCCACAGGTGTCCCATTTGTCTTCATCCCGCCCGGAGACGATTCCGCAGTGATCGACCCACTGGACCTGTTCTGCCGAGGGGATGTTGATCACAAATTCGCCTTGATTCTGCATCAGCCCGTGGGAATGGCGATTGGGGCGCACGCCGATGCCCACCAGAGGCGGATTTGAACACAGCGTGCCGGTCCATGCCAGGGTGATGATGTTTGCTTCCGAGCCGGTGCCGCAGCTTGCCAGAATGGCGGGAACCGGGTATAGCGCTGTGGTTGGTTTTCGGGTTGCTTTTTTCACTGCTTTTCTCCTTTTCATTACGAGAGTGTTTTCAATAGCGGTATGTGGGATTATACATGATCTTGATGGGGGATCGCTTGACAGCATCACGGATACGCTTACAATCGTTTTCATCTTCTCAATAGTTGACTTAAGAGACCTGCGAAGGAGTGTTCTTGTGACCGATAAAGTCTATGCCGTTCGATGTGCCGATTACGATAAAATTGATGATGCGTTGGAACAATTGCTGGAGATGATCGGTGGGATTGATTGTTATCTCTCCCCTGGCGATCGAGTCGCCTTGAAGGCCAATTTGCTCGTGGCCGCAAAACCGGAAAAATGTGCCACCACCCATCCGTCTCTGATAGCTGCGGTGAGCCGCTTGGCTAAAGCGGAAGGGGCAGACCCCTTCGTGGTGGATAGCCCTACAGGCGCTTACGCTCACAGCGAGGGGACGTTGAAGCGCCTTTATAGAACCACGGGGATGGAGGCTGCTGCCGAGCAAGTCGGTGCCGGCTTGAATTTTGACACTGCCTGCGAATCGGTTTCTTTTCCCGAAGGTGACTTGATCAAGACCTTCGACATCCTTTCTCCTTTGCTTGACGCCGACGCGATCTTCAATCTGTGCAAGCTTAAGACCCATACCTTCATGGCGATGACAGGGGCGGTCAAGAATATGTTTGGCGCCATCCCGGGGCGGGCCAAGCCCGGTTTTCACGCCAAGCTGCAAGAGCCGAATCTCTTTGCTCAGATGTTGCTCGATTTGGCCGCTTGCACGGCGCCGCGCTTGACGGTCATGGACGCTGTCATCGGCATGGAAGGCAATGGCCCCAACAGCGGGACCCCGCGGCGAGTGGGTCTGTTGCTCGCCTCTCAGAATCCGCTGGCTGTGGATGTCGTCGCTGCGGAGATCATGGGGTTGAGTCTCAATCGAAATCCCGTACTCCGAGAAGCGCGCAAACGCGGTCTCCGGCCCGTCGAGTTGGATCAGGTCGAACTTATTGGTCTGGATAAATTTGACCTGCGCATCGCAGATTTTAAGCTGCCTGACACGACCGGATCCGGCGTTGGAATCACCAGCACGGGGTTGTGGCAGAATATCATCTCGCCGCTGTTCAAATCCACCTTCACCTTACGGCCTGAGGTTGTCAAAGAGACGTGTATCGCCTGTGAAGATTGTTATGAAATTTGTCCTGTAAGTGCGATCGACATGGTCGAAACCGATAAACGTTATGCCCACATCGATGAGGATACCTGTATCCGCTGTTATTGTTGCCATGAGACTTGCCCGCAAGATGCGATTGATTTGTGCAGTAATTTACTTTACCGCCTGATGATGCCCAAGCCCAAAGGTGTTCACACAGGACAGTAAGAGCTCGAAGAACGGGATCCCTTTTGTGCTAGAATCAGATTGATTTGATCAAACTTTTGATCCCATAGAGAGGCCGCGATGAATCCCAAACGAAGAACCCTGCTGGTTGTTTTCGTCTTGCTGATTGTTACGTTGAGTTGTTCACTTTTTACAGGGGAGAAGGAACCTGCGCCGACGGCGGCATCGCTGGATGGAGCCCCCACCGCTACCGTGGCGTCTGCGCCTCTGGTTGACCTTTCAGGCCAGGAACAGGACTTGCCGCCTCAAGTCATTGCGACCACCCCGGATGGAGGCCAAGCTGTTCCCGTTGATGCCACCATTGAGGTCGTCTTTGCCCAGGAAATGGATCAAGACGCTACCGAATCGGCCTGGCAGTTGCTCGACCTCGACGGGGAAGCGGTCCCGGGAGATGTCACATGGCCCGACGCCCACAGGATGGTCTTCGAACCCGACGAGAATCTGGAACCGAACGCGGCATATATCGCTGTGCTAGGCACGGGGGCCACAACTGCCCAGGGCGTCGCTCTCCAGGAAAAAGCTCGTTTTTCCGTCAACACGCTAGAAGCCCTGCGCGTAGAACAGGTTTTCCCCGCCGACGGCAGCTTCGATATCGAGAAATCCAGCGTGATCACGGTGGTCTTCAATCACCCTGTGGTGCCCCTCAAAATGGCCGAGGAGCAGGCTGATTTACCCGACCCCCTCAACCTGGAACCATCAGTTCAAGGCTATGGCGAATGGGTCAATACCTCCGTGTACGTCTTTCACCCCGAAGAACAACTTCAGAGCGCGACGACCTACACGGCGAGTGTGCCTGCCGGTTTGAGCGACATCAATGAGACCAGTCTGGATGAAGATTACACTTGGTCTTTCACCACGGCGATGCCCACGATCAGCAGCCTCGAGTTGGTCGATCTGGTTTACGGCCCCGCCGATAATTACCAGGATGTGCCCCTGGAGCAGGTTTTTGCGATTCATTTCAACCAATCCATGGATCAAAAATCAACCGAGGCGGCCTTTTCGTTGTCGCCTCAGGGCGGCGATCGAATTGATGTGTCCTTCGAGTGGAACGAAGACAACACCACGATGACGGCGACCCCCGTTGAAGGCTTGAGTCTGGGAACCAGCTACGTGCTCCTTTTGGAGGCCTCCGCCAAAGACATCTACGGAAGCCCGCTTGCCGAAGGGATCAACTGGCATTTCAGCACGTATTCCGAGCCCGGCATTCGAGAAACTTATCCCGCCGACGGAACAACACAAGACAATTATTCCGGCCGTGTCACGATTCGATTCAAATCACCGATCGACATCGACACCTACAAGGGCAAAGTGACCATCTCTCCGGCGCCTCCCGACGATCGAGAGTGGACTTACAATCAATGGGATTGGTCGATTTCGTACTACGGCCTGGAACCGGCCACAAGCTACACGGTCACCGTTGCACCGGGCATCGAGGATATTTACGGCAACCCGATTACCCGGCCGTATACCTTCCAGTTTACGACCGGCTCTTTTTCGCCCACTGCCTATCTGGAAATGCCCTACGGCCCGGCCATTTATCAGCAAGGCAACCCGCAGTCCTTTTATCTTCGCTATGTCAACATCGATCAAGTTGAATTTGCGATTTACGATCTCTCCGCGTCCCAATTTGCCGCCTTTGTCTCCGGCGAGGAATATGCCTATGAATACGAGCCTCCCGAAGACACCCTCGTTCATCGCTGGCAGGTGAGCAGCCAGGCCGCCCGCAACGATTTTTCCTTGATGGAGCAAACCCTGCAAACCGCCGATGGAGAACCCTTGCCCTTGGGCCTGTACTTCCTGCGGATATGGGGCTGGCGCGGCGAGGGTGGTTTTTCCGATAATCGCCTGGTGATGATCGCGGATTCAAATCTCACCTTCAAGACCACCCGGGCGGAAGCGCTCGCCTGGCTGACGGATATGGCCTCCGGCGCGCCGCTCTCCGATGTGAATGTCTCTTTTTATGACCAGGAATTTCAACCTGTGGGGCAAGCTGTTACCGATGATGATGGTTTGATTCACCTCGAACTGCCCGTGGCAGAAAGCCCCTATGATTCTCGTTTCGCCATTCTCGAAGGCGATGGCCATTTTGCCTTCGCCTCCAGCGACTGGGGCAGCGGAGTCTCGCCCTATGATTTCGGCATCTGGAGCAATTACTACAAGCCGCCCGACGACCCCGTTACCTATGTCTACACCGATCGGCCACTCTACCGTCCCGGACATCCGGTCTCCTTCAAAGGCGTCGTCCGCCTGGATGACGACCTCGATTATCATCTGCCCGAACGCACCAACGTCGTGGTCAGGATCAGCAGCTATGAAGAAGTCGTTTACGAAGAAGAATTGACCCTGACCGAGTTCGGCAGTTTCTCGGATCAACTCCAATTGGACGAGAACGCCGCGTTGGGGCAATACTCGATCGACGTGCGCTTCCCCGACCAGGAGGGGAGCATCGGC
>CAZXXW010000169.1:0-935 GCA_964644835.1 uncultured Anaerolineales bacterium
TCAGCGGGGCCTATTCCTTTCCAATGCGGGACCTATTTAAATACGTCCTACCCTCTGACCTCAATCCGAAAGCGAGCGCCGTATCCTGCGTTGCGAGAGATGAAGTTCCATGCTCAACTTCCCATCCTCGTCGCGGAAGAGCAACACGGGCAGCGTTTTGGATTCATTCCCCTCGAACGATGTCCTCGCCGTGACTACACCCGCCTCGATCGTTTGAGCCGTGAATTGATAGCGGCTCTCCTTTTCTCCTCCCACGGTGATTTGGATGTTGTATCGTTCGTCGTGCTCCAGGGGGAAGAGCAGGCTCAGATTCTGTTCCCAGCCCAATGCTGTGAAGAAACCGCCCGGTATGCCCTTTTGGCTGTTCGAGAGCACATTCCCGTTTGAATCGAGCAGGCGCAGTTCGATCGGCGCTGCGGACGATACTGCCACCTGAACCAGGGACTCGCCAGGCATCTCCGGGATGATCGCCGCGTGGACCCCTGACCAGCGAGCGTGACCCCGCACCGTCTCCTCGTGGAAATTCTCCCAGGGTAGCTCGGCAGCCCTCCCACCTGGATTCCGGTTGGTCACCCCCGTGGCCGCGTACATCATCTCAGGCCGGTTATCCGCGTCCACCTCTGAGATCAGGGCGACATGGTCGATCTCACCGTTGCCGCTCCAATCGAAAAAGGCCATATCACCAGGCTGGTAATCCACCGCGTGGGGCAGCATCTGGCCCGAATAGCTGAAATAACGCCACATGTCGTGGGCGTCGCGGGCATCCCGCCAGCGGTAAAAATGCTCCGGGTGGGCGCGAAAATCCTGCTCCAGGGCAAATTGAATGTCGTAATCGGCGCCCCAGCTATAGGCGTCGAGCACCAGGTCGGTGCAGTAGCCGGCCGCATACCCGTGGTAGGGCCCCCAGGCATTACGGATTTCGCACCGATTCGTGT
>CAZXXW010000169.1:945-7876 GCA_964644835.1 uncultured Anaerolineales bacterium
GGTAGGGCATCCCCAAGTCCTTGCGCCCCTCGGCGAGAATTTCTTCGGGTTGGGATTGGAAGTCGAGATCGTTTTGGTCGGATTGGATGTCCAGGGAGCGCGATTCCGGCTTGAAGCTGTACCCCTGTTTGGATGGGACGAGCTTGACGTCACCGGGGGGGATCCCGTTGATGAAGTAAAAACCGTTTCCGTCGGTCTTCGTGCTGTGATCATCCCCGTAGTTGATCGTCGCGTGGGCCAGGGGGTAGCCTGTCCCATCGGTGACTCGCCCGCTGAGCGTGTAGCGCGGCCCGGCTTCTGCCACCTCGTGGGCCACAATTTGGGTCTCGTCCTCGAGTTGTTGCGTATAGGCAATAGCGTTACCGTCGCCGGAGATAGCAATTTGCTCTCCCAGGTCTCCGCTGATCAGGGTCTCCCGTTCTTCTGTTTCCAGGTTGTAGCGAATCACCTCGGATGTGCTGTTTTCGCCCCGGAGCAAAACAGCTAGATACTCGCCGTCCGGCGAAAGTGCCATCGCGACGGCATCCGGCAAGCTCAGCATAGTTTGTTCTTGGTTGGGCCGGTCGAAGATCAAGATTTCACTTTGCTCTCCGTCGGTGGCCAGGACAGCGACGACCGTGGCCTCTTCGGAGATGGTGATCTCGGCGACGTTGGCCTGATCGCCCCAGGAGGGCAAGATATTGAGATACTCGATCTTGGCGACCACGCGGTTATACAGATAGACTCGCGGAGTCGGCGTGATAGCAACGGCCAGCGTGCTGGCCTCCGATGTGAACGCCACGGTGTGCCCGGCAGGGGCCAGGGCGAGAAGCGTGCCTGAGGGCGCGTTGCCTTCATTTCCCCGGCTGCTCACCGAGGCGCGGCGGGTGTGGCCCGTCAGCCGGTCGTGGATGAATACGTCCGCAAAGTCGTTCTCGTCATCTTTGACCAAATTACTTGCCTGGGAGCGAAAGGCGACGTAGCGCCCGTCGGCGGAGATGCTCGCCTGGGACGAATCGCCGTCGCCGGGCTCGCTGCGATCGTTGATCGAAACCCGCTCGGTGATCCCGGTCAGGCGGTCGTGCACGTAAATATGGCTGACACCCTCCTGGCCGTCCGGGGCCAGGGTCCCTGCCGCACTATGGAAAGCGACAAAGCGCCCGTTGTCCGAGATGCTCGGCATGTCGCAGGGGGCATCGGCCTGCTCACCCGTTGACGAGAGCGAGACGCGCTCGGTCTCGCCGGTCAGCCAGTCGTGGACGAAAACGTCGCTAACGCCGTTCGTGTCATCAGCGACGAGATTGCTCGCTTGGGAGGCAAAGGCGACAAAGCGGCCACCAGCAGCGAGGGAGGGGTGTGACGCGCTCTCGTTTCCCAGATCCCCCACCGGGGATACAGACACGGGCCTGGGCTCCGGTCCCTCCTGGGCCCCGGCGGGCTGAATCGAAAAGAGAAAACCGGCGATCATCGTCAAGATGGGCAGGACGGGGAGAATCGGAAATTGTGGTTTTGTCGTCTTCATCTTGATCCAGGATAAGGGTTTTATAGTCCCAGCCACTCCACGGCGGCGTCGGGTAGATTTTGCAAGGGGCCGACCCGCTGGGTGCATTGGGGCAGGGATTCAAGGAAGAACTGGCCGTATTGTTTGGTCAGGACGCGGCGATCTAGGATGACCGCCACACCCCGGTCGGAGGCGGTGCGAATCAGGCGACCGAAGCCCTGGCGAAAATCGAGGATCGCTTCGGGAACGGTGTACTGGTAGAAGGGGTTGTCGAAGGTCTCTGCCCGCGCGGCCACAATCGGATCGGAGGGGACGGCGAAAGGCAGTTTGACGATCATCAACACGGAAAGGTCTTCGCCGGGGATGTCGATGCCCTCCCAGAAGGCGCGTGTCCCGAGCAAAACAGCACGCTCCGAGCGGCGGAAATTTTCCAACAGCGTATGCGGCGATGCACCTTTGCCCTGCTCGAAAATTTGGATCCCGGCGTCGTCCATTGCCGGCGAGATTGCCCGAGCTGTTTGGCGGAGTTGCGAATAGGAGGTAAATAAGACCAGGGCACGCCCGCCTGTCGCTTTGCACAATCGAATCACGGCGCCATCGATGGCGCGTTGGTGACCGTTGCGGTCGCTGGGCTCGGGGATGTTGTTGGGAATGAACAGCAGGGTGTTGCTTTCGTAGTCGAAGGGCGAACCCAGGGCCAGTTTGTAAGCGTCTTCGGCGTACAGGCGCCCGTCGAGATAGGCGAAGTCGTTGGCCGTGGTCAAAGTCGCCGAGGTCAGGATCACGGACATTTTCTCGTACCAGAGATGTTTTTGCATCAACGGGCCGACGTGCAGGGGCGCGGCGTTGAGCGTCAGGCCGCGGCCGGTGGGGTGAACTTCGGCCCAGTAGATCTGGTCGGTTTGGGGATCGAAAACGATCGCCTCCACATTTTCGACCGTCTCTTGTAGGCGTCCGAAGATGTTGGTGGTTTCGTGGTAGCTGTCTTCGAGCAGGTCGATGTCGGCGTAGCCGGAGTCGGCTAGATCGACCAGGGCACGGGCGATTTGCTCCATTTTGCCGAACAGGGCTGTGGCGACCTTGTGAGCATGTTCCCAGGCGACTTCGACGTCCATCCAGGCCGGTTGGATGCGCGTCGATTCCAAGATGCGAACCTGTTGGGAATATTTGCCCACATCCTGGCCGCCGCGCTGCTCGAGCAGAAAATGGTCGATGGCGTTGAAGAATTCGCGCATTTGGCTCTCAAGCTGGAAAGCGTGGTCGCCGGCGCGTTGCACCAAGCGGTTGATCGCGGCGAACTCGCTGGGGGTGATCCGGTCATGGAGCACATCCAGCAAACGCCCCAGCGTGCCAGATTTATGGCTGCCCAGCTCGCGCAGCAGGCGGATGAAATCGACCATACTGGCCCGGAAGCTCAGCGCGTTGGTGATCGCTCCTTCCAGGTGATGGGCCTCATCGACGATCAAATAGTTGTAATCCGGCAAGACGCGATTGCCCGTGGCCACGTCGGCCAGCAGCAGGGCGTGGTTGACGACGATGATGTGGGCGCTTTGAGCGGACTTCCGTGCCTGGTAGAATGGGCAGGCGCCGCCGGTATGTTTCAGGCAGCTTTCCATCGAGCAGCCGTCGTCGGCTGCGGAAATCCGCGACCAGGCAAGGCGCTCGTCGGCCCCGTTGAGATTGATCTCCGCCCGGTCGCCGCTGCCGCCGCGGTGAAGCCAAACTAACACTTTGGCCAGCACCCGCATTTCGGCAGGGTTCTCCGGTTTGCGGCGGCGCAGACTTTCTGTCCGGCGGGGGCAGAGATAGTTGTTGCGCCCTTTCAGCACGGTAGCATATAAATCGAGATCGAGCGCCTCTTGCAGGTCGGGGATGTCTTTGTTGATCAGTTGGTCTTGCAGGTTGATCGTGTTTGTCGAGATGACCACCCGCTCCCCGTTTTGCATCGACCATAGGGCCGCGGGGATCAGATAAGCGAACGATTTCCCCACGCCGGTCCCGGCCTCGACCATCAGGTGTTGCTGCTCGGAGAGGGCATCGCTGACCGCGTAGAGCATCTGGATTTGTTCGGGGCGGTTCTCGTACTTGGGGAAATAGGCCTCGAAAGCCCCACCGTAGTCGAGGATTGAGACGACTTCGTCGGAATCCAGGGGGATCAGCGGCTCGATCGGTTGGAGCGGCGGGGCGTCCAAGGGGCGGGCTGATTCGTACAATGGCGCCAGGATTCCGCCCCGGGACTTTCTGGCCGGAATCCTCTCATTGGAGCGCTCCTTGACCGCATCGAAAAACAGGCCATAGCCGTGCCAATCTTCAACATGATCGCCCAGTTGAACGATCTCGGAGAGCACCTCGATGGGCAGATTCAGCGCCTCTTCATAGAGCCGGACGTAAATCTGCTGGGTCAAGCGGGCGTCATCCAGAGCGCGGTGGGTGTTGTCGATGGGGACCCCCAGAGCCTGGGCCAGGGAGCCGAGCTTGTATCTCCCCGCGTTGGGCATCAGCACCGAAGCCATATCGTAGGTGTCGAGCAAGTCGTTGTGGTGCAGGATGCCGTGTTTGCGCAAGAAGCTGATGTCGAAGCGGATGTTGTGCCCCAGCACCGGCGCGTTGCCGACGAAATCGGCCAACTCGTCCACGATCGCCGCCATCGGAGGGGCGTCTTGAACCATCGCGTTGGTGATGCCGGTCAGGTGAGTGATGAAGGTGGGAATCCGCTGGCCTGGGTTGATCAGGGCGTGCCATTCGGCCTCGACCCGCTTCCCCCGGAAGCGAACAGCGCCAATCTCGGTGATGCCGTCCGTCTTTGGGTCCAGGCCCGTGGTTTCAAGGTCTAGTGCTACAATCGTAGAAGTCATGCCCGAATTATACTGTATCCGCGCTTAAAATAGAACAGAAGTTTCAGAATCGAGATCAATATTTCCTGATCGCTCGCTCTGATTGTCGAGTATAATCATGCCGTTGTTCATCATCTGGCTTGAGGAGAATTCCTATGTCGAAATCGCTGAAGATTGCCATGATCGCTTCGGAGTGCGTTCCCTTTGCCAAGTCGGGTGGTCTCGCCGATGTCGTCGGCGCGCTGCCCGCCGCTTTGCAAGAGCTGGGCCACGAGGTGATCGTGATCATGCCGAGATACGGTTCCATCGACGGGACCAAGTTCGAGGTGGAGCCGTTTCTCCAGCCCTTGGGGGTGTGGATGGGCAACGCCCTGGAGTGGTGCCGCGTTGACCGCACGTCCACGCCGGATGGTGTCCCCGTCTACATGATTGCTTTCGACCGCTACTTCGACCGCCCGAATCTCTATTTTGACGCCGAACGCCAAGACTATGGCGATAACCCGCGGCGGTTTGCCTTCCTGGCTCGCGCCGGTCTGCAACTGTGCAAAGACATGGGCTTTCAACCGGATGTCGTTCACGTGCATGATTGGCAAACGGCCCTGGCGGCGGCCTATCTCAAAATTTGGCATTGGGACGATCCCGTGCTGGGGGAGACGGCCAGCTTTTTGACCATCCACAACATTGGCTATCAGGGTGTCTACGATGTCAAGGATTACGAGTATATCGGATTGCAGTGGGGCAATTTCGTCCCGGACAAGCTCGAAGATCACGGGCGGATCAATTTCCTCAAGGGCGGCATCCATTACGCCGACATGGTCAACACGGTCAGTCCGACGTATGCCGCTGAGACGCGCACCCCGGAGATGGCTCACGGCCTGGCGCCCTATCTCAACAACAAAAGCGAAAACTATATTGGCATTCTCAACGGTGTTGATTACGACCAATGGAATCCCGAGATCGATGACATCGTCCCGGCCACGTATTCGCCGGAGGAGTTGGAGGGGAAAAAGCAGTGTAAGTGCGCTTTGCAAGAACGCTTTATGCTGGAGCAGGATGATTCTATCCCTTTGATCGGCGTGGTCAGCCGTTTGGCTCATCAAAAGGGGCTCGACCTGCTCGCCGAAGCGATTGATGATATTCTAGAGAATATGCGCGTCCAGTTTGTGCTCCTGGGCTCCGGCGACACCGATTTGGAGCGTTTCTACGGCGAGTTGCCCGTCCGCCATCCTGGCCGCGCCGGCAGCTATATTGGCTACAGCAACGAGTTAGCCCATTGGATCGAGGCCGGCGCCGACATGTTCTTGATGCCCTCCCGCTACGAGCCTTGCGGCCTCAATCAGATCTATTCGCTCAAGTACGGCACCCTCCCGGTAGTGCGCTCCACCGGCGGTCTGGAGGACACCGTGGAGCAGTATAACGAGGCCACGGGAGATGGAACTGGCTTCAAGTTCTACGAGTCCAGCGGCCATGCGATCTATTACGCCGTGGGCTGGGCGGTGAGCACCTATTACGATCGCCGCGTTCATTGGGACGTGATGGTCCAACGGGCGATGCAGCAACATTTTTCCTGGAAGGACAGCGCTTTGAAGTACGAAGAAGCCTACCGCCGCGCTATCGAAAACAAAAACTATCTGAGCACACAAGCCGAATACGTGCGCCCCTGAAGGTGAGATCATCGATGAAAAAAGGCATTCTCTACGGTATCGGCGCTTATTTTCTGTGGGGCATTCTCCCCATTTATTGGAAGATGATCCCCGATGTTCCCGCTTTGCAAATTACCAGCCATCGGGTGATCTGGTCGTTCGTTTTTATCCTCCTTGTCGTCGCCATCAAGAAGCGTTGGCGTGGTTTCAAGCCGGTCTTCGAAGACAAGAAAAAGCTGCTGGTTTATTGCCTCACCGCCATCTTGCTGGCCACCAATTGGCTGACGTTCATTTTTGCCGTCACCGCAGGTCGCATTGTCGACGCCAGTCTGGGCTATTTCATCAACCCTCTGGTCAGCGTTATGCTTGGTGTCATTTTCTTGCGTGAACGGTTGCGTTTGTGGCAGTGGATTCCGGTAGGGCTGGCCTTTATCGGCGTTTTGTATCTGACGATCAGTTATGGCCGCTTGCCCTGGATTGGCCTGCTCCTGGCGGGCAGCTTTGGCTTTTATGGCCTGCTGAAAAAATCGGTTTCTCTAGAATCATTGCACAGCTTCACGTTGGAATCTGGCCTCTTGTTTTTCCCCGCTCTGGGCTATCTGCTTTATTTGGAGACGGCGGGGCAGGGCGCCTTTGGGCATGGTCCCGTTCATGTGACCGTACTCCTGGCCCTGGGTGGCGTCATTACTGGTGTACCGCTGCTCTGGTTCGGGAATGCGGCCCGCTTGATCCACCTCTCCACCTTGGGATTTTTACAATACGTGGCCCCGACGCTGCAATTCCTCGTCGGCGTTCTGATCTACGGCGAAGATTTCTCCCCGGAGAGAGTGATCGGCTTCAGCATCATCTGGGTGGCGTTGTTGATTTACTCTCTTGAAGGGGTGTTACATCGTCGCAAGGAGCGAATCGAACCCGACAGAGTGCCGGAACCCGCGCCAGAAAAGCGACCATAATCAACCAAAAAGCGCCCGCTT
>CAZXXW010000170.1:0-7759 GCA_964644835.1 uncultured Anaerolineales bacterium
GCGATACTGGCAAGTGGGACGAAGCCACCGGCCAGCAAGTCATGTCCAACTTCCTGGCGGCTTATCCCAATCTGGATGGATACTGGACCCAAGATGGCATGGCGATTGGTGCTTTGCAGGCTGTCATGGCAGCCAATCCTGCTGAATGGCCTGTTGCTGTTGGAGAGGGTCGTTGCCAATTCATCAACCTTTGGGTGGAAGTGCTTGAGACCAACCCTGACTTTGAGACAATCGCTGTTGCCAATCCTCCCGGTGTATCGCCGACGGGTTTGCGCATTGCTGTCAACATGCTGATGGGCAAAGAAGTTGACGAATCAACATTGGGCGGTGCAAACGGCCTCATGTTCGTTATCCCTGTCCCCATGACGGTGACCAACGACAATCTGCAAGAAGCGATCGACTACTGTGCTGACAAGCCTGATGCACACTTGCTCGATGGCATCATGACGAATCAAGAAGTTCTTGACACCTTCTTCAAATAACCCTATGAATGTTTCGCTTTCTGCCCAAAATATCGTCAAACACTACGGCGGTGTCGTAGCACTATCTAACGGCGACTTGGATGTTCACTCTGGGGAAGTCGTAGCGTTGATCGGGGCGAACGGAAGCGGAAAAAGCACAATGTGTAAAGCTATCAATGGAGTAGTTGTTCTCGATGGAGGGCAACTACTCCTTGATGGAGAATTGGTGCATTTCTCTTCCCCTCAGGCAGCAAAGAACATGGGCATCGCTACCGTGTTCCAAGAACTAAGCCTTATCCCCCAAATGACTGTTGCTGATAATATCTGGTTGACTCGCGAACCACTTAAAACATTGGGTATGGTTAACCGAAAGAAAATCATTCAGGAAACTGAGAAATTATTGGCTTTGTTCGAAGGAACATACAAAACAAAATTGGGACCCGATGTGCCGGTTGCGGCCCTGCCACCTGATGAAAGACAAATCATCGAAATCTTGAAAGCGATTAGTTTCGATCCGAGAATCCTCATTCTTGATGAGGCCACCGCTAGCTTAGACAGTCGCCAAGTTCAACGGCTTTTTGACTTAATTCTACGCTGGAAAGAACAAGATAAGGCGATTGTATTTGTTTCTCACCGAATGGAAGAGATTTTCAACATTGCTGATCGCTATAGTGTTCTGCGTAATGGTAGAACAGTTGGAGCGGGAAACATACAAGACGTTGACGAAAACGAACTCGTCAAATTGATGATAAAAAAAGAATCGGTGTTTAGCTTTTCTAGAGATGAATCAGCCCAAGATATCTTAGAACACCCTGTATGTCTAGAGATCAACAATCTACAAACCGGTGTTTTACAGGAGATTGATTTTGAGGCGCGTCAGGGAGAATTAGTAGGAATCGGCGGCTTGCAAGGGCAAGGGCAACGGGATCTTCTATTGGCTCTGTTTGGAGACATCCCCTTTTGCGGAACAGTCAAATATCAGGGTGAAGTAATCCATTTCCATCACCCGCGTCAGGCTATGAACAGAGGCTTTTCACTCGTACCTGGTGACCGTGCCAAGGAAGGTATGCTCTATATTCGTTCTATTTTAGAAAATCTATTGCTTCCATCCTGGAGGCGATATGGATTCCCCTTAAAAATAGGAAAGGCGAAACGCGATGCCGCAGATGTCGGCGAAAGCCTGAGTCTGAAGATGGCCGGTTTGCAAGAACCAGTTAGCAGTCTCTCAGGCGGGAATGCCCAAAAAGTGGTCATCGGTAAATGGCTGATGCGCGATCCAGAAGTGTTATTACTTGATGATCCCACAAAAGGCGTCGATGTTGGTACCAAAGCAGAATTCTATACACTCCTAACAAAACTTTGTGAAGAAGGAAAGACGATCTTGTTTTACAGTAGTGATGATGAAGAATTGCTTGGCCTCTGTGATCGAGTGCTGGTATTGTACGAAGGCATGATCCGAACCGAATTGCGCGGTGAAGCCTTGACAAAAGAGAACTTAATCTCTGCCAGCCTGGGGATATCAAACGGAGGTCTACAATGAGACGATTTTCATGGAATATGCTTCTAAGGCGTTATCCCGCTTTCTTCTCATTTGTCTTGTTATTGATCGTTATTATTGTCAACGCCACGCTGCAACCTAATTTGTTCTCTCTAGAGACGTTGAATGGGAACATGCGTGTATTTTTACCCCTTGTTCTTATGGCAGTTGGACAGACTTTTGTCATGCTTGGGGGCGGAATTGACATATCAGTAGGTGGAATTGTTTCGATTGTTAATACCATCTTAGCTACTCGTGTGGGATTGGATGGCACGCCGGAACAGATGTGGCAATTCGTTTTTGTTTCCATCCTAGCCGGGATTTTAGCCGGGGCACTTAACGGTTTCTTTGTCGCTATTTTACGCTTGCAACCTATCATTACGACCTATGCGACAGGTTTCTTGTACGCTGGTTTTGCCTTGTTTATTCTTCCTTCTCCTGGGGGCGGCATTCCTAGAGAAATCGCCGAACTTTACCGTAATACCACGCCTTTAGGATTACCTTTGGCTTTCTACGTGATCGCGATTGTATTGTTGTTGTGGTGGTATCTCCGTGCAACCCGCTATGGTAAGTTCCTTTACGCCGTTGGAGGCAAAGCTGAAGCAGCTTATCAAACGGCTGTGCCTGTTAGACGGGTGATATTTAGTACGTATGTTGTATCCGGCTTTATGTCAGCTTTAGCAGGGATTGCTATTACCATGTTGAGTGGGTCAGGTAACGCTGAAATTGGCGCTGCTATGACTCTGACGGCCATTACCGCCGTCGTAATTGGCGGAACCGCACTTAGCGGAGGGGTAGGTGGTGTAGCTGGTCCCGTTATGGGCGCGATCACCTTGGGCCTGATTCAAAATATAATCTCCTTTGCTCATATCAATACCTGGTGGGAAACGCTTGTCAAGGCATCTGTGATTGTTGTGGCATTGGCGGCTCCGGGAGTAATTGATCTCTTTCGAAGGAGGCGAGCATGAAACGCATAAAGATCTCGCCGCCAGTTGCAGCCTTGATCCTGGCAGTTGTCTTATTCATACTTTCCGGGCTTTTGCCAAACGGCTATGGCAATGATATTGGTGTAGCCATTGCTCAAGCGACGAACATTGTGCGTTTATCCGTTTTTTTGGGCGTAATTGCGGCTGGACAAACGCTGGTTATCATTAGCGGATACGAAGGGATCGACCTTTCTGCAGGCTCGGTGGTCACTTTGACCGCTATCTTGACGTATGTCATTGTAAACGGTAACAACGAGAAAGTTTTATTTGCTTTATTGGTATCACTTTTGGTCGGAGCGTTGATTGGTTGGTTAAATGGTTTGGGAATCACTTTTTTGCGGATATCCCCCTTTGTGATGACACTGGGTATGGCAGGTGTCGTGACCGGTGCGATCATTGTGATCAATCATGGTAATGTCAGCGGTAAAATCGCTCCTATCATGACGAAATTGATTGCACGCCCATTGATTGGCAGGATTCCTGGGGCCATCATTATATGGATCATTTTTGGTATTTTGATGTGGTTATTGCTTGAGCGCACAACCTTTGGAAAAAACCTATTTGCCATTGGCGTCAACCGCGTGACGGCGAAACTATCAGGCGTGAATGTCACTCGCATGAATCTGGCGGTTTATACCTTGGCTGGGGCGCTAGCTGGGTTTGGTGGTTTTCTGGTTGTTGGTAATACTGGGGTGGTGTTCATCAACCTTGGACAACCCTTCCTTTTCCCATCGATTGCCGCGGTGGCAGTAGGTGGCACCTTGCTTTCGGGTGGCAAAGGTAGTTATTGGGGCACGATGGCGGGAGCTATTGTGCTAACTTTGATTACAAGCCTGCTTACAACCATGCAGATGCCTGATTCAGTCCGCCGCATGGTCTTGGGGGCTACTCTGCTCGTCCTGATCTCCATTTACGGGCGTCAGCGCGGATTCAGACAATAGTTCTAAAGATAAGTTTAAGTTGAGGAGGTTCCCGTGAGCAAAATAGTTAAAGTTGGTATGGTCGGTGCAGGATTCGTTGGTCACATCCACCACCTTTCATTCAAAAATTGGGTGCATAACGCTGAAGTCGTTGCCGTAGCAAGCCCTAACAATGCAAAGATATTTGCCAAGGAACGAGGGATTCCTGACGCCTATGATAACCATCGCGAAATGTTGAAAGACAAAGATATCGATGTAGTCGTTGTTGGCATTCCCAATGATCTCCACTGCCAGGTAACCGTAGATGCAGCCAAGGCCGGTAAACACGTCATCATCGAAAAGCCGCTTTGTATCACGTTAGAAGAAGCGGACGAGATGATTGAAGCCTGCCAAAAAGCGGGCGTTCTCCTGATGTATGCTGAGGAGCTCTTGTTTGCCCCCAAATATGTGCGTGCTAAGACTTTGATAGATGAAGGTGCAATTGGCGAGCCATTCCTGGCGAAACAGTCCGAGGAGCACCCTGGGCCACACATGTCCTGGTTTTGGGACGTCAACCGCTCCGGTGGGGGTGTGCTACTCGACATGGGTTGCCACTCGATTGAATACACCCGCTGGGTGCTGGGTAAACCCAAGGTGAAAAGCGTGACCGCTTTCATGGACACTTATATCCATCAAGACCGCACCGAAGGCGAAGATCATTCTTATACCATCGTCGAATATGAAGACGGCAAAGTCGCCATGCTTGAAAATAGCTGGGCCAAAGGTGGCGGTGTTGACGACCGTTGTGAAATTTACGGCAAGAAAGGGCATACTCGTGCTGATTTATTGCGAGGTAGCTCCCTGCTAACCTATTCTGAAGAAGGATATGGGTATGCGGTTGAAAAATCCGGGCAAACCAAAGGGTACACGTTCACCATGTTTGAAGAGGAGTGGAATTATGGTTTCCCTCAAGAGATGCAGCACTTCATCAATTGTATTCTTGGAAAAGAGACCTGTATGGAAACCGGTGAAGATGGGCGCGAAGTATTGAAAATCATTTATGCTGCTTATCAATCTGCTGGTGAAGGGCGCCGGATCGATTTTCCCTATGATCCCCCCAAAGTAGAAAAACCTATCGATTTATGGAAGAGAGGAAAATAATCTATGACGAAACGACTCAGTAGCGAAACGATCACGTATGAACAGCTTGCAAAGACCATCGATCACTCTTTGCTCAAACCGCAACTCACCGAGGAAGATGTGATTGAGGGTTGTCAGTTAGCGCATAAATATCATACTGCAACTGTTTGTGTAAAACCTTGCCATGTCAAATTGGCCGCAGGAGAGCTTAAAGACTCTGATGTGGTTGTCGGTACTGTCATAGGTT
The DNA here is from genome assembly GCA_964644835.1 of uncultured Anaerolineales bacterium. Classification (GTDB taxonomy): domain Bacteria; phylum Chloroflexota; class Anaerolineae; order Anaerolineales; family UBA11858; genus JAYELX01. The sequence continues at coordinate 5,271 of CAZXXW010000170.1, forward strand.
TTCCCCATGGCAGCAATCGGACGCCTGTCAAAGTCAAGGAAGCAGAATTAGCATTGGATGATGGTGCTAAAGAACTGGACATGGTCCTCAATATTGGCCAACTCCGTTCTGGGAAATTTGATGATGTGCGCGAAGATATCAAAGCTGTGTGTGACGTCGCCCACGAACGCGGAGCAAAGGTCAAAGTTATTCTTGAAAATGCTTATCTGACGGATGAAGAAAAAGTTACCGCTTGTAAACTTTGTGAAGAAGCTGGTGCCGATTGGGTCAAGACCTCCACAGGCTTTGCTCCTAGTGGAGCCACGCTCGAAGACCTGCAGCTCATGCGGGAAACCGTTAGCGAAAAAGTACAGGTAAAAGCGGCAGGCGGCGTGCGAACCCTGGATGCTATTTTGCCGGTGATTGACATTGGCTGTACCCGTGTAGGTGCTACCGCTACAGCCGTCATTCTGGATGAGTATGAGCGCCGCAAGAGCAAGGGAGGATAAAACATGAAGGAGAAAGCGTCGATACGAGTGGGCATCGTTGGCTCAGGTTTTATCGGCCCTGCGCATCTGGAAGCATTACGTCGAAATAATGTCAGTGTGATTGGATTGGTGCGAGGGGAGGCTGAATCCGTTTCGCAAAAAGCCGAAGAATTAGGCATCCCCAGAGCCTATTCTTCCTATGATGACATGTTGGCGGATGCGGACATTGATGTGATCCACCTGACAACGCCAAATTACTTGCATTACCCTCAAGCCAAAGCCGCTCTTGAGGCTGGAAAGCATGTCGTCTGCGAAAAACCATTAGCGATGAACAGCCAAGAATCCGCCGAACTGGTGCGAATTGCAGAAGAGACAGGGCTGGTCAATGCCGTCAATTTCAACATTCGCTTCTATCCAATGGCGCAACAAGCCCGTCAGATGGTTCAAAGCGGCGAGATAGGCGACATCTTTATCTTGCAAGGTTCCTATCTTCAGGATTGGTTGCTTTTAGCCACGGATTGGAACTGGCGCTTGGAGCCAGAACTGGGCGGCACATTGCGCGCCATCGGCGACATTGGCTCTCACTGGCTCGATTTGATGACCTTTATCACCGGCTTGAAAGTCAAAGAGGTTTATGCTGATTTCAAGACATTCTACCCAGTTCGCAAGAAGCCACTAAAACCGCTAGAAACATTCACCGGGAAGTTGCTAACCCCCGAAGACTTCGAAGAAAAAACTGTCACTACCGAAGATTATGCCAGCGTGCTTTTACATTATGAAAATGGAGTCCAGGGCGTTTTGACCGTTTCTCAAGTTAGCTCTGGCCGCAAGAATCGGATTTACTTTGAAATTAACGGCTCAAAATCTTCATTGGTTTGGAATGGAGAACGACCGAACGAGTTATGGATTGGACATCGTTCTGAACCCAACCAGGTTTTGATGAAAGACCCATCATTGCTCTCCCCAGAAGCACGCGCCACTGCTTCTTATCCCGGTGGCCACAACGAGGGCTTCCCCGATACGTTCAAGCAACTTTATACGAAAGTCTACGACTATATCTTGGCAGGAGACTATGCTGCCAAGCCGGATTTCCCCACCTTTGCCGATGGACACTACGAACAGGTGCTTTGCGAGGCTATCGAGCGCAGCGCCAAAGAAGGCAAGTGGGTTGAAGTAACGACCTAACCTTTTTGGAGGATCATCATGAAACTTGGAATTTTTACAGCCGCATTTGCCGGAAAATCACTCGAAGAAGTAGCCGCTTGGGCGGCTGAAAATGAATTTGAAACCTTAGAGATTGCTTGTTGGCCGCAGCAAAAAGCCACCCGCCGCTACGCCGGGATCACCACTATTGATGTGGTCGATTTTACTGCTGCCAAAGCCAAAGAAGTCCACGCGATCTTGAATAATTACGGATTGTCGATCTCCTCATTAGGCTATTACCCGAATCCTATGCACCCTGACCCCGAACATCGTCAGGTTGTTATTGGGCACCTGAAGAAAGTCATTCAAGCAGCAGAACTGCTTGAAGTTCCCATTGTGGGAACGTTCGTAGGCAAGGATAAAGACAAAACCACACCGGAGAATTTAGAAGCTTTTGCTGAAATCTGGCCCCCGATTGTGAAATTTGCTGCTGACCATCAGGTCAAAATTGCCATTGAAAACTGCCCGATGATCTTCTCTTACGATGAATGGCCCGGCGGCAATAACTTGGCCAGTTCTCCAGCAATCTGGAAGAAGATGTGGGAGATTATTCCTGACGACAATTTTGGCCTCAATCTTGATCCTTCCCATCTGATTCTGCAGATGATTGACTACGAGCGCGTGGTTTTCGATTTTGCTGACAGGATTTTCCACGTGCATGCCAAAGACTTGGAGATTGATCGCGAAGGTCTGTACCGGAACGGTGTTCTCTCCCAAGGAATGGGATGGCAGATTCCGCGTTTGCCCGGTTTAGGCGACATCGACTGGAGCAAATTCATCTCGGCGCTTTACCGGGTTGGCTATGATTACGTCATTAGC
>CAZXXW010000171.1:0-7756 GCA_964644835.1 uncultured Anaerolineales bacterium
GTAAATTTAACTTCATGTGCGTAAGTGCTATTAGTGACACAGGTGGAAACGCTTTGGGAGCTTCTTTTCTACAAAAAGCGACCATTTTCGACTTCTTCGGGGTCGAAGACGACCTCTTCTTTGCCGGTAAGTTTTTCTTCGACTTTTTCGACGATCAACGCCAGGTGGCCATCGTGCTTGACAAAATCCATATCATCGGCGGGAACCGTCAAGACCGGGCAAAGGCTGAAATTCATCACCCAGGCTTCATATAAATTATTGAGCCGCTCCAAATATTCCAGGCTAATCTCGCGCTCATAGTGGCGGCCGCGCTGAGAAATCCGCTCTTTCAAGGTCTCTACCGAGGCGCGCAGATAAACGACCAAATCCGGCGGGGGCAAGAACTCGGTGAGAACGCGATAAAGCTCTTCGTAGGTGCGATAATCTCGCTCTGAGATTTGCCCCTGGCGATATAAATTATGAGCGAAAACCTCGGCATCTTCATACACGGTGCGATCCTGAATCACCGAAGAGGCATGGTCGATCACTTTCCGGTGGGTACGCAGGCGGTGGGTTAAGAAGAATATTTGGGAATGAAACGCCCAGGTTTGCATATCCTGATAGAAGTCCGCCAGATAAGGGTTTTCGGCCTCAGGCTCAAAAAAAGGATCCCAGCGAAGCCTGTCGCTGAGCAGCCTCACCAAGGTGGATTTTCCAACGCCAATATTCCCGGCAACGGCAACGAATTTTTTCACGCTTGTCTCCTTCCCTGTGATGATACTCCCCTGACATAAAAAGAATCCGAAGCCTATCCGACTTCGGATTCATGGTTATCGAAAAATACCTACTGGCCCAAATGCATGGGCATGATCACATGGAGAAAATCTTTTTCTCCCACGGGCCGGATGACGCCCGGGCTGGTACTGGTGGTAGTTTCCAGAGCCACATTGGGCGTATGGACGACATCGAGGACTTCGCGCAAATAGCGCACATTGAAGGCGATCAAAACCGGCGGCCCATCGATGGAGGCATCGACGATCGTCTGATTCGACCCGGTCTCTTCGGACTGACCCGAAATCTCGACGGTGCCCGGTTTCAAGTCGCCGCCCGGCGTGATGCTTACTTGAGCGATCAACGATCCCTCGCGGGCAAAAATCTCGGCTTGCTTGCAGGCTTTCAAAAACGCATCCGTCGAAAGCACCGTGCGGGTATCATGCCCCTGAGGAATGATCTGGGCGTAATCGGGAAAGGTACCTTCGATCAATTGAGAGACCAATTCCGTGTTTTCGGTCCGGAAGATCACCCGACCGCTTTGAGGGGGCAACATCATCGTGATCGTTTTGCTGCCATCGGCGCTGACGCGGGCTAACTCGCTCAACGAGCGAGCAGGGATCACAGCTCGGAGGTCTTTCTCAAGCGGCGAAGCCAATTTGGTCGTCCGCACCGAGAGACGAAAACCGTCCGCGGCGGCAAAGGTAATCTCCTCGTCCTCGACAGTCATCAGCACGCCAGTGAGGATCGGACGAGCTTCATCAGCAGAGGCGGCAAAAGCAACCTGGCGGATCATTTCGCGCAAATCATCGGCGTCGATCTCGATGCCCTCATCCATGTCCAAGGTGGGCATGGGAGGGAACTCTTGCGAGTCAATGCATTTCAAATCGGTGTTGGAGGTGCCACAGCGAACGTTCATCGTTTGGGTGCGAACGTTCAAATCCATGCTGACTTGGTTGGGAGGCAGCGTGCTAACCAGGTCGGTAAAGGTGCGCGCCGGAACGGTGGTGGAGCCCTCCTCTTCAATTTTTGCGCCGATCCAACAGGTAATGCCTAACTCAAGGTTGGTCGCCGAAAGACGCAAGCGGCCTTCATCTGTGGCCACCAAAATGTTTCCTAAGACCGGCAACGTGCTGCGTGGGGACACAGCACGCGAAACAATGCCTAAACCGTGGGCGAGGTTCTCTTGCAAAACAGATACTTTCATGTAGGCCTCTCCTGATGAGATCGTTTGGAATTATCTTGAGTATACAACGAGTAGCACAAAAATTCCAGTGAGGTGCAACCATCAAGTTGCTTCTCAAGCATACGGCTACGCTTGCGTTCAAAGAGAAAAAAACTGTTCGGCTGCTAATGGTTTTGGGAACTGATCAGAAAGTGCTGATGATCGTCAAGATCGAGGGCAACAACATCGCCAGAATGATCAAAACACCGATCACAACCATGATGGTTTGACGCGTATCTTTTCTTTTTTTGGGCATAGTCAAATCTCCTTTCACAAATTTTTATAATGATAGCATGAAACGCCATCAGGCGAAATGTAGAGAGCGAAAAAGGTCAGGCCAAATAGGCTTTGACCGCTGCGGCCAGTCCGGTGTGCATCTTGGGGGCAGCGGCTAATTCCTCTTCGCTGGCCTGCCGAATGGCACCAATCGAGCCGAAGTGTTGCAGCAAGGCCTTGCGGCGGGCGGGGCCAATCCCAGGGATCTCCTCCAACTGGGAAGCGATCCCCTGTTTCGAGCGGCGCTTACGATGGGCCGTAATGGCAAAGCGATGGGCCTCATCGCGAATCCGCTGGACGAGGTAGAGACCCTCCGATTTTTCCGGCAGGCGGATAGACTGACTCTCGCCGGGGACGAACAACTCTTCCTCGCGCTTGGCCAGCGCCGCCACCGGAACGACATCGAGCAGACCATACTCATCCAATACCTTGATCGCCCGGCTCAATTGCCCCTTGCCGCCATCGACGAGAAGCAAGTCCGGCAGGGCGCCGAAAGAGCGGTCGCTGTTGCCGGGCGCGTCGGCGTCCAGGTCTTGGGCGATCTTCCAGCGGCGGAAGCGGCGGGTGAGGGCTTCCTCCATGCTGGCAAAATCATCCTGCCCATCCACCGAGCAGATGTTGAAACGGCGATAATCGCTTTTCTTGGCGACTCCCTGTTCGAAGACGACCATGCTGGCGACGGTGGCGGTCCCCTGAGTGGTAGAAACGTCGTAACATTCGATTCGCTTGGGAGCTCTGGGCAGGTCGAGATGTTCGTGCAACTCAGCCAAGGCCTGGGTCTGGCGGTGTTCATCCGCCCGCCATTGAGCTTGCAGCGACTCCAGCGTGGCGGTGGCATTTTCGGTTGCCATTTCGACCAATTCCCGTTTTTGCCCCCGGCGGGGAATCGAGATTTTGACTTTCTCGCCGCCGCGGCGGGTATTGAGCCACTTGCGAATGATCTTGGCCTCTTCGACCTGATGGGGCAGCAAAACCTGCTGGGGCACCGTGGGCGTTTGATCGTAGAATTGCTTGATGAACTCGCTGACCACCTCAGCATCGGGCGTTTCGTCAGCCCCTTCCATGAGGAAGTATTCGCGCCCGATCATCCGCCCGCCGCGGATGAAAAAGACCTGTACGCAGGCATCCCGCTCGGAGCGGGCCATGGCGATCACGTCGGTGTCGGCGTAGTCGGAAGAGAGCACAATCCGCTGGCGCTCGACAATTTGTTGCACGGCGTCCAATTGGTCGCGCAGCTTGGCGGCATCCTCAAATCGGAGTTGATTGGCCGCTTGCTGCATGTCATCTTGGATGCTCTCGACGACATCTTCAACGTGGCCGCGCAAGAACTGCTCCAACTTTTTGATCATGGCGCGGTAGCTCGCCTTGTCGATGGCGCCGATGCAAGGTGCAGCGCACAATTTGATGTCGTAATACAAACAGGCGCGCTGATCTTCGCCCGTGATGGTCCGGTTGCAGGTTAGATAGGGGAACAGCTTGCGCAACAAGTCGAGGGTTTGATGGACGGCCCACACGCTGGTATAAGGACCAAAATAACGGGACCCGTCGTCGACCACGCGCCGCGTCACCGTCACCTTGGGGTAGGGATCGGCCCAATGGATTTTAATGTAGGGATAGCGTTTATCATCTTTGAGGCGGACGTTGTAATGGGGCCGGTGCTTCTTGATCAGATTCATCTCCAAGATCAAGGCTTCCAGCTCCGAACCGACGACGATCCAATCGATATCGGCAATCCGCTTGACCAACTGGCGCGTGCGCGGGTGCTCCTGCGCGCTGGCGTGAAAATAGGAGCGCACCCGGTCGCGCAAATTGACCGCCTTGCCCACATAAAGGACAGTACCATCTTCGTCCTTCATCAGATAGCAGCCCGTCTTGGTGGGGACGGTGTCTAAAATCCCCTGGAGATGTTGTGATACTTCTACCATAACGATCAAATTCTAACACAAGCGAATCGCCCCTCACTGACTCATGAGGGTTATTCGATCCTGACCGCCTCGACGATCAAGCGGCTTCGATAGCTGTTCGTACGTTCGTCAAAATCCCGGCAGGTGATCAGGGTGAGCCAATCGTAATCGTCCCAACTGCGAAGCACATCGAGGTCGTCGGGAGTGGTCTCGTAGACGTTCCTGACCTCGTAGACATGAGCGTATCCGTTGACATGCAGGATAATCCGATCGCCCCATTTGAGATGATGCAGATCGATGAACGGTCCCGGTGTGCCATCGGAGAGATAGACGTGCCCGGCCAGGACGGTGTTGCCCGGATGAGTGAGATAGGCGCTCCCCTCCAGGTGGCCGATTCCGCTTCCCAACCAGCGGACGTCCCATCCGGTACCTCGCCGCGGGACTCCCATGATGGAAACGTCAACCTGCAAAGAAGGGATCGCCAAATGGGAGGCATCCACGCTTTGATAGCTTTGCCGTTCCACGGCAGGAAGAACAGTGGCAACATCGGGAGCGAATCCCGTTTCGGGGAGGGCAAAACCGGCCTTGATCTCATAGAGGAAGCTCCTGCCCACCCGAGCAGACGTGCCCGGCTCACCGATCCCGAGGATGTCACCATCCAGAGCGATCTTGGCGCCGTAATCACCATCTTCATAGGGGTCCGCTGAAACGACCTGGCTTTGCAAGCCCCAAGTATTCTTCTCTCGTTTGAAGAGATAGGCCGCACCCGACCGAGAGACACCATACAGGTCTTCGCCAACTGCACCCACAGCGATGAAAACGCCATCAACGGCTACCGAATAGCCAAAATGATCGAAGTAGCTGGCATCCTGGCGAACCAATTTCTGCTCTTGCTCCCATTTGCTTCCTTTTTTGTGATAGACATACGCTGCTCCGGCGTTGGTGACCCGGCCAAAACCGGTGTCGGGGTCGGTAAACGGTGCCCCGACGACAACTTTGTCCCCGTTGATGGCCACCGATTTGCCAAAGGCGTCGCCTTCGCTGTTGTCATCGGGGTCGAGAACAGCCTCCTGATCCCAGGAGCTGCCGGTGCGATAATAGAGGTAAGCCGCTCCGGCTTCATTTTCCGAATCTGCGCCGACGACCAAGCGAGAACCGTCCATGTCCAGAGAGGAGCCAAACGAGCCTGACAGGGTGGGCCCTGGTGATGTAAAGCTCTGCTTGTCATACCAATAGCCGCTGATGCGATGAAAGGTATACACTTTACCGGCATCGATCAACAAGCCGAGGTCCTTGCCCTCGGCACCAACGGCCAAACGCTCACCGTACAAAGCGACGGCAGTGCCAAAAGCGTCTTCCTCGCCCCAGTCTTCGGCTCTCACCCGGCCTTGCTGGACCCATTCGCCATTCTCACGGACGAAAATATAAGCAGCACCAACGTTTTCTTGAAGGTCGTCATCGTCATCGAGATAATCCCATCCCGGTGCGCCTACCACGAGGGTGTCCCGGTAAATATCTACGGATGTACCGAAGACATCCCCGGCATCGGCATCCGAGGGAGCCAGCCTGGCTTCTTGAATCCAGCCTTCGTCGCTGCGCCGGTAGACATACACCGCCCCGGCATATCCCATGCGACCGTTGCCGTTATCAACGGAGTCATACCGGGCGCCCACAACCAGGGTATCACCATCGATGGCGATGGCATTCCCAAAATCGGCTCCTGGATTGGCAGGGTCAGGACTGAACCAGGCTTGTTGCACCGCCCCGTAAAGCGCATCATCGCTTTCGGCATAGGCAGGCGACGCCAAGGTGACGATTAAAACAAACAGCAAAATAGAAGAGGCAATTTTCGATTTCATCACAAGTCTCCCAACTAATCTATCCACATGACGCCGCGGATGCCAAGACGCATCTGCGCGGCATGGTTACCCAATTCTAAACTGACTGACCGGTCAATTATTATGATACTCTCTTCCAAAGGCTTGTCAAGCTAGGCGCCAGAAAATGAAATCAACCCCGTCAGTTCCCCTGTTATCAAGCGCCAGAAAAGAAGGTGAATTTGGGCCCAAATTTCACCTTCCGGTTGTGAACGAGCCTCACCGGCTACTCGTAGCGCAGGGCCTCGACCGGCTCCAGGCTGGCAGCCCGATTGGCAGGATAAAGTCCAAAGAACACACCCACTGCCGCCGAAAAGAGCGTGGCCAACAAAATTGCATCCATGCCAATGACGGGAACGATGTCGGCGTTGTTGGCGGCAGCGATCTGACCAACGATCACCGAGATGATCCAACCGAGGCCAATGCCGAGAATGCCGCCAAAAAGGCTGAGCAGCGAAGACTCGGCCAAAAACTGGATCATGATGTCGAGCTTGCGGGCGCCCATCGCTTTGCGCAGACCGATCTCGCGGGTACGCTCGACCACCGAGACGAGCATGATGTTCATGATCCCAATCCCGCCGACCAGCAGCGAGATACCAGCGATGCCGCCCAGGAAGATGGTTAAAATATTGGTGATCGAGGAGGCAATATCGAGGGCGTCTTGCTGGCTCATAATGGTGAAATCGTCCTCGCCGATGTCCGTGCGGTGACGGGTGCGCAGTACTTGGGCAATCTCATTCCTGGCTTGCATCACCCGCTCGGCGCTGACGGCCTGGACGAAGATGACATCGACGCCATCGCGATTCGAACGGCGGATCAAACGGGTTTGCGCCGTTGTCAAGGGAACGATGATCTGGTCATCTTCACTGCCAAAGGAACCACCGCCCTTCTCTTCCAAGACACCGATGACGCGATAAGGTTGTCCTTCGATGCGGACCGTCTCACCGGTCAGACCGGCTTTGCGCCCGAATAATTCTTCGGCGACATCGACACCGAGGATCACCACAGCAGAGCGGCCTAACATGTGCGCTTCGGTGATAAAACTCCCCTCCGAGACATGGTAATTCCGCACCGGCTCGTAACTCGGTGTCACGCCCATGATCCGGGTGACCTCAATCTCGCCGGAATAACTGACCTCGCCATTGCCCTGCAAGGCAGGGGCCACATTAGCAACCGAGGGAGCAGCAAACGGGTCCGCAATCGCCTCGGCGTCTCCAATGGTCAAAGGTTCCGGATTGCGCACCTCCTCCGAGCCGCCGCTGAAGACGAAGATCAAATTGGTGCCAACGCCTTGTATCTGGCTGGTGATCGAATTTTCGGCCCCAGCGCCAATGGCCATCATCGCAATTACGGCGCCGACACCGATGACAATGCCCAAAATCGTCAGCCCGGAGCGGAGCTTGTTGGAGGTCAAACTTTCTAACGCTTCAAGAAATGCTTGCCAATACATACTCGTCATCTCCCTTTTCTGGCCCGATCAAGATCTTCAACAACGCGACCATCGAGAAGATGGACAACACGATCGGTCAACTCAGCGATGGGCGGGTCGTGGGTCACAATGATCAAGGTCGTACCGCGCTCCTCGTTCAAGTTGAGCAGCAAATCCATGATCGAGTCCCCTGTTTTGGTATCCAAATTGCCGGTGGGCTCATCGGCCATGATGATAGAAGGCTCGTTGACGATGGCCCGGGCAATGGCGACGCGCTGTTGCTGGCCGCCGGAAG
>CAZXXW010000172.1:0-7734 GCA_964644835.1 uncultured Anaerolineales bacterium
CCCCCCTTGCATATCACGGTTGAAGACGGGACGGAGATCGTCGTCACCCGTATGTACGAGGAATTCGAGGTTGAAGAGGTCGTCATTCCCTTCGAGGAGCAGAATCAGCCCAGTGAATTCCTTTCTGAAGGAGCGGAACGTCAATTGCAGGAAGGGCGAAATGGATTGAAAGAGATTACCTATCGGATTGTCTATGAGAACGGCGTTGAAATCTCGAAAAACGAAATCAAATCGGTGATCATCGAGGAACCGGTCACCCAGATCACCCTAGTTGGTGTTCAGAATTCTTTCACACCGCGCCCGATTCCTGGCCGCTTGGCTTATCTTTCCGAGGGAAATGCGCTTGTGATGGAAGGAACGACGGCCAATCGCATTCCGGTTGTGAGGAGCGGTGATTTGGATGGTCGCGTGTTCCGCCTATCCGATGATGGCGAGTGGCTGCTGTTTACCCGCCGCGATCCGGACGATGACATCATCAATCGCTTGTGGGCCGTCAAGATCGACGAGCCTGACCTTGAGATCGATCTCGGTGTTCAAAACGTGATCCACTTTGCCGATTGGAAGCCTGGTACCACGGATTGGATCGCTTATTCAACCGTGGAGCCGAGACGCGCTTCGCCCGGTTGGCAGGCCAACAACAACTTGGAAACGAATACGTTCAGCCTGTCTGGATGGGTTGAACCCAATCCCGAGGTCATCGTCGAGACGAATTCCGGCGGTGTCTATGGTTGGTGGGGCACCGATTATGCCTACGCACCGTCACCCTCTTTCATCGCTTATGCTTCTCCCAGCCAGGTTGGGGTTGTCAATCTAATCAGTGGTGGCGTGACCATCGCTTTGGAGATGGCCCCTTTCACCACTCGCAGCGATTGGGCCTGGGTGCCGGGAATCCAGTGGGGGCCGAGCGGTCAAATCGTTTACACCGTGCGGCATGCTCCCCCGCCGGGCGCATCAGACCCGGAGCAATCTCCCGTTTTCAATCTCACTGCTATCCCGTTGACGGGCGGCAGGACGGTCGATTTGGTATCGATGGTGGGTATGTTTGCTTACCCGCTGCCTTCGCCCTTGCAGCCCAAGCCCTGGGGAGAAACTGCTTATCAGATCGCATACCTCCAGGCGATTCACCCTCAACAGAGCCAAACGAGCAGCTATCGACTGGTTGTCATGGACCGGGACGGCTCCAACAAAAAAGTGCTCTTCCCCGCCGAGGGTGTCCAAGGCTTCAAGCCCGATCCCGAATATCCTGATTGGGGCGTCTGGTCACCGGATGTCCTCGATCAGAATTTTGGCCTAGCCGTGATCTACCAGGGCAACATTTGGCTGGTGGATGCTCAAACCGGCGACCACTGGCAAGTGACCGGCGACGAAAATATCGAACGAATCGATTGGCGTTAACTGCGATCGTCGAAGAATTTATTGTTGCATTTATGTAGAAAGTGAGAAAATTTTCATGCGAGTACTTGTTACAGGAGCGGCGGGGTTTTTGGGGTCTCATCTTTGCGACCGCTTGATCTCGGAAGGCCATGAAGTCGTCGGGATGGATAATTTCATCACCGGTGATCCTCAAAACCTGGCCCATCTGGCCGGAGACGAGCGTTTTTCTTTTATCCGCCACGACGTCTCCAATTTCATCTTTGTTCCCGGCGAGCTTGATGCTGTGATGCACTTCGCCTCCCCGGCCAGCCCCAACCCCAATTCTCCTTATGGCTATGTCAACCTGCCCATCAAAACAATGAAGGCGGGAGCCCTGGGCACCCACAATACCCTGGGTGTCGCCAAGGCGCATGATGCTCGTTTCTTGCTCGCGTCGACCAGCGAGATTTACGGCGACCCTCTCGAGCATCCCCAGACGGAGAGCTATTGGGGTCATGTCAACCCGATTGGAGAGCGCTCTGTGTATGACGAGGCGAAGCGCTTTGCCGAAGCGTTGACCATGGCCTATCACCGTTTTCACGGTATCGATACCCGCATTGTCAGAATTTTCAATACCTATGGCCCCCGGATGCACGTCAACGATGGTCGCGTGGTGCCCAATTTCCTCCAACAGGCGCTCGTTGGTAAGCCCCTGACGGTGTACGGAGATGGCTCTCAGACGCGCAGTTTCTGTTATGTCGATGATTTGATCGACGGCATCTACCGTTTGCTGCTCTCCGATGAGCACGATCCGGTCAATATCGGCAATCCCACCGAAACGAGCATTCTCCAATTTGCCAAGACGATCAACAACTTAACCAGCAATGATGAGATTGTCTTCCGCCCGGAGAAACGCGGCGAGGGAGATCCCCAACGCCGCCGACCCGATATCTCCCGTGCTTGTGATGTTTTGGGCTGGGAGCCAAAAATCAGCCTCGAAGAAGGTATCTGTAAAACTATTCCCTATTTCAAACAACGATTGAAGCTTGCATGACGATAACCGCAATCATTACGAACCCCGTCGAACGAACCCGATTTTTCAAGTTCGCTATTGTTGGCGCGATTGGCGCTGTGGTCGATTTTGGTACCTTCAACTTGTTGACCAAGTTTCTATCCACTCCGCCCGTCCTCGCCAGCGTGTTCTCATTCACAGCCGCTGTGCTTAGTAACTTCACCTGGAATCGCTACTGGACCTATCCCGACTCGCGCTCAAAGCCTTTGATCAGGCAATTGGGAGAATTTGGCCTCGTCAATCTGATCGGCGTGGCCATCCGCACACCGGTCTTCGCAATCTTGAAAGACCCTTTGACGGGCGTTTTTGAGCGCTTACCCCTCCCGGCAGTGGCTGCCTCGTTAAAACCGTCCTTCTTTGGCAACAACCTAGCCTTGGCCATCGCCGTTGTTTTGGTGATGCTGTGGAATTTTTTCGTCAACCGCTATTGGACTTACAATGATGTCGATTAGGATCGCCTTGTTGGTTCGATCCGGGAATTCGGTATAATACCATCATGCCTCCAAAACGAATCATCCCCATTTATACGACGTCCGGCGACGTCGGTGCCTTCTTGGTCTATCCTTATCTTTATAATCAGCTTGGCGAGTGGATTGGGTGGGTCACAAAACAGCGTGACGTCTATTCGGTTACCGGCCACTATGTTGGCTGGTTGAGCGATGACCCTCGCATCTTGCGGAAACGTTCTTATGATTTTTCTAAGCCCACACTGCCTCCCCCGTCCCAACCGCCGCGCGTTCGCGTGCCCGCCTCCTCGCCCTTACCCCCGATGATGGCTGAATTGTCTTACAGCAAAATCGACGTCCTGGAGGATGAACCCCACCGTCTCAGCACCCTCGATGCCGATGATCTGCGCGAAGACATGAATTGATTTCTTATCAAAATGGATGATCCCAATCAAACGCCAACCCCCAATCATATAGACGAATCCCAGCCCGAACAGGTCACCTCGGTTCGCTCCTTGCGAGAATTGATCGACCGGGTCACCGGGCGCGACTTGGAGGTGGGCAAACCTCAAGAAGCCGCCGGTTATGCCGATGTCGTCCCGTTTCCTTTTTTGGCCCTTGTCGGCCAAGCCGAGATGAAATTGGCCCTGTTGCTCTCGATGATCAATCCCAACCTCAGCGGGGTTCTGTTGATTGGGCCGCGCGGAACCGGCAAGACGACCGCTGTCCGCAGTTTGCCCGCGCTCTTGCCCAAGGTGCCGCGCAGCTTGTGCTATTATGGCTGCCTGCCCGAGGATATTGAGCGCGGCGGCATCGACGCTGTCTGCCCGGATTGCGCCGAAAAGTATGCCAAAGGTGAGCTACTGGCAAGCCTGGATAAGGTCCGCCTGGTTGAATTGCCGCTCAACGCCCGCCTCGAGGACGCGATCGGCAGTCTGGACGAACGCGCCGCGATGAGCGGCCATATCCGCATTCGCCGCGGGATTCTCGCCCAAGCGGATCGCAATTTGCTCTATGTCGATGAGATCAACCTGCTTGATGACGAGGTCGTTGATGCCATTTTAGACGCCGCCGCGCAGGGGTACTACACTGTCCGTCGCGGGGGCATCTCGGCTAACTACAACGCTCGCTTTGTTTTGATCGGCTCGATGAACCCCGAGGAGGGCCAGCTTCGCCCCCAGATTATGGACCGCTTTGGACTCCGTGTTGTCGTGCGCGGTCTCGAAGAGCCCCAAGATCGCCTGGAGGCTTATCGGCGCGTCCACGCTTACAAGACCAACCCTCATCAGGTCTCCTCCCAGTTCTCAGAAGAGACAGCCCTGGTTCAAGATGATATCCAAAACGCCCGCGATTTAATCTCGCGCGTCGAAATTCCCGATCAGATCGCTCAAAAGGGTCTGGAGTTGGTCGAGCGATTGAACATCGATTCGCTCCGAGCCGAGATCACCCTTTTTGAGGCCGCCCGCGCGCACGCTATCGCTGATGCTCGCTTCGAGGTCGAAGAAGAAGATCTCCACGCTGTCGCTCCCATGTCGCTGCGGTTACGCCGCTCTTCCTATATCGAATCCTATTTTGCCCAACGCGATGACGAAGAGCAGGAGTTAACATCCATTTTGGATGAAATTATCCCTTTAGATCAAATAGAAGACTGATACAATTTTGATACCAAAGCTTTCAAAGTCACTTCAAGTATCGAGGAGAATGGCTTGGGTAGTTTGCGCGTGATTACGGGCAAGGCCAAAGGACACACCTTGCAATCTGTTCCGGGGGACATCACCCGGCCAATTATGGACCGGGTTAAAGAATCCCTGTTCAGTATTTTGGGAGCGGACATCCGTGATGCGACCATGCTGGATTTGTTTGGTGGTACCGGCGCTGTGGGGATCGAGGCACTCAGCCGCGGGGCTAAGTTTGTCCGCTTTGTTGACCATTATCCCCTCGCCGTTCGCACGATCAGGACGAATTTGGAGAAGACCAAACTGGGCGACAATGCCGAGGTTTGGCATCGAGATGCTTTCGATCTTCTTGAGAAAGACCCCGATCGCCGTTTTGATTATGTCTATATTGCTCCGCCCCAGTACAAACGCCTCTGGCTGCGAGCTTTGCGGAAGCTGGATGATCATCCCCAATGGCTGACAGATTATGCCTGGGTGATTGTCCAGATTGACCCCGTTGAAGAAGACCCGGTCGATTTGAAAAATCTTCAAGAATTTGATCGCCGACAGTACGGCAGCACGCTGTTATTATTCTATATCCTCCCCCCAAGAAATGATCAAGAAGGAACGTAATTATGAATGCAGACTTCTTCACCCCTGAGGAAATCATCAGCAGCGCTTTCCCCGGTATTTTGAAGCCTGAAGCCAAAGAGATGGCCGCCATCGGAGAGATGAAGTCCTATCCCGCCGGTGCCGTGCTGTGTCGCGAGAATCACGTTGAGGAGACCTTTTATGTCATTTTGGAGGGGGAGGTTGAGGTCACCAAGGTGATCAATCAGGACGCAGATCGATTTCTCAAAACGTTGAAACGGGGTGATTTTTTTGGCGAGATGGGCCTGATTCATAATGCTCCCCGGGTTGCGACGGTGACCACGGTAGAGCCGACCAAGGTTCTCGAGATTCACAAAGACGCCTTCGACCGTTTGCTGAAGAAGAGTTCTTCCGTTTCTCTGGCCATGGTTCGGGAGGTCAGCCGCCGCTTGCGCGAAAACGATGAAATGGCGATTGACGATTTGCGCCTCAAGGCTGGCGAATTGGCCAATGCCTACCAGCGATTGGCCCAGGAGGAATTAGCCCGGCGTGAATTTCTGACTACGATTGCCCATGAATTGCGCACGCCGTTGACCTCTGCAAGCGGATTCCTTGCTATGGTCCGGGAGCGCAGCCTCGATGAGGATGCCGTCCAGATGGCCCTGGATGCCGTCGCCCGCAACGTCGAGCGAATCGTGTCCCTGGTCAACGATATTCTCTTCTTGCAAGAGGTCGAGTTGGTTTTGCCTGAGATGCACCCCACTGACATGGGGGAGGTGGTCACCTCAGCCGTGGAGGAGTATCGCAAAGAGGCCAGCCAATCGAATATTCATCTCCATGTCGATATCGGCTCCAACCTGCCGCCTGTGATGGGCCACGCCCGCAGCCTGGAACGAGCTGTTTCCAAACTGCTGGACAACGCGATCAAGTTTAGCGAGTCAGGCGGCGAAGTGAACATCTGGGTTCGCCGAGACGATGGCGAAGTCCATGTCAGCGTCATCGATCAGGGCACCGGAATCGCTGAAGAAATCTTGCCCCACATTTTTGATCGTTTCTATCATCTCGATCATGTTGGCGAGGAATTATTCGACGGCGTCGGGCTGGGCCTCTCGATTACTAAGCAGGTCATCGAGCAGCATAATGGCACCATTTCGGTGGAAAGCGAGATAGGAGAAGGGTCTACGTTCACGATTGCCTTGAAACAGGCGGAAGGCGAAAGCCAAGGCACGCAATTCTGAACATAGCCCTGATGCAGCGCCCTCACCTTAAAAAGCAAAAACCCCCTTCTCTTGTTGGGGGATTTTTAGTTTCCGAAGCGGATCACCAATTGATCAGCCGCGTCGTAACTGTAATGCGCTGAGAAGGGCGGATCGTCCCTGCGCATAGCCATGGCGCGGGGCAAGATCGTGTACAGGTCTTCGACCAGCGGGAAGGATTCGATTTCCTCCTCGGCGATCCAGGTGGGCATGCCTTCCTGGGTTCGGCTCGGCGTTTTCTTTTCGTCCATTTCGCCGCGGAAAACGTATATGCCAACGCCGATATGTTTCTCGGTGTTGATCGTGATCACGCCGCAAAGCCACAGGTCTGGCGGTTCCAGGTTGGTTTCCTCGGAAAACTCGCGCCGGGCCGCGCTGAGCACATCTTCGCCCGGCTCAACGTGGCCGCCGATGCCGTTGTAACGGTCGGCCCACAGGCGTTTGTCGGGCGCTCCGCGAAACAAGAGAACCTCATCTCCATATGTCGCGAAGATCAGCGTCCGGGGAATCAGCATGTAGCGGTCGTCGGTGATGCCTTGATCGGATGAGGGCATGAGATGGGATTAACAAAGAGACGAGGAGCCCCCTTCTCCTCTCTCCTGATCTGATGTAGGTTTGGTTGACGCTATTCTGTTAGCATTTTGCGGACTTCTTCCAGCTTGCCCGCGCTGCCCAACTTGACGTTTTTCTCTGCGATGAAGTTGGCATATGCCTCCATGAAGACTTTGCCCGGCTTGCGCAGGTCGAAATTCTCAGGATGTTCGATGAAGTGTTCGCGGTGGACGCGGGTCCAGACCAGGCGGCCATCGGAGTCGATGTTTACTTTGGTGACGCCCAACTTGGCCGCGTGCTTGAACTGATCCGCATCGACGCCCTTGGCGCCGTGGATTTCGCCGCCAGCCTCATTGATGCGGGCAACCTCGTCTTGCGGGATCGAGCTGCTTCCGTGCATCACCAGGGGGAAACCGGGCAGCCGCTTTTGAATCTCTTCGAGCACATCGAAGCGCAGGGACTGTGTCCCGCTGAATTTGAAGGCGCCGTGGCTGGTGCCGATGGCGCAGGCGAGCGAATCGCAGCCCGTCCGCTCGACGAATTCCAGAGCCTGGTCGGGATCGGTCAGTTTGGCGTCGGCCTCGTCGACCTGGACATGCTCTTCCACGCCGCCCAATTGACCCAACTCTGCCTCCACGACGACACCTTTGGCATGGGCGTACTCGACAACCCTTTTTGTGATCGCAACGTTCTCTTCGAAATCCTCGTGGCTGGCATCGATCATCACCGAGCTGTAGAATCCGCTGTCGACGCAGTCGTAGCAGGTCTGCTCGTCGCCGTGATCCAGGTGGACGGCGAAAATTGCATCG
>CAZXXW010000173.1:0-7622 GCA_964644835.1 uncultured Anaerolineales bacterium
ATCGCTTCACCACACGCCTGGCGCGCAGCCTGTACGGCTTGCCATTCATTTTTTTGATGCCCGGCGATGGCGAAACCAGAATCCAACCACTTTGGATCGAAGACCTGGTCACCTGCATGGTCTGGGCCTTGGACGACGACGGCACCCGCAACCGCACCTATGAACTCGGCGGGCCCGAGTTTTTGACCTTTCGCCAGGTGCTAGAGATGATCATGCATAAGCTTGGCATTCACCGTGTGTTGGTGCCTGTACCTCCGCCCTATTTGCGGGCGCTGACGGTTGTACTAGAGTACATCTTTCCCTTCTTGCCGCTGACGGTCTACTGGATCGACTATTTGGCTACGGACCGGACCTGCTCGCTGGACACTATTCCTCATATCTTCAATTTGATGCCCTCGCGTTTCTCGCGGCGCTTGGATTATCTCGAAACCCGCAACTGGCGGCGCGAGTTCTGGCGCTCGGTGTTGGGGAGGGATTCGTGAGCCCGCAGCAGACAGATTTCTCTTGGACGATTCGCGTTCTGGAAACCCCAGAAGAGATGGATGCTGTTGTCGATTTGCAGCGGGCGATCTGGTCCGGCAGCGAGACCGATATCGTCCCCTCGCATCTCCTGGTCACCCTGGCCCATAACGGCAGCGTCGTTATCGGCGCATTCGCTCAGGCCGACGATGCGGACACGGAGCGCCTGATCGGTTTCGCCTTTGGCTTTCCCGGTCGCGACTCATCGGCTGAAGGCGCTGCCTTCAAATATTGCTCTCACCAACTTGGCGTCCATCCCGATTACCGCGGCCGTGGGGTTGGATTTGCGGTCAAGCGGGCCCAGTGGCAATTCGCCCGCCAACAGGGCTATGATCGAATCACGTGGACTTACGATCCCCTGCTGAGCCGTAATGGCTACTTCAACATCCACAAGTTAGGCGCTACCTGCAATATCTACGAACGAAATTTCTATGGTTCTCTAGATGATGGGTTGAACGCCGGCCTGCACACCGATCGTTTTCAGGTCGATTGGTGGTTGGGCTCCCGCCGCGTCGAGCGGCGTCTCAGCCGTCGTCCTCGCCCCGATCTTGATTTGGATCACGTTCTCTCTGCCGGTGGGGCAATCGTCAACCCCGTCGAGTCAACCCAAAACGGTTGGCCTGTCCCTGGCAAGATTTCGCTGGAGAGAAACACCGATGCCGTTCTGCTTGTCCAGATTCCCCCTGATTTTCTGGCCCTCAAAGCAACTGACCTAGACCTGGCCCTGGCATGGCGGCTTCACAGCCGCACCCTCTTCGAAACCTTGTTTGCAGAGGGTTACCTGGTCACCGATTTCATCCGCCAGAAGGGGAGTCAGCCGCGCAGTTTTTATATCCTCAGCCATGGCGAGAGCACGTTTTAGCACTCAATTTTTGAGTCTGTTTTATCTCCTTTCACACAAATCTAAATCTCTGCGTACTCCGTGTCTCAGCGGTGGAATCCTGTTTGAACCGCGTAACTTCTAATAATGAGAGGATCCGTCAAGTGAAAATCGAACGCATCACCCTCCATCATCTCCGCATGAAACTGCAAGCCCCTTTCGAGACCTCCTTCGGTCGCATCACTCGGCGCGATTGCATCCTCATCGAGGCCCAGGCTGAGGGGTTCACCTCCTGGGGCGAGTGCGTCGCCGACCGTGATCCCGGCTACTCTTACGAGACCAGCGAGACGGCCTGGCACATCTTGCGGGATTATCTCGTCCCTGCGGTATTGGGGCAGGTGATCGAGACCCCGGCAGACTACTATCGTCTTGTCGCCCACGTGCGCGGCCACCCGATGGCCAAGGCCGGGGTGGAGATGGCTCTGTGGGATTTGTACGGCAAGTTGGAAAGCAAGTCCCTGGCCGAACTGATTGGGGGGACGCGCCGTCGCGTTGATGTGGGCGTCTCCGTCGGGTTGCAGGAATCTCCCTTCCAATTGGTCCGCACGGTGGAGCGTTATCTCGCCGAAGGATACCGGCGCGTCAAGATCAAGATCAAGCCTGGCCGTGACGTGGACGACACCCGGGCGGTGCGCCGCGTCTTCCCGGAGCTTCGTTTGCAGGTGGATGCCAATTCCGCTTACACGCTGGAGACCGCCGATGCCCTTTTGCCTCTTGATGAGTTGGACTTGTTGCTCATCGAGCAGCCCCTCGCCGCCGACGATCTTTGGGATCACAGCCGCTTGCAGCCTCGGTTCGACACACCCCTTTGTCTGGATGAGAGCATCACCGCGCCGCGCCACGCCCGCCAGGCTCTGGAGATGGATGCTTGCCGAATCATCAACATTAAGCCCGGGCGCGTCGGCGGGCTCAGCCAGGGGGTCATCATCCACGATTTGTGCCAGGAGCGGGGCGTCCCCGTTTGGTGCGGCGGCATGCTCGAGACGGGCGTCGGCCGCGCTGCCAATCTGGCCATCGCCTCGCTGCCCAATTTCACGCTGCCCGGCGACATCTCCGCCACAGACCGCTATTACGCTGAGGACATCACCAACGAGCGCTTCGTGCTCAAACCCGACAGCAGCATCACCGTGCCCGACGGCCCGGGGCTGGGTGTGACGATCAACCGCCAAGCGTTGGAGCAGGTCACAGTGCGAAGGCTCGCTCTTCCATAAAAGTGAAACGTAAACTGACCAAAATTAATCGAAGGAGCATCTCATGAAGATACATGATATTTCTTTGACCCTCAGTCCCGATTTACCAACCTGGCCTGGGGAGCCCCGCCTGTCGTTGGAACGCAAGAGAAAGATGGAAGAAGGGGCGCGTTCCAATGTAACCCATTTTTCCGCCGGAGTCCATATCGGCACCCATGTGGACGCGCCTTATCACTTTTTGGGAGGCGATGCTCCCACGGTCGAGAGCTTGCCCCTGGATGTTCTCATCGGTCCCGCCGCGGTGCTGGTGTTTCCCGATTTGGATCTGATCACTGCTGACGATCTACGCCGCGTTGGCTTACCCGCGGGTGTCACCCGCTTGCTGTTCAAAACCCGCAACTCCAACTTATGGAGGCGCGGCCTAACGGAATTTCAGGAGGATTTTGTTGCTCTCAGCGCCGACGCGGCCGAATATCTGGTCGAGCAAGGAATCCGCTTGGTGGGGATAGATTATCTTTCGGTTGCGCCGTTTACCGACGCGGTACCCCCTCATCGTATTTTGCTCCAGGCCGGTGTGGTAGCTGTCGAGGGGCTGGATCTGAGCGAGGTGGAGGCCGGTGAATATCGGCTCTGCTGCTTGCCGCTGAAAATCAAAGGCAGCGACGGCGCTCCGGCACGGGCCATTTTGATCGAAGACTGATCGGGATAAAATTTTTAGACAGGATTAACAGGATAAACTGGATAAGGAATTAGTCATATTTCAACCCAGAGCCGCAGAGGGCGGGGAGAAGGGATAAAATCCCTACGCCTCTGTCTCTCTCCAACTCTGCGTTCTAGTTTTTAAGCATTACTTGGACCCCTATGGATATTTCTCAGCTCCTCCTCATCGACATCGACGGCCTGCGCCCGGATGTATTCGCCGCATCCCTGAAACAAGCGCGCATTCCTCACCTTGCCGAGTTACTCGGTGGCCCCGAGATGCGCGCTGGTATCCAAATCCCCGCGCTGGCCCCGGCGCCGAGCATCACTTTTTGCTCACAAGCATCGCTGTTCAGTGGCACGCACCCGGCCGAGCACGGCATCCCGGGGAACCAGTTCTTCGACCGCTTTGGGGCACTCAGCAAGGGGAAACCGCGCCACTACGCCTTCGATGTCGGTGATACCCTCGCCGCCGACGATGCCGTGCGCGTCTTCACCGACGGCCTGGCGATGCGCTGCTTGCAAGCGCCCACCATCTATGAGCGCCTCGCCGAGCGGGGTTGGCGTTCGCTTGTCGCCGGGAGCATGTACGCCCGCGGCGCCAAAACCTGGATCAAGCCCGCCCTGGCCGACATCGCCCGTTTTACCAAAGGGGGCAATCTCTTTGGCCTTCCCGCCCCCGAGTACGATCGCCGCATCCTGGAGAAAACCATTACACATATCTCCAAAAACGGCATGCCCAACGTCTTGACGATCCATTTCCTCGGTCTCGATCACGAATCCCACGCCCATGGCCCCGGCGCGCAGATGGATTATCTCGTCAATCACATCGATCCGATGGTCGGCGAGTTGTGGCGGGCGGTCTCGTCCCAAGCTGAGCCGGGGTCTGTCCTGGCTGCCATATTTTCTGATCATGGTCAGATCGAAGTCCAACCCGATGACCGCCATTCCTTGCGGTTGGCGTTCCCATTCGAGCGCGAGATGGGCCATCTCTTCGACGCTCTGGGGTTGGATGTGCATGATTACCCCGGCGAAGATCCCGCCTGTGATGCCGTCGTCGCTTCCAACGGGGGCACGGCCCACGTGTACCTGCGGAACCGCCGCGGCGCTTGGGGCCAGGTCCCCGATTTCGAGCGCGATGTGCTCCCGGTGGGGTGCGCCTTTTGGCAGGCCCATGCCACGGGACGGTACGCGGCTGAATTGGAAGGAGCCCTCTCCGGGGTGGTCATTCGAGACTCCGCCGGGGATGGCTGGGATGCTCCCTACCGCGCCTTGACCCCGGATGGGCAAATCGTTTCTTTGCAACGTTGGTTTTCTTCCCAGCCCGCTGGTTTGTACGACGATCCGGTTCCCCGGCTGAATAATCTGGCCAGCCCAATGAGCGGCGATTTGCTCCTGATCAGTAATTACGCCGACGGTTTCTATTTTGGAGCCCCGACCCGAGGCGTCCACGGCGGTTTCCATCCTCAAGATTCGAGGGCGACGCTGGTCTACGGTTTTCCCCAAGTCGGCAATTCTGATGCTGAGTCTTTGAGCGCCAGGATCAGGCATGCTATTCAAACTCGTTGTCAGCTTGAGGGGGCTCGCCAGCCATCGACGGCGGATTTGTGGGCCGGCCTCCAAGCTGCCCTGGCATAACGTTTGATAGCGTTATCCATAGTCGAATTCTGTAACAATTGCCGGGCTTCTTTGTTATAATCATTAGACAGTACCCAAATTTTTAGGCTTTAAATAGGGGGTTAAGATCTCTGCGATATATTTAATAGAGAGCTTTTCATATCATCAATTTAACGTAGTCGCTCTTGGCCGTACGATCGTTACTGTTCATAGGAGAAGCACAGCATGGAAAGTGAAAAGTTTGTTTTAAGTATTTCTTATCCTGGGGGGAGCTTCAACTATCTTCTCAAGCAAGGGAAAACAATTGTGGGAAGGGCTCCAGCCTGTGACGTGATTTTGATTCATGATGATATTTCGCGTCGCCACCTTCAACTTGAAGTTGAGCAAGATGCTTGTTGGGTGATGGATTTGGGTTCCGCCAACGGCACCATGCTTGATGGTGTCCCTCTGCCCCCGCGCAGGAAGACTCCCCTTTCAACAGGCCAGGCTGTGCAGATCCCTGGTTTTGATTTGGCGGTCGAGCCTTACCAGGCGGGAGAGCCGGTCGAGCGAGATAAAATTGTTCTCCAGCCCGATGCGACCAAGCCGATTGCAGAACCCGCCGATATCCCTTTGGGCAAAACGATGATCGGCACCTTTGGCACGGCTCGCTCAACTCCTGAACCGAATTTCTTTCTCATTTTCAGCGATCGGGAAGGCTCCTGGCAAAGCGTTCAGCTCTACGATGGAGAGTATATCATCGGGCGGGAGCCTTCTTGTGACATCCAGATCAAGTCCATGTCAGTTTCCCGGCAACACGCCAAGATCAAAGTGGACGGCGATCAGTTCTGGGTCACCGATCTTAAGTCGAGCAACGGAGTCGTCTTAGAGGGCGAGAAGATCGAGCCGGGCGAGCCACATTCTGTTTCCCCGGAAAGCGTTTTTGTGATCGCCAAGATGCCCTTTTTGGTCTCCAAACAAGGACAAACCGATAATAACACCAAAGCGCGGCTTTCGGGCTTTGCTACCCAAGTTGTCTCCGCACCTGTTTTGGATATGTATCAGAGTTTGTCGCAGGCGCAGCCAGCTATGACGCAGGCATCCATGATTGCGGATGTCAAATTTTTGGATTTAAGCGGCCAGGAGCGTATTTCCATCGGTCGTGCTGCCGACAACGATGTTCAATTCGATCATCCCGCCGTCAGCCGCTACCACGCCTTTATCAGGCGGATGGGCAAACGCTTCCAAATTGTCGATACCCAGAGTGCCAATGGCGTTTATGTCAACGGAAAATTGATCGAAGAAGAAACTTGGTTGAGCGAAGGCGATTATGTCAAAATTGGTCCCTTTGATTTTGTTTTCTCTGGTACAGGCATCCAGGTTGATGAAATGCAGGGCTATACCATCCGGGCAAAGGGGTTGAATAAGTGGGTTGCGGAAGACATCAATCTGCTCGAAAATATCAGCCTGGAGATTGGGGCTAACGAATTTGTCGCCATTGTTGGTATGAGCGGTGCGGGCAAAACCACATTTTTGGACGCGGTCAACGGCTACCGGCCCGCCACCGATGGTGAAGTCTTCATCAATGAAGTTAGCTTATACGATAACTACAGCATGTTCCGGGACGATATCGGCTACGTCCCCCAGCGGGATATTGTTCACATGCAGCTTACGCCCTGGACAGCCTTGGATTACGCCGGTCGCTTGCGTTTCCCGCCGGACACTTCGACCAAAGAGCGCCACGAGGCGGTAGAGCGCACGCTCCGGGAACTGGGGCTGTGGGAGCGCAAAGACGTGACCATCTCGCGGCTCTCCGGCGGGCAGTTGAAGCGTGTCTCCATTGGTGTTGAGCTGCTAACCCGGCCACGGCTCCTGTTCCTGGATGAGCCCACCAGCGGCTTGGATCCGGGTACTGAGTTTGAGATGATGAAGCTGATGCGCGGCTTGGCCGATCAGGGCCGCACGGTGATGGTCGTCACCCACACCACCAAAAACGTGATGTTGTGCGACAAGGTCGTGATTTTGGGCACCGGCGGCTATCTTGTGTTTTACGGCGCCCCCGAAGATGCGCTCGAATACTTCGATGCTTATCGCACGCCGCGCGAAAAGCTAGAAAAGTCGATGGAGTTCGATGAAATTTATCGCTTGCTGGAGGATCCTGAGCGGGGGACACCGGCAGATTGGGCCGATCGCTATCAAGAGAGTGCTTACAGCCCCCAAGAAAAAGCAGAAGAGGTAGCGGTGCATTCCTCGGCCGGGATGAGCCTATCTCAGATGTCTGCGGCCGCGGCGCCTTCTTCCAAACAGGCCAAAAAGATTTCTTCGCTGAAGCAGTTGGCCATTTTATCGGCCCGAAATACCAAAATCTTATTGACCGATAGAGTTTCTCTCGGTTTGATGCTGGCCCTGGCCCCCATTTTGGGGTTGATGAACACGGTCTGGGGACGCAATATCTACAATCCTGTCGATGGCAATATCGAGTTCGCCATGGGCTTATGGTTTATGTGCGCCGTTGTGGCCATGTTGGTGGGGGCGATGAGCAGCGTGCGAGAAATTGTCAAAGAGGCCGACATTTATAAGCGTGAACGCGCTGTAGGGCTGAAGATTCTCCCTTATGTGTTTTCCAAATTGTGGCTGGGCTTGATCATGGCGATCTACCAGGGCGGTGTCATCTTGTTGATTGCCCTTCTGTTTGTGGATGTACCTGTCTCCGGTCAAGATGTTTATCTCGAATTCTT
>CAZXXW010000174.1:0-7622 GCA_964644835.1 uncultured Anaerolineales bacterium
GACAATCGCCAAGTTCTTATTGCGTCGCCAAATAGCAGCAAGAAAAGCTCCACACCCCGAAAATAGCAAAACATAGAGCGGCATGAAATAACGCCCAGTTGAATCAATCCCAAAATGGGTGCCGATAAAAACTCCGGCGAAAACGATCCCAAAGGTCCCCAAAATTTTTTTAGTTCCGTTCCTACTATTTAGAACCCTTTTGCGATACGACCATATCAGATAAGCCATGACAGCTTGAAAAAATACAAGCAACACAATTAAAACAGGCCAAGGCGCGAACTGTGGGGACCAGGGAAACCGCAGCCCCAGTAAAGCGGGCAAACCCAATACTAAAAAACCAATAAACCTTTGAAGTAGCGTTGTGTCAACCAAGCCCGAATGGAACAAGGCGTCAAACGCCTCCCAAGCGTGAGAAAGATTATATAGCCACCAAAGTGAGCTACCGATGAAAAAACCAACAGCTCCAAAGAAATAATACGACAGCCACTTACCCGAAAACTTCCAAAGCCCCACAATTGCTATCGTCAACAAGTAGATACCAATCAAAGCCAACACCCAAAAACCTATGCCGCCCAAAAATCCAAGCAAAAGCCAAGCCCAGTTTTTCTCTTGTAAGTTCCCAAAAATAGCTTCATATCCTACCCACAAGACCAAATTTCCAAGGACCAATGTCTCGCCATAACCCCCTAATGTAGCCGACGTATACGTAGTCAACAACACCGGGGGAACCGACGCCAAGAGAATTGCAAAATTGGCCACCTTCGGATCGGTAAAAAATCTCCTCAGCATTAACCACAATGTGATCAAGTAAGTTATATAAAGGATTATTTGAACGATCCGAATAGAATCAACATATTCGCCAAACAAGGCGAATCCCCCGGCGACCAGCCAGGCATCCAAGCTACCCATGTAGGCTTGTCCGTAAAAAAAGATCGGCCGCTCACCCTGTAAGATGTGGCGGGCCATCAGAGCGACAACGGCTTCATCACTGTTGAAGGGGACGACATCCGCCAGCACCAGCCAAGTCTTCAGACCCACCGCCACGATCATTGCCCCCAAGAGACATAACAGGGATGAATGTTTATCCAAAAATGATGATCTATTCTCTCCGCTCACCTGTTTCTCCAGAATACTCGAGTTTCACTTTCCCTTGCAACTTGTAACATGCAAACTTGCAGCGCCCGAATTTACCTACTTGCACACGTTTTCCTTGACACCTTTTCACCATCATCCGATAATCCAGGCATGGACAAATTCACCCACCGCACATCGCACTTCGCACGGCTTCTCTTCCCTATTCTGATCATCACACTCGCTCTCACCGCCCGTCTGCTTCCCGGGACGAGAACCATTGATGATTCTTTCATCACCTATCGATATGCCGGCAATATTGTAGCCGGAGAGGGCTTCGTCTACAACCCCGGAGAGCGTGTCCTGGGCACCACCACGCCATTTTACACCTTGCTGCTCGCCGCGATCAGCTTGTTCATGGGCGGAGCAAACGCTCCTTTCCCCACCATCGCGCTGATCGTCAACGCTCTCGCCGATGCGGCGACCGCGCTGTTGCTGTGGCGGTTGGGCAAGCGCCTGGATTTTCCCTACGCGGGCGCAGGCGCGGCCTTGATCTGGGCTATCGCGCCTTACAGTGTCACCTTTGCCGTCGGAGGGTTGGAGACCAGCGTCTACGTCTTTCTGCTAACCGCCACAATTTATGCCTACACGCAAGGGAAAGTTTCCATCGCCGCGCTCTTTGCCGGTCTAAGCCTGCTGACCCGACCCGATGCTCTGCTCCTGCTCGCCCCACTCGCTCTGGATTTTCTTTTCACTTACATTCTTAATCCGCAAAAGGGATCTCGCACCGTGCGAACCGTATTTCGCACACCGCTCGTTTTCCTCGCTGTCACCCTTCCCTGGTATATTTTCGCCACATTCTACTTCGGCAACCCGATTCCCCACTCGGTAAGCGCAAAGACCCTGGCGTATCGGCTCCCAACCACCGCCGCTCTGACGCGCCTTCTACAGCACTACGCCACCCCCTTCCTCGGCCACACCACCTTCGGGATCCCCTGGATCGGCATCGGTATCATCTTGTTTCCGTTTCTAACGATCATCGGGGTGCGCGCCGCCCTGCGCACCAATCGCCGCCTGTGGCCGTGGGCGATCTATCCTTGGCTCTATCTCGCCGTTTTCGCCATCGCTAACCCCCTGATCTTCCGCTGGTACCTGACACCCCCGCTGCCGGCCTATTTTTTCTTCATTCTCGTTGGATTAGAAGAACTCGTCAACAAGGCGGAGCAAGCGCGCGCTGAAAGAGGCCCCCGCTCATGGAAGCCTGTCCTGCTCCCCATCTTGGTCGCCTTCCCCCTGCTGATGACGCTCCGCGGCTGGACTCTGACCCCCGACCACGGCCCCGCCCGCCCCGCGCCGGAGATGGCCTGGATCAAGGTGGAGTTGCTCTATCGCCAAGCAGCCCGACACGTCAACCAAGACCTTGCCCGGAAATCCAGCTCATCCCTCCCCGTGTTAGCCGCCGGGGACGTGGGCGTCTTGGGCTATTACACCAATACCCGCATCCTCGATACGGTCGGCCTGAACTCACCCCAAACCTTGGACTATTATCCCCTGGATGAATCCCTGTACGTGATCAACTACGCCATCCCTCCGGACCTGATTCGCGATCAAGAACCTGATTACCTCGTCTTCCTGGAAGTCTACGGGCGAGCAGGCTTGCTCAAAGCCCCTTTCTTCAACGAAGAATACACCTTGCTGCACAAACTGCCCACCGACATCTACGGAAGCGACGGGATGTTGATCTACAAAAAAGAATAGCGCAGCCGAGCGACGATTTGCTCGAACTGCGCTATTTATCTTTAAAGTAGCTTCAATCAGTTTTCGCTCTCAGCCGTGGGGGTCGGCAAGAGCGGCAAGGTATCCAGCATGTTGATGGCAGCGTCAACGCCGTGTTGATTGACCATTTGCGGCGATCCATCTTCGGTGCGGACGTAATACGTATTCCCTGTGATGGTCTCATCGCCAATGTAGAGCTTCTCCTCGGTGCCGTCTTCCAACGCCAGGGTGATCGTGTAAGCGGGGGATTCCAGGCCGGTGACATCCAGCGAAGGGGCAGCCTCCAGAGCGGAGCTTTCGCGCAGGGCGACGAGCTGATCGACCATGGTTTGAACCTGTTGACTGTCGGTAGCCTCCTCGTGTGGAGGCTCCACAAGAGTCCACTGCTCTTGACCATTTTCGCGGCGGACTTCGACCAGGCCGCCCTCGGCACTCTCCACGCGAACAGCCACCACGGTCGCATCCTCAGGCAAGTCAAAGATCGCCTCCCTGGGCGCGACGGTGGGCATGTCTGCCATGGTATCATCCGAGGAAGCGCCCGGCCCCCACTGTTGCCAATAGATCAGAAATCCCAACAAAACCACAAAAACTGCCAGGACGATCCAGGTTGAACGTCGAATCATGGCTACCCCCTCCGTCGCTTGCGAACCCAAACGACAATACCGGACGTGAGCACGGCGCCGGGGATAACGAACACAACCAGCAGCAAGATCAGATTCATCACATAGGGCTGCGGCGGAATCATGAACCGCTGCGTGCGTTCGCGCGGGGTCAGGTTGATCAATTCTTCCTGGCCGACGGCCCAGTCGACGGCGTTGATGAACATATCGCCATTTGCCAAACTATTACCCGGGCTAACAAAGAAGGCATTAGATGCAAAATCTGCATCACCAAACACAACCAGACGGCCTTCTCCCTCCGCACTCTCGACAGCGACAGCAACGACCAGAGGTCCGGCAATATCCTGCTTGTCAAAGCCTACTTCCCCGTTCGTGACGGCATCCAGATTGGTTTCAGCCCATGTTTGATCAGCAGTGAATATCAACGGAGCAACTGTATTAGAGGATTCAAACTGCACGTTACGAGCAGTAGGGAAAACTGTAGCCACATTTTGCATCTTGTCAGTAACGATATGGTCGCCATATCGCGCAGCATAGACCATAGGAAGTTGCTGGGTAGATGTATCAACAATGATACCTTCGCCCAGATTAATTCCCCATACATCTACCAAGTAAGATGCCAAAACATCTTCATCCGACTCTATTGCAGTTTCAATTGAAGGCTCGGCCAGCACCATCAACGCGCCTCCCTGGGAAACATAAGCATCCAGCAGGTCAATTTCACTCTCGCTGAGGGGCTGTGTCGGCCCGGCGACGACCACAACGGAAGCATCTTCGGGAATCTGGTTAGATGAGAGCAAATTGAGAGTCTCGACGGTGTAGTTCTTGCTCTCCAGGGTCCTGCGCACAAGGGCATAGCTCTGCTCGCCCTGATCATCGGGACTGAACTCACCATGTCCGGTGAGAAAGTAGACTACTTGCTGCTCGATGTTCATCAGGCGGACCAAGGCGCCGGTGTATTCCCGTTCAGATTGAATGGTGGCCAATTCCTGCTGATCGCCCATCCGGAAGACGATGGTGCCATCTTTGGTGATGTTCGCCTCTTGAGCCGCGCCGGGATTGGAAAGCGGATCGACAAACTCGTAATCAAATTTGCCATCCGAGTAGAATTTGTAATTCTCCAAGAGACGTTCGGCGTTGGCCGAAGGGGTCTGCGGCGAGAAGAAGGCTGTTGCCTCTACCGGCTGGGGTAACGCTTGCAGAGTTTCCAGCGTTTCCTCGGCGAGGGTGTTCTGCTGACCTTCGGTCAAGTCCCAACGCTTAGAGTTCTCGGCGACGAAGACATTGACGACAACAAGAATGCCGATGAAAGCCAGGGTCAAGACGAGGGCATTACTGCCATAACGGGCCTGTCGCCCGGTCAACGCCTTGCGAACTCGATCGGGATCCAGGAGCACGAAGGCGGCTAAACCGACGACGATGAGACTCAAGCTGACTTGCAAATAGAGGTTGAATTCGCGCTGGACGACGTACAGGCCGAAAGAAACCAGCGCCGCCGCCAGAGCAACATATAAGCCAATGGGGGCATATCGTTTCCAGGTGTTCTTCATTAGTGCCACCTCCTAACTTCAACGAAAACTGACCCCAGCAGGAGAGCCAGCGATGTCAGACTGAGGTAATAGACGACGTCGCTCAGGTCGATCACGCCGCGATAAAGGGTGTCGTAGAAATGTGAGCGGAAGTCCAAGTACATCAGCACCCGGCTGCCAAGCGAGCCGGCTGCCTGGGCCGAGATGCCGATCAGCCACAAGAGCAGCATGACGCCCAAGGTGGCGAAAAACGCGGCAGTCTGATTCTTGAACAAGGAGGACATAGCTACGCCGACAGCGATCAGCGACCCGGACATCAGGGTCAAGCCGAGGTAATTGGTGATCAAAACGCCTTGATCGATGCCGGGGTCGACCAGTTGATGCAAGATGAAGGGATAGATCAATGTGACGGCTAAAAGGGTGACCATGAACAAGAAGCCGCCCAGCCACTTGCCAAGGACAAGCTCCCAATCTCGCACCGGGGCGGTCAAGAGCAGCTCGATGGTGCCGTCACCTTGTTCGGCGGCGAGCAGACGCATCGTCAGCGCCGGGGTGACGAAGAGCATCACCGTGACCATTGGGCCAACCACGGCCTGCACCTGAGGGGGAAATTGCTGGTAGGTTGCGGTCACAAGGTTGTAGTAAAAAATGACACCCAAAACCAACAGATACAAAAACGCGACCATGTAAGCCATGGGCGTGCCAAAATATTGGCGGTATTCTCTTCGGGCAATCGTCCAGATATTACGCATTGGATTCTGCCTCCTTGGCCAGATTGTTTTCATCCAGGGGAGCGGGTTCATCGCGAGTCAATTTCAGGAAGATCTCTTCCAGGCTCATGCCGACAGGCCGCATCTCGAGGAGATCGTAGCCCTGTGAGACGAGAGCCCGGGCCACCTCGGGGCGGGCATCCTGCCCGGGAGCGGTTTCAAACTCGAGGGAGTCATGCTCGTCCCCTTGATAAATGCGGTTGACGCCGGGGATGGACTCAACAAACGTCTTCAAACCATCGGCATCTCCCGCCACCCGCAGGGCGACACGCTGTGCCCCGGTCAGGCGAGCCTGCAATTGTTCGGGGCTGTCCTCGGCAACGATCTTGCCTTTGTTGATGATCAGCACGCGGTCACAAACTTGTTGCGCCTCCGAAAGAATGTGCGTAGAGAGCAGCACCGTCCGTTCCTTGCCGATTTCGCGAATCAGTTCGCGCACATCGATGATTTTGGCCGGGTCGAGACCGATGGTCGGCTCGTCGAGGATGAGCACATCCGGCTTGTGTAGCAAAGCCTGAGCCAGACCGATGCGTTGGCGCATGCCCTTGGAGAGGCTGCTGATATAGCTATCCGCCCGGCCGAGCATTTGAACCTGCTCGAGAACGTTGATGACGCGATCTTCGACATCGGCGAGATGGCGCAAATGGGCCATATAAGCAAGATAATCGAAGACGGTCATATCCTCATAGAGAGGGATATTCTCAGGCACATAGCCGACCCTTCGGCGCACCTCCAAGGATTCATCCATGATGTCGTATCCTGCCACCTGAGCTTGGCCCGTTGTTGGCGGCATGAATCCGGTCAGAATCCTCATCGTGGTGGTTTTCCCGGCGCCATTGGGGCCAAGAAAACCAAGGATCTCGCCTTTTTCGGCGTGGAAGGTGAGATTGTCTATCGCTCGGCGAAGACCATAATCCTTCGTCAATCCTTCTACTTGAATCATATCAACTCCTGTTTAAAAATAACGAATCTCTGGTATGAACAGAGAAAACAAGATAGAACTTATAACATGTTTATTGACTTGTTCAACGATACTGAAATAAAACCAGGCAATACTATAATCAGGCCAACAGGCAGCGTCAAGAGTCCAATTTGACCTTTTAACCAAACACTAATTTTTTCAACCCAACCGTCGTACCCCGGTCAGGTTGAACGACCGGGACACGAGCGTTCTCATCGAAACACTACTCGCAATACCATTCCCATTCACTGCCGGCTTTCAATCTCTTTGAGCCGGATGCCGATGTGCCACATCCCCAGGCAGTGTACGTATAGTTTCCCGGAACGACATTGATCGTATGGGTACCCGCTCCAAAATTTAACTGATATGATGCCGGGCCCTGAAGATGTAAGCTCAGACCTCCTCCTGTATTGTTGACAATCCTGACCTTGACCGTCTTTCCAGAGGGAGCCTTTGTTGGCTGCGCGGGTTTGGGGGTATCCGTTGGCGGAGGCGGCACCGGCGTGGGCGGTATCGAAGCCGACGGAATATCGCTGCAAGAGAGATCGTAATCAACCAAAGCAGCCGACACCCAGCCAACAACCCCATCTTCGGTTTCAATCTTCAGCCAAGCGCAATCATAGGCTTCCCCGACGATTTCAAGATGATCCCCTTCCGAGACACCGGTGACGATTCCATACACGGTGTCGGGCCCACCGCGTACATTGAGAGAATCCGTATCAACAATCGCACCAGGCCGAGGCGTACTTGTCGCCGTGGCTTCAGGAGTCGGTGTGAACAAATATACGTGGAAAGTATCACTGGCAATTTTTTCTCCGTCAACATGCAAGTCAACCCGAAATTCACCATTAGGCCAGTTTCCCGGTTCTCGCCAACCATAACCCATAGCATGGTT
>CAZXXW010000175.1:0-7498 GCA_964644835.1 uncultured Anaerolineales bacterium
GTGGTTGGCAGCACCAGCACGCTTGTATCGGAACGAGTTGAAGATGCCGGTTTGAGCGCACCACCCGAAATTGCTGGTGTGCTCCTGGCAGGCTTGATTTCGGATACGTTGATGTTGACCTCACCGACCACGACGGAGCGAGATCAAAAAGCTTCCGAGCGGTTGAGCCGCTGGGCCTTCGGCTGGGGCAGCCCGCTCAAGGGTGAAGATTTCGATTCTTACGGCAAGCAGGTACTCCCAGCGGGCGCCGATTTGTCCACCCGAGATCCGAAGGAAATCGTCAGCACCGATTTGAAAACCTACCACGCGGCCGGCATGGAGTTCGCCGTTGCCCAGGCAGAAGTGACCGATCTGCGCAAAGTGGACAAACATCTTGAATCACTGTCTGAAGCCTTGAATTCTCTGCGTCAGGAACATGGATGGGACTTTGCCATCCTGATGGTCACCGATGTTGTCCGTGGTTCCAGTAGTCTGATTTTAAACAACCCACCCCCCATTTTGGCAGACTTGCCCTACCCTCGCCAGGAAGACGGAACCCGTCTGGCCAGCGGCGTGGTCTCTCGCAAGAAACAACTTCTCCCCGCCATTTTGGGTTTATTGGGTGACTGATCTTTTAGGAGTAACGATGTGGCAAACATATATCAATGCAAATAGCATAGAAGAAGTTTTAGACGTATTAGCAGAACATCGCCAGCGCGCCCGGATTGTCGCCGGGGCGACGGATTTGATTCTCGAACTGGAGCGCGGCGTCCGTCACGATGTCGATGTTCTGGTCGATGTCACCCGGATTCCCAATCTCGATGTCATCGCGCTGGACGAGCAGGGAAACATCCATCTCGGCCCGATGGTGACGCACAACCATTGTGTCGCCTCCAAACTGATTCGGGAACAAGCCCATCCCCTCGCTTTGGCCTGTTGGGAAGTCGGCGCCCCCCAGATCAGAAACCGAGGCACAGTGGCGGGCAACCTGATCACTGCATCCCCGGCCAACGACACCATTTCGCCGCTGATTGCGATGGGCGCACAGGTGACGCTCCGATCTGCCGAGGGAGAGCGGGTTGTTCCCCTCGACCAGTTCTATCGCGGCGTGCGCAAAACCGTGATGCGCCCCGACGAGATGCTTGTCGATATTGCCTTCCCCGCCTTGAAAGAGAATCAGAGCGGCATGTTCATGAAGTTGGGATTGCGCCGTTCCCAGGCGATCTCGGTGGTCAACGCCGCGGTTCTGCTCACCTTGGAAGAGGGCACCGTTGCCGAGGCGACGATCACGCTCGGAGCGGTCGCGCCGACAATCATCCACGCCGAAGAAGCCGAAGCTTATCTCAAGGGCCGCCAACTCGATGACGAGACGATCGCCGAAGCGGCTCGGCTCTCGATGGTTGCTTCTCAGCCGATTGATGACATCCGCTCGTCGGCATCGTACCGGCGCGAGATGGCTCGGGTGCTCGTCACCCGTTGTTTGGCCGTCCTTGCCGGGCAACGGAACCAACCTGAAATCCCGGACCGGCCCGTCCTGCTTTGGGGTCAGTCCACCCCTGGTGCAGCGGCAGAGCAGTCCAATCTCAGTCGATTCTCTGGGACGGAACCTCTCTCCATGACGATCAACGGCCAGCCGTACACCTTCACCACCGGTCACGATAAGACCTTGCTGCGGCTTTTGCGCGAAGAAGCGGGGTTGATCGGCACCAAGGAAGGCTGCGCCGAGGGGGAGTGCGGGGCTTGCACCGTCTACCTGGATGGCATCGCGGTGATGAGCTGTCTCGTCCCCGCGCCGCGCGCCCACGGAGCAGAGATTGTCACGATTGAAGGCTTGGGAGACCCGGAACACCTGCACCCGGTTCAGGAGGCCTTTGTCACCGAAGGCGCTGTCCAGTGCGGCTACTGCACCCCTGGGTTTGTGATGTCGGCGGCCAAGTTATTGGAAGAAAAGCCTCAGCCCGAACAGGACGAGATTCGCCAGAGTATTACCGGGAATTTGTGTCGCTGCACCGGGTATTACAAAATCGTCAAAGCGATAGAAAAAGCAAGCCAAATGGAGGTGGACAATGGGTAAATATGATCGCTACCAGATGAAGCAAAAACCGAGACCCTGGAAGATCCATCCGGTTTGGCGAGGGATTGGTTGTGTGATGATCGCGATGATCCCGGTGATGGCTTATTTTGGGGCCTTGGTGTTGTTGGATTTGAACGCCCAGAACGTCTGGGTGCGCGTGCCGGTGGAATTTACCGGTCCGGCGGCGTATCCCTATCTCTATGCTCGGTTGGCCGTGACGGTCATGTTGATGTTTTTCGGCTACGGCTTGTTGGTGATTCTTTATACCCTGCTGGCGCGCATCTCGGGGATGCGGCAATATGGCCCCCTCGATTCGCCGCCCATCCGCCCGAAGAAAAATAAACGCCGCCGCTAAAAAAAGGATCAACTTTGATGTCTGATGTGACACGAATGTGGATTGAGATCGTTTTCAATAGCGCCTATCTCATTGCCGTCTGGGTGATGGTGGCTTTGATGGTTGTGCGCCGCGATACCCTCGAAGAGCAAGATTGGCGCGTGGCCAAGCCGGTGGTGCAGGCTTTCTTTCTGCTCGCCTTGGGAGATAGCGGCCATGTTGGTTTTCGCAACCTGGCTTACGCCCTCGGAGATTTGGGCGCCAGCGTCTCTTTTTTAGGGCTTGATTTGCACCTCCTCGGCATGGGCAGGTTAGCGACAGCCTTCACCGTGACCGGTTTCTATATGCTGATGGTCAAGGTTTGGAAAAAGCGCTTTGACAAAAAATATACCGATTTTGCCCTCTTTTTGCTTGCGATGGGTATCTTTCGCTTTGTGCTCATGCTCTGGCCGCAAAATCAATGGAACAGCCTTGTGCCTCCGCAACCCTGGAGCCTCTTCCGCAACATCCCCTTGATAGTCCAGGGTTTGGGAGTCGCCTATCTGATCTGGCGAGATGCTGGCGCCGAGGATGATCGCTCCTTTCGCTGGATTGGCATCTTGATCGTGATTTCTTTCCTTTGTTACCTTCCGGTGATCCTGTGGGTTCAACAACTCCCCTTGTTGGGCATGCTGATGATCCCCAAGACGATCGCTTATCTGGCGATTGGCGTAGTTGCCTATCTCTCACTGTATCGGCGCGCTGACAGGGAAACCATCGGCGCGCCCGCTCAAGGATAATGGAAAGAACTGTCCCCTATACCGCCTCGGAAGAGGTCGAACTCTACCTGCGCACCTACTATTCCTTGTTGCGCTCTACCACCGAGGTGCAAATCAAAACCCTGGAAGAAGCCCACTCGGCGATGAATTCTTTGCTCCATCCCGGCGCCCGCCAGGACGAGCCGGATATGTCGGCCTTCATCTACAGCGTTTTGCGGCTGCCGGATTGCATCAATCGAGTAAGTACCGTGGTCTTGGGGCAGAGCGAGGCCGTTTTCAAGCGGGAGGGGATTGGCGATGTCAGCACGTGGCAGGTAGTTGAAGCGAGGGCCCGTCGGCGGCGATGTTATTTCGACGGGGAGGATACTTTGGCCTGCTTGATCGCCAGTCGCTCTGATATCGACGATGTGGTTCCCCTGATGGCGGCTTATCAAATCGAGTGGAAGAAAATGCACCGCCTTTTGCAGCGCTTGCCCCAATCGTTTCGTCTCGAAGATGCTCGCGACGACCCCGAGGTGCGTGAACATCTCGCTGAAGGCCTGCACATGCCCATGGAGGACCTCGACCGCCTAGAGACCATTTGGGGAGACGATTTTGTCCCCAACTTGCAGCGGATTGCGGACTCAACCAGCCGCTTGAACATGCTCCTGCTTAGCAGTACTCTCATCGAGTATCACCGTGCCACCCACGCTTGGTGGGAGAATATTCTCCGGGCCCGCCCGGATTTGAAGAACAGGCCCGTTTATTTTGTCTCCAGCAACACGCACAGCCTGGTCAACCTGCTCTCTGGCTTTGCCCTCAAACACCGGGATACGTTGATCCGGTTCTTGGAGAATTCCGATAACGGCGACCTGCAACAAGAGTGGGAAGAGATTCAGGCTCAGATGATCCCTTCCAGCCAGGAGAACTTTCTCTATTATGTGTTGAAGAAATATCTTCAATCGGAGCAAGGTAAAAAACTGCGCGAGATTCGGCGTCAATCCGAACTGGATTGCGGCATCCAACGGGTAGATAGCGAGCATTATTTCGATGTTGATTCCCAAGTGATCGAGCTTTCACGCCTCAAACCCGGCAGGATGGACCCGCGCCTATGGGATGGGGACGCTGCTTGGTTGCAGAACAGCGACGCCCTGATTCTGAATATCGATTATCCTCTTGGCTTGGCTGCTTACAACATTCTCTCCGAGGTCGCCGTCCACACGGGCAAAATCCTGGGCGTCTACATCATGGGGAAGGGGGCCACCCTCAACGGCGTTATCGGCGATGTAATGATCCCCGATGTGGTTCACGATGAGCACTCCCGTAACACGTACATCTTTCCCAACGCGATCAAAGCTCCGGATGTGGCTCCGCATCTGGTCTATGGCACCGTCTTGGATAACCAGAAGTCGGTCACTGTCCGGGGCACCTTCTTGCAAAATGCTGAATATATGGATGTGTTTTACAGCGAGGGCTACACCGATATCGAGATGGAAGCAGGCCCTTACCTTTCGGCCGTCTATGAGATGTTCCGGCCCAAGCGGCATCCGATTGATGAAATTGTCAACCTGCATGCGATTGATTTTGATCTCGGCATTACCCACTATGCCTCCGACACCCCGTTGAGCAAGGGAAAGAATCTCGGTAGCCGGGCGTTGTCTTATTTTGGTATGGACCCGACGTATGCCACCGCGATTGCTGTTCTCCGACGAATTTTCAAGGTCGAGAAGAAGCGCCAGCTTGATCAAAAGGCTTAACGCGCAGACGCAAGGAAAGGCTTTAATGCTGAAACGCGGAGGCGCAGATGAGAGAGATAAAAAACACTACGCCTCGGCGTTGACGTAATTGGGATGGTTCATAAATGTGTTGGCACTTTTTTGAATCATATAAGCGCTGGTCGAGTGTCGCCGTGGCGTGCTTCGCAAACCGACGTTCGCTCAAAAGTGTCTACTAATTTATTTGGAAATTTGAACCGTCTCACGTAATTTACAAGAAAAGGATAAACTATGCCCACAATTGGAAAACCAATTAAACGTATTGACGCTGTCGATAAAGTCACCGGCAAGGCCCTTTATTCGGGCGACTTGAACCGGCCCGATCAACTTTATATGAAGATCCGTTTTGCCCGCCGGCCTCATGCGATTGTTAAGGCGATCGACACAAGCGCCGCAGAAGCTCTAGACGGCGTTGTAGCCGTTTTCACTGCCAAGGATGTGCCTGTCAATGAGTACGGTTTGCAAATCCCTGACCAGCCCGTCCTGTGCGGTCCTGGCTCGGATAAGTCTTATGCTGATCGAGTTCGCTTCGTTGGCGACCAGGTTGCCGTTGTCGTCGCTGAGAGCGAAGCCATCGCCGCACAGGGGCGCGACCTGATTGAGATTGAGTACGAGGATTTGCCCGTGCTCACCGATCCTTTCGTCGCCGCCGCCGATGGTGCTCCCTTGCTCCACCCGGACAAGGGTACCAACGTGATGGTCTCGGACCGCATCCGAAAGGGCGATGTTGAGGTTGGTTTTGCCCAGGCGGATGTGATCGTTGAGGCCGAGTACCAGACCCCGGTGCAGGAGCACGTTTACTTGCAGCCCGAAGCCGGCCTGGCCTATATCGACGAAGAAGGCCGTATCACCGTCGCCGTGGGCGGGCAGTACGCCCATGAAGAGCGGCGGCAGGTCGCCCATGCTCTTGGCCTCGAGGACGAACAGGTTCGGATCATCCATCCCGCTGTGGGAGGTGCCTTCGGCGGGCGAGAAGATATGTCCGTCCAGATTGTGCTTGGCCTGGCTGTGATGCGCCTGCACGAACGTGGCATCGACCGTGCTGTCAAGATCATCTGGAGCCGGGAAGAGTCGATCATCGGGCACCACAAGCGCCATGCCTACTGGCTCAAGACCAAGTGGGGCGCAACCTCGGACGGGGTGATCGTCGCCGCGGAGATGGATGTCACTGCCGATGGCGGCGCTTACATGTACACGTCTAACAAGGTGTTGGGCAACGCTACGGTGATGTGCACCGGACCGTATGAAATTCCCAATGTCAAGGTGGACACCCGCGCGGTGTACACCAATCATATCCCCGGTGGGGCGTTCCGCGGCTTTGGGGCCCCACAAGGCACTTTCGCCGCCGAGGCGCAAATCAACAAGTTGGCTGAAGCCCTGGAGATGGACCCGGTCGAACTGCGGATGCGCAATTTGCTCGATGATGATGCCCTGCTCTCGGTGCAGACGCCCCTGCCGGGCAAGGTGCCCCTGGATGAGGTCGTCGCCACAACGGCGGACGCGGCCGGGTGGCAGCAAGCCACTTCCGGTTGGGAACGTGAATCGCCCCCGTCACCGCCGGAGTCTCCCCACGTGAAGCATGGCATCGGGTTTGCCTGCGGGTTCAAGAATGTGGGCTTTTCGTTTGGCTACCGGGATAACTGCACCGCGGTGGTGGAGATCCACGGAGAAGAAGACATCGAGCGGGTGGTGGTTTACCACGCGGCTACCGAAGTGGGCCAGGGGACCCACACCGCGATCGCCCAGATGACGGCTGAGGCCGCCGGGGTCGATTTTGATCAGGTCGAATTCATCGGCGCCGATACCGCCGTGACCGAGCATTCGGGCAGTGTCTCGGCTTCGCGAATGACGTTCATGTCCGGCAATTCGGTGATCGGTGCGGTCAAAGGTGCTTTGGAGAAGTGGGAGCGCGGCGAGCGCCCGGCGATTCACGAGTATACTTACTACGCTCCGGAGACCGAGCCCTTCGATCCGGAGACGGGTAAATCAAAACCTAATTTTGCCTACGGCTACATGGCCCAGGCGGCGGAGGTGGAAGTGGACACCGAGACGGGCGAGATTCACGTGCTCAATGTGGTCACCGGTGATGATGTCGGCAAAGCGATCAACCCCGAGCAGGTCGAGGGCCAGATAGAAGGCGGCGTCGTCCAGGCTATGGGCTATACCCTGCTGGAGAATTTCATCCAGAAGGACGGGTATGCGCTCACGGCGGAACTTTCTACCTACCTGATGCCGACGATCTTGGATATTCCTGACCGGGTGGAATCGCTGATCCTGGAGCACCCCGATGAAAACGGGCCCTGGGGCGCTCGCGGGATGGGCGAGATGCCCTTCATTCCCGTAGCACCGGCGATCATTGCTGCTGTGCACGATGCTACCGGGGTTTGGTTCGACAAATTCCCCCTGACGCCGGAGCGTGTTTTGCGCGGCCTGGGGCGGATCGATTAAGAGAATAGTGACATTTACGAATAACTAATCTCACCAGATTGATAAGTGCTTCTTTTATCAGCCCGCAATTCATTCGCGGGCTTGTAACCGTTCACTCCCCCCCCTTGAAAAATCTGCGCTCAAGCCAGATAACCACAATATGCAGGGGTGA
>CAZXXW010000176.1:0-7358 GCA_964644835.1 uncultured Anaerolineales bacterium
GATCCAACAGCGGCAAGATGGCCTCTTCCATAACCGTCTCGAAAGCTTCATCTCCAGACCGGGGCGGCAAGGGGAAATTGGCCGTCGTCCCCTCACCCTCCCCCGCGCCCGTCTCGATCACCTGGCCCGTGCCGGGATAATGAGGGAACTGGTGGGTCGAGAGATAGAAAACATCGCTGCGTCGCCAGAAAATATCCTGGGTGCCGTTGCCGTGATGCTGATCCAAATCGACGATGGCAATACGACCGGCACTCCTATTGCTGATCAAGTCTTCGGCAGCCAGGGCGATGTTGTTGAGCAAGCAGAAGCCCATCGCCCTGCTCGACGTGGCATGATGTCCCGGCGGGCGAGTCAGGGCAAAACCGCGCTGCGCCTGGCCATCCCAAACTGATCTGGCCACAGCGATAGCGCCGCCTGCAGCTTTGAGAGCCAAGTCCCACGTTTCCGTGGTCGTGTAGGTGTCCAAATCCATCGAGCGGCC
This sequence comes from uncultured Anaerolineales bacterium, assembly GCA_964644835.1. GTDB lineage: Bacteria > Chloroflexota > Anaerolineae > Anaerolineales > UBA11858 > JAYELX01. The sequence goes on from CAZXXW010000176.1 coordinate 482, forward strand.
CCGAGAGGAGGCCGATTCCAGAGAAGACAAATACTCTGGTGTGTGAATCGCTTCCAAAACTTGTTGAGGCACCTGGACAGGCTCCAGGTGAGGGAAAGAGTCCCACCAACCCAGTTTTTTTAGCCCCCGCACCATGGCCTCCACCCGCTCAGGGCTTTCGGGATGGGCATACTCTTGATGGGTCTCGTGACCTTGAGGATAAAAGTAGACCAAGTCGTGCATACATCGCTCCCGGAGATTTTCGTCGCTTCTGATTAATTGTACCAGCAACTTGATACAAAATCGCGTTTCTATTGGTACAATAATCATATCGATAAATTCCAGATACTCAAAGGAGAGCACCATGAATAAAAAACAAAAATCTTACGGGAAATGTTTCTATTGTGGAAACTCCTACACCAAAGCAGGAATGAGCCGCCACCTCAAAGCTTGTCAAGCGCGCAAAGAGGCCAACGCCGCCGAAGAAGGCAAGGCATTTCGCTTGCTGCACATCCAGGCCTGGGGAAGCTATGCGCCCGGTTTTTGGCTGCACCTTGAAACCGCGGCGAGAACAACCCTGGCCGACTTGGATGACTTCCTCCGGGCCATCTGGATGGAATGCTGCGGTCACTTGAGTCAATTCATCATTGACGATATGTACTACTCAGAAAAAACCGGTGGTGACTTCGGATTTTCTTTTAGAGAAGAAAAGGATATCAACACCCCCCTGTGGAAAGTCGTCCGCCCCGGAGACGAATTCAACTACGAGTATGATTTCGGCACGACCACGCCGGTGACGCTAAAGGTAATGGACGAACGTGAAGGTGTGCCGCCAGAAGAGGGCATCAAAGTAATGGCGCGCAATTATCTCCCCAACATCCCCTGCGAGATTTGTGATCAGCCCGCCGAGCACATGCTGACTTGGGAGTATCCGATCACGCCGTATTGCCAAGAACATGCTGAAGAACACAACAATTGGCCCGAAGGTTTTCTGCCCGTGGTCAATTCACCCCGCATCGGCGACTGCGGCTACACCGGCCCCTGGAATGAGGAATACATTTTCGACGAAATCTATCAAACCGAGGAGGAAAGATGACAGACTTGCTTTATCATCAGGACAGTTATCTGAGAGAATTCGATGCCGTTGTTACGGATGTCGATGAAGTGAATCATGGCGTGATCCTCGACCGGACCGCTTTCTTCCCCGGGGGTGGGGGACAGCCGGCCGACTTTGGCACGCTCACCGTTGAGGGGCAAATCTTTCCGCTCAAGCGGGCCAAGCGAATCAAGGGCGAGATTGTCCACATCTTGGAGGGTGCTTCCCCCTTGCCCGAGGTGGGCGCTGCCGTTAGGGGAAAAATCGGCTGGGATCACCGTTACAAGCTGATGCGGACACACACGGCCATGCATATCCTTTGCGGCGTGATCTGGCGGGATTACGAGGCCTCGGTAACGGGCGGCAACATGGAGCCGCTCAAAGGGCGGATGGACTTCGAGTTCGAGACGATGCGCAAGGAATTGGTCGAAACCATCGAAAAAGCCGTCAACGCTGAGGTCGCCAACGCCCGCCCGATCAGCACCCGGGTTTTGCCCCGAGAAGAGGCCTTTCAAATCCCCGATCTGATCCGCACCAAGATCAACCTGCTGCCCAAATTCATCCAGGAAGTGCGCGTCGTCGAAATTGAAGGGCTGGACCTGCAAGCCGACGGCGGTACCCATGTGAAAAACACCTCCGAGGTGGGACAGATTCGCGTCGTTGACTACAAGAGCAAAGGGAAGATCAACAAGCGCATTTACGTGGAGGTGGGTGAACAGTAGTTCCATAAACAGTTTATAGTCTACTGTGAGCCCATCATGAACGTGGGCATCGTTTTTCAACAAAGGAAAAGGAGAAATAATGCGCCCCAAACTGAACCTGCTCAACAACGACGTTGTCGATCAAATCATCCAGGAGGGCTTTGAACTGCTCCAAGACCCGGGCATTCAAATCCATAACGATGAGGCCCTGGACTTGCTCGCCAAAGCTGGCGCCAACGTCAACAGGGAGACACAGATCGCCCGCATTCCCGCTTCGATCGCCCAACGTGCCCTAGAAACCTGCCCATCCGAATTTCATCTCTACAACCTGGACGGAGAAGCAGCCATTCACTATGGCGGAGACAGCGTGCAGTTTGACCCTGGTTCCGCCGCGCTGATGATCCTGGACAGCGACACCCAGCGGCAGCGCAAGCCCAACACGGAGGATTTCGTCAGATTCGTCCAACTGGTCGAGATGCTGCCCCAACTCGATGCCCAGAGCACGGCGATGGTCCCCGCCGATGTGCCTCTTGAGATCGGTGACGTCTACCGGCTCTACTTGGCGCTGAACTACATGACCAAGCCGATCGTCACCGGCGCGTTTCGCACCGATACCTGGTGGACGATGCGAGACTTGCTCATTGCCGTCGCAGGGAGCGAAGAAGCCCTGGCTGCCAAGCCGATCGCGATTTTCGACGTCTGCCCCTCCCCGCCGCTGAAGTGGAGCAACCTGACCTGCCAGAACATGATCGACTGTGCCCGGTCCGGGATTCCCTCGGAGCTGGTTTCGATGCCCCTGGCCGGAGCGACATCCCCGGTGACGCTGGCAGGCGCGGTGGTACAGCACACGGCGGAATGCCTCAGCGGGGTGACCATCTGCCAGTTGGCACAGGAGGGTGCACCGATCGTGTGGGGCGGCTCCCCGGCCGCGTTCGACATGCGCCAGGGCACCACGCCAATGGGTGCGGTTGGCACCTGGATGATCGACTGTACCTATACGCAAATTGGCAAAGCCCTGGACATGCCCACCCATGCCTACCTGGGGATGAGCGATGCCAAAGTCGTCGACGCGCAGTGCGGCCTGGAGTCCGCCGGGGGCGCCTTGCTGGCTGCCCTGGCGGGCGTGAACATGGTTTCCGGCGCGGGAATGATGGCGTTCGAAAATTGCCAGAGCTATGAAAAATTGGTCATCGACGCAGAAATCATCGGGATGGCCAAACGCTTGATCGCCGGGATCGAGTTGCGCGATGAACCCATCGCCACCACCTTGATGCAAGCGATGGGGCATGAACCCACCTTCATCAGCGACGATCACACCTACCGGTGGTTCCGGGAGGAGTTCTACATCCCCTCTCACGTGATTGACCGCCAGGTACCCGAAGCCTGGGAACAATCTGGTGCGAAAACAACCTGGGAGCGGGCTCAGGAACGCGTCTCGGAGTTGTTGAGCAACTACGAACCCAAACCTATCCCCGAAGAGATGCGTCAGAAGCTGCGCGCTATCATCACAGAGGCAACCCAATCCTTTGGCCTGGAAGAACTACCACCCTTGCCAAGATAGTTGTCAGAAGCGAAAAGATTCAACACGGCGTCGCAAAGATGTAGAGGCGCAGAGAAAATCATAACCTTTGCGTCTCCCCCGCTCTGCGGCTCTGCGTTTATGGTAGACTCGCATCAAGATGAATTCAAAAGACCGAAAACGCCTTGCTAAGATTTTCAGCCGATATCAGCAGATACAAGCCGTGTATTTGTTTGGTTCCAGCGTCACAGGCAAAAAGCATGCTGAGAGCGATTTAGATTTGGCCATCGTTCCCCGCAGTGAAAAGGCGCGCCAACAAAAATTGGACATCTTAGCAGATTTGGCCCGCCATGGTTTCGATCGCGTCGATCTCGTCTTTCTGGACACCGAAGATATCGTGCTTCGGTATGAGGCGGTGAAACACAATCGACTCGTTTATCAGACGGATGATTTCGACCGCGGTGGGACTTACTCTCGAATTGTGCGTCAATATCTGGATTTCAAACCGTACCTGAAGGTTCAACGCGATGCGTATAAGAGGAGGCTACTAAATGGTCAATAGAGAAATCATCCGCAAGCGATTGAAGAAACTGGATGAATATCTCAACATCCTATACAACTTGCAGCAGTATCCCTTTGACGAATTCATTGCTGATCCCGAGCACTATGGCAGCGCAGAACGTTTTTTACATCTTGCCATCGAATCGGCAAATGACATAGGCAATCACATTGTCGCTGATGACGCCTTGGGAACTGTGGACTCTTATAGCGACATTCCCATCCTGTTGCATAAAGCGGGGATCATTGGCAAGGAAATGCGCAAGATATGGATTCGGATGATCGGCTTTCGGAACACCTTAGTCCACGATTATGTCGACATCGACCACGAGATCGTTTATCAAGTTTTGCAAAGCAACTTGGAAGACATGGAAACCCTGAAGCGGAGCTTCGCCCAATTCCTTTAGAAGAAATATCGACTGGGCAGAGACCAAACGGCCATACAAACAAGTCTCCGTCTAAGGCATATACACCAGTAACACAGAAACTCTAGTTCTCGATCAGGGGGAGATAAAGCTGATAGACCTCCAACCCACACCAGGTCAAGAAAGTATCGAGCAATTCTTGGCGTTCAGTCTCGGTAGCGATGGATTCAAAGGGGAAAGTCCACAAGGTGGTTTTGTAATCACCGTTGTCGACGATCAGGCCGGCGTTGCCCTTATCGCCTTTCAAGGCCACGGAGGCGGAATCGTTCGGCGTCAGAGCGTCGCTAAAGTTGAAGTAGAGATACTCCAGTTCGTAGGGGCCGAGGTCGTCAAAATCGCTCGCGCTTCCCGTGATGCTCGTCTGGGCAACGTCGCTTTGGAAATCTGCCACGCCTAAATAGGTTTGCACAAAGTCGTTCACGCCGCGGTTCCAGAGGTAATCCTGGCCGCTGATCATCAGGCAATTGCCTAAATCCAGCCAGGATTCTAAGGCCGCCTCGGCTGCTCGGCCAGGGCCGGCCGGGTCTTCCCATTCGTCGCCCACGAACCAGATCACCACTTGATAAGGAAGTAGTTCGGTATATTCAGGTTCATCATCGCTGTTCCAGGTATCCCAAACATCATAGGAAAGGTCAAGCGCGTCGAGCGTGTCGGTGTAATAGGCTTGAACGTCGGGCTTGTTGTCGTCATCATCAACGACCAGGATAGGGGCGGGGGCAGCGGTCTTAAAAGCTGAAACAGCCGGTTCAGATAGCCCGCACGTGTTCGCCGCGCTGACACGCCAATGGTATTCCTGGCCGTATTCGAGCCATTGCGGCATGGTGTGGCTGTTTTCGGCTACATCAACGGTATAGACAATCTCGTCGAAGGCTTCATCGGCGGCGACTTCCAAACGGTAATAGGCCGCTTGTTCGATCGGCTCCCAGCGGAAGGTGGGCATCACCGAGGTGGCACCGGTTCGATCAAGGGGATCACCTAACGAGGGAGTCGCTGGGACTCCTGTATAGAGATCAAGAATCACCTTGTCGCTGCGGATCAGTTCGTCGAAGACACCGGTGACCTCCATCTCATAGATACCTGCATCTTTGACTTCAAAAGTGCTCAAGGTCAAGACGCTGCTCCCGGGAGTCGTGACCGGATTGGGGCGATAAACGGCCTTGGCGCCTTCGGGAGCATCCAAAAGATTGAGGCTGACAGCATCAGTGAAGCCCATCACCTGCTCGACATTGACATCAAGCAATGCGTCGGCGGGGGTGCAAACGCTCTGGTTTTCAGGCGCGGCATCGATGCGAAAATCGGCACCACAATACCCTTTGGCAACCTGAACAGCTTCGAGGGCGTTGATCTCCCCCCAACCGGTGGCATAGTTGGGTGATACGGTCCCATTGCCGCTGCCATCATCATAGGGAACCGGATCGGCGGTCGATTGGATGATCGTTTCGGTGGCGACGTATTCACCAATCAAGCAAGGGGCAGCATCCCAGATTAGGGCAACCAAACCGGCTACATGCGGCGCCGCCATGGACGTGCCGGTCATTTGACGGTAATCGGCATCACCAGTCCTGTAAGCCGACAAAATGCTGACGCCCGGTGCAACAACCTGCGGTTTCATGTTGGGATAATCGCCGGGATTGAGGGTGTCGGCATCATCATTAGGGCCCCAATTGGAGTGGGTCGCATATTGACCATCGGATTTGCCCGTCGAGCCGACGCCGGTGACGTTGCCGTAGCGGGCGGGGTTACCGACCGTATTCAAACCCGGTGGCTGCTCGTACCCGCAGGTGGACGTGTTGCCGTTAGAAAATACGGGATAAATCCCCGCGGCCAGCCAGCTTTCGACCATGCCCTTGTACCAGGTGTCGAGATGCTTGACACAATCGCCCCAGGAATTGCTGATCACGTGGGGGCGCTTGGCCGGATCGGGGTTCTCGCCGTTCAGATCCCACGGAGCGAGCAGAAATTGGCCGCATTCGAGCAATTCGCTGTCGTTACCTTCAAACGCCTGACAGGTCAACCAGGTTGCCCCCGGCGCCATGCCGACATGATTGCCCTCGCCGTCGTCTCCAAGTATGATACCCATGGTGTGGGAACCGTGCCCGTGCCAATCGTTGGGGGCCGAATCGCTCCCCCCCAGCTCCGGGTCCCACCAATTGTAATTATGGTCGAAGGTGCCGTCGCCAAGATTGCCACGGTACTGGCGCACCAGCGCCTGGTGGGTGTAGCGCACGCCGGTATCAATATTGGCGACGACGATGTCGGTGCCATCATAGCCCAAATCCCAAACTTGATCCGCGCCGACATGCTGGAGATTCGATTCCACGCCCGCAGCAGGGTTCGCCTGAACCGGCTGCATGTCCACCGGCTCGTGGAGCATCGGGAATCGCCGCGAGCGCAGCGAATCGATCTCGATGAAACTCTTCAGCCCGTTGAAGGTCTCGATGTTGGAGGAATTGACCAAGATGACGTTCTGGACCCAGAACGAATCGTATTGCACCCCCTTGGCATCGAGATAAGCCTGAACTCGTTGTTGCGACTTGTTCGCCGTCTCCTGGAGCGTGTTGACGACGAACCGGCCGCGCGTCTCCCAATCGAGTTGGTA
>CAZXXW010000177.1:0-7352 GCA_964644835.1 uncultured Anaerolineales bacterium
GAAACCTGCTGCCCCCAGGGAATCAGCAGCAAGATGCTGATCAAGATCGCCATCATGATTAAAAGAGGCGCGAAAATGAAGGGGTCAACAGCCAAAGCTGCGCTCAAAATAGCGACCATGCTCAACCCGAGAGGGATGAACAAGGGGGGCACATCAATCGCCAGGGCGCCAAAAAACCAAAAAGCAACCGCGATGAAAAAAAGAATCAACTTGGCGCGATCCCCGTTGTCGATGATAAAACTTCGCCCCAGGACGACAAGCTGCTCGTCAATGACAAAATCCCAAGGCCCCAGCGAGATGACCTCACCGATTCGAAAAGCCCAAGCCATTCCCGCCAGCAACAAAGCCGAGAACACGCTGACCACCACAGAGACAACCCGCCGGCGCTGCAAAAAGATCAACACAAGCGACAAAACGCCTGGGAAAACAATCCACAGGATTGGCGCGCTCATGATTGCACCTCCGCGTCTGGTAGGGCCAAGAAATAAGCCCCGACCAGAGCAATGCCAAGCGTGATCACAGCTAAAAATGCGTTCACCAAAAGAGAAACCTCCATGGTGGCGTACAAAATCTCAAAGCCAGAAAAAATAGTTAAAAGACCAAAAATGACCCGAACAGGCTGAGCGGTTAAACCGAGGTGAAACAAACCCAAGACGAACAATAACAGACCTGCGAGAAGCTGCTCTTCGGTGGCGAGCACAAACCAATCAGCGACTTGAGGTGCCAAAGAGAGAATCACCAAAGCGACAAAACCGGCTAAAAAGATTCGGAACAAGACGACGCTGAAACCGTAGGCCATCTCTCGTTCCCAAACATCAGCGCTCTCCATCAACCCCATGCCCAAGACAGCGGCAGCGATCCACCCTGCTACCAGTTTGATCACAGCATATTCCAACGGCCAAACCAAGGCGATCAGCAAGAAGGCGCCTAAATATTGCGCCCCCAGCGCGCTGACGCTGACGCGCCAATCACGGCTGACCATGAGAAGAACCGCGGTGATTCCAACCAAAACAGCAGCAAAAGGCGTAAAAGCGGAAAGGGTCATGGTTGCCGCCCGGTCCACTGCCGGAGCACGACAATGAGCAAAGATAGGAGCAAAATTGCCCACAGAACGCCGCCCTCCCCTTCCAGGATCGAAGAAAGCGCATCGAATAATTTGCTCACCGTGCGATAGCCCCACCACAGGGAACTGTATAACCATTGCAGAGATAGGCCCTGCCCCAGGGTGGCAACGATCTGCGGCGGTAGCACGACCTGACGGCGATGGGCCACAACCAAGATAGCCACTACCAAGAAAACAATCATTCCCGCCCACCAATGGGAGGCCAGCGGCAAAGGTTCTGGTGGCGCGATGCCGTCTCCCAGCAAGCTAACGCCCCAATGGCTGAGAGACAACAACACCAAGCCAAGCGGATAGAGAATCAACATCCAATTCTCGACTTGGGATCCCGAGGAGATTTTAGACAAGAGATGCCTTAGATAGCCAAAAATCAAAACGATCTGTGTCAAGATAAAAGCGACCACAAAACCGGGATGCAAGCCGGCATATACCCTGACACCTTGCCAATGGGGTGTATACGGAAGCATGGACACGCTGACCAGGCCGATCAATCCCAGGACGATGGTCTGGCGGCCCGGCAATGACATCAAAAAAAGTATTCCACCAGATACGATCAAGGCCATTCCCCAGGAAACACTGGCCTGGGGCAATCCATTCACAGCAGCTATAAAAGAAAAAGCGGATATCGCCAGAATCCAATTGGGACGTCCATCGAGTTCATTTTCGGCGCTAGCCCAAGAAAGAGCGCCATAAAGCCCGGCCAGCGCTGCGCCCAATAACAATGGGAACACGGCTTGCTGCATTGGGCCAACGTTAGCGACCCTGGCCAAGAGCACCAAACTGCTAGCCACGGGGACAAGCCGAACGATGGTACCTAAGCCCCGACGCAAGGGCACTTCTCGGAAAAAAGATTGGTGTGGGGGAAAAACACCGAGGCGTAAACCGGCCGCCAGGAGCAAGTACCAACGAACACTGACAGGGATTTGCTCAAAAGTCAAATAGGTACCCAGAAATTGAGCCCGCAGGGCAGCCGAAAGAACAAGCAAAATACCGGCAACCCGAACGGAAAAAGCAATCACAACACGTTCGCGAAAATCGCGGTTAGGCACCCGTTGAAGCAGCATCAAGGTTTCGGAGATGTCCATAGCAGACCAAGCCAAGAGCAACGTCAGCGGATTCTCAGCCAGGATGGCCAAAACCCCCAAACCCGTAATCGCCAGGCCAGAGGCCCAGGCATGAGGGTCAATCTCATCGTAATCAAGCACATCGGTAAGCAAAACGGACAGCGACAAGGCAACGATCAGGAGAGCATAAGGCCAGGAGATTTGATCCAGCAAAAGGGTGAAATTGGCCGGAAAGAGGCCTTCCGCCTGCCATTGCATCAAAGAAACCACCGTCGGAAGCCGGTTTGAGGTAATCCAGAAGAATACCCAGGCGATGATCGAGGCAGCCAAGGCCAAAAACCAGGCATAGCCCGTCTTGACATCGGTCTGATTCAAGACAAGAATGACCAAAGGGATTAGAAACAAGATCAAAACAGGGATTAGAATAAACATGTGTATTCAGTGCAAGCTTATGATAGCCTACTGATCCGAACTCCGCAAGCGCCTGACGCCGGTGGTATCGACATTTTCGAGCATCTCAGCAACCTTGCGATTCAACTTTGGATGGAAAAGTTCCGGGGCCAGATCCGCCAGGGGAACGAGCACAAAAGCACGCTCGTGCAAACGGGGATGGGGAATGGTCAGATCGTCTTCTTCCACGATCCAATCTTCATAAAAGAGGATGTCAACATCAATTTTGCGCGGCCCATAGCGAAAGCTGGGCTCGCGGCCCACTTGCTTTTCTACGCTTTTGACGAACGACAGCAGTTGTCGCGGAGTAAGTATCATCTCGACCCGGACAACTTGATTGAAGAAATCCGGCTGATCTTCATAGCCCCAAGGTGCGGTTTGATAAATCGGCGATTCGGCTACAAGGCGCATCTTGAACGACAAAATTTCCAAAGCCGCTTCCAAATTGGCCTGCCGGTCCCCCAGATTGGTGCCTAACGCAAGATAAACGGTGTGTGCCATGATGCTTTTTCCCAAACGATGCAATTTGACTTCAACTACTTGCTTAAAGATACCACAGAACCGCGCCAAAATTGTCAAAAGCCTTCTTCAAGGCTACAATAGTGCAAAATGCAAGCTTTGCATGTGTGTATGTTGCAAGTTGGCAGTCAAAAACCTGAACGAAAAGAAAGTATCTTTCGAGCAGGTACAGTCACCGAAGATTGAACAGAAAAACGAAACGAGGACATCACCATGGCAGAAGCAACGTTCCATTTTCCCAAAGATTTCTCCTGGGGCACAGCAACTTCTTCGCACCAGGTTGAAGGACAAAACACGAACAACAATTGGTACGCCTGGGAGCGAAAAGGGCATATCGTCGACGATCACACTTGCGGCCTGGCCTGTGACTGGTGGAACGGGCGGTGGAAGGAAGATTTCGATCGCGCTGCCGAAAGTGGGCAAAACGCCCATCGACTCTCCATCGAATGGAGCCGAGTCCAACCGACGCCTGACCGTTGGGACGAGGACGCTCTGGACTACTACCGCCAGATGGTGCGCGGCCTGGTGGAGCGCGGGCTAAAGCCGATGGTGACCCTGCACCATTTCACCGACCCGTACTGGCTTACCGAAATAGGGGCCTGGGAAAACTCCACCATCATCACCGACTTTGAGACCTACACTCGCAAGGTCGTCGAGGCTCTGAAGGAATATGTATCCCTGTGGTGCACAATCAACGAGCCCAATGTCTATACCACAATGGGCTACATCATGGGGGTCTTCCCGCCCGGAGATGAAGACCTATCAACCGCCTTTCGAGTAATGGCCAACATGCTCAAGGGGCACGCGACCGCCTACCACGCTATCCACGACGTGCAACCGGAGGCCCGCGTCGGCATGGCAGTCAATTACCGCGGCATGAATCCGGCAAGAGACTGGTTTCCTCCCGATCGATGGGTTGCCAATCTGATCTCGCGGCTCTACAACGATTTTTTCCCCCAGGCGGCCACCGACGGCGTGATGCGCTTTCTCTTCAACCGTAAGTCTGTCCCGGCAGCCAAGGGAACGCAAGACTTCCTCGGAATCAATTATTACACCCGCGAGCTGGTCGCTTTCAACCCCTTCGCGCCGAACGACCTGTTCAGTAAACGCTATTTTGACCCAGAATCGGAACTGAGCGAAACGGGCTTCATCGCCAACAAGCCTGAGGGATTCTTTGAAGCGCTGCGGTGGGGATTGCAATATAACAAGCCGATTATCGTCACCGAAAATGGCGTCGAAGACTCGGAAGATTCGTTTCGACGGCGATACTTGATCGAGCATATCCACAAGTTGTGGCAGGGGGTCAATCGAAGCTGGCCGATTGAGGGCTATTATTATTGGAGCCTAGTAGATAACTTCGAGTGGGAGCGGGGTTGGACCCAACGGTTTGGCATGTGGGAACTCGATGTGGAGACGCAGGCGCGACGAAAACGCTCCAGCGTCGATCTCTACGCGGCGATCTGCAAGCAAAATGCCCTCTCCTCCGAGATGGTGGCGGATTTCGCCCCGGAGCTCTCCGAAAAAATTTTCCCTGGCTAAGGAAATATGTTATAATCTCACCCGCTAGATTGGAGAGGTCGCATAGTTGGTCTAGTGCGCGCGCCTGGAGAGCGCGTATGCCGTAAGGCATCGTGGGTTCGAATCCCACCCTCTCCGCCTGGAAAGCTCAGCCTTGGCTGGGCTTTTTTGTTTAGCAGAAAACGAAGGTGGTTTTGTAGTGCCCCCATGTGAGCGAGATTTGGAAATCTCGGCTACATTCCTACCGTTTTGAGACGATACGAACTCTCCTTAAAAAGAACTGACGGCAGCGAGTTGCTGCCGTCAGGATCGCGTTGTGTTTACTCCACGGTGACGCTTTTAGCCAAATTGCGGGGCTGGTCGACATCCAGGCCGCGCAGGGCAGCGATGTGATAGGCGAGAATCTGCAAAGGGATCACAGTGGTCACCGGGCTGAGCATCCAGGGGGTATCGGGCACCCAGATAACGTGATCAGCTATCGAGGGAATCTGCTCATCACCCTCGGTGGCAACGGCAATCACTCGGCCGCCACGAGCTTTGGCCTGCTCAATCTGGCTGAACATCTTCTCGTACCAGGGGTCACGGGGGGCAATCACCACGACAGGCATCTCCGAATCGATCAGGGCAATCGGGCCGTGTTTCATCTCTCCGGCCGGATATCCTTCCGCGTGAATGTAAGAGATCTCCTTGAGCTTCAAAGCGCCTTCGTACGCGGTGGGCATGTTGATGCCGCGTCCGAGGTAGAGGGCGCTGCGGGTATCGACCAATTGGTGAGCAATACGCTCCACTTCGGCCTCGTTATCGAGACACTCTCCGGCCAGGGCAGGGATCAGACTCAAATTAGCGATCAGCTCACGGCGTTTGGCCTGATCCAGCATACCGCGCAAATCGGCCAAGAGGATAGCGAGCATGTAAAGGTCGACCAAAGGGGCAGTATAGGCCTTGGTCGAGGCAACGCCAATCTCCGGGCCGGCCTGCATTGAGACATAGCCATCGGCTATGCGCATCGCTTGAGAGCCGATCGCGTTGACAATCGACCACAATATCGCTCCACGCTTGCGGCCCTCTTCCATCGCCGCCAGGGTGTCGGCCGTCTCGCCAGATTGGCTGATCGACAAAAGAACATCATCTTCGCCGATGATCGGATCGCTGTAGCGAAACTCAGAGCCGATTTCAACTTCGACAGGGAGGCGGGCGATCCGTTCGATGAGCACCTTGCCAACCATGCCCGCATAGGCAGCAGTGCCACAGGCAGTGATGAAAATCTTGTTGATCCGATTGGCCAGCTCCGAGGTGAGATTCAAATCGGGCAGGCGGACGCGGCTGTGTTCGAAATCGACGCGTCCGGCAATGGTGTCGGTAAGGGAACGAACCTGCTCGTGAATTTCCTTGTGCATGAAGTGGCGATATTCGCCCTTCTCGGCGGATACCGGGTCCCAGGCGATGTCCGTCACCTCGTGGGCGACCGAATCGCCGTCCAGAGTGGAGATTTGCACGCCATCGCGGGTGACCATCGCCATCTGACGGGATTCGAGGAAAACCATCTTCCGGGTATGCTCGAGAATAGCGGGTAAATCCGAAGCGACAAACATCTCTTTCTCGCCCAAACCGATGACAACGCCACCAGCGTTGCCAATCCTGGTAGCGACGATTTTATCCGGCTCCTTCCGGCACATGACGACAATGCCATGAGCGCCACGCAGATGTCTCAGCGCTTTGCGGGTGGCCTCAGCAATATCCCCTTCGGTAGAGAGATAACGCTCAACCAGATGAACGATCACCTCGGTGTCGGTTTCCGACTTGAAATGGGCTCCCTCAGCCTCGAGCTCCTCACGCAATTCGAGGAAATTCTCAACGATGCCATTGTGAACGATGACCACATCGCCTGTCATCCCCAGATGGGGGTGGGCGTTGCGGGCGTTGGGCTCGCCATGGGTAGCCCAGCGGGTGTGTCCAATGCCGATATTGCCATGAAGCGGAGATTCGGCAACAAGCGATCTCAACTGGGAGAGCTTGCCCGCGTCTCGGCGCACTTCGATCTGGCCATTTTGTAAGACAGCCAGTCCCGCCGAGTCATAACCGCGGTATTCCAAACGCTTGAGTCCATCCAGAATGATAGGGGTGGCATCCTGGGGGCCGATATATCCAACGATTCCACACATAGGGGTCCCTCCAAAAGTAGATTCAACGATAAACATCTGTTGCCAAGATCTGCTGGTGCAGACATCCTCGCTCAGACTTGGCTTGGGATTGCTTTTCGCCACTCATCACGCTTTTGTCCCCTCGGTTTCCCAAGGGATTTCAGCGTCACGTTGCTGTGGAGGGAAAAGATATGGGGAGTGGCATCCCCAGAGGGCTTCCGCTGATCCTTCGATTTTTTCTTGACCGCTGCCAAGATTAGTCCCATCATGCGATGGGGAACCCTCATCCTCGTCACCCTGCCAACCCGGTCGGGTTGCTTAGGGCCTTGCGCTATCTTTTCCTTGAAGCATCTTCGGGGCTCACGCTCTCAACCTTGGAATGCTCGAAACCCGGACAAAGAGCGCGATTCCGCAACAATTCTCATTATGGATGTCATCGCTCTGCGCGCCGTTGGCGTTGCGAGCCCTAAGCGCTTTGTTCAGGGCGAAGCAATCTTTTCCAATTGTCCAGAAGACTGCTTCGTCGCAAAATTCGCTCCT
>CAZXXW010000178.1:0-7330 GCA_964644835.1 uncultured Anaerolineales bacterium
TCGATCACCACTTCCACCGCGCCCTCTGTAATGATAAAGAAAGATTCTCCTCGCGTACCTTCCTTGACAAGGATATCACCCTTTTTGAGATGCTTAGATTCACAGATGGTTGCGATTTCTTCGAGTTCGCTATCCGTCAATCCCTCAAACAGATCGATGTTGCGCATGATGTTGAGCAAATTCATCCTGGCCTCCATTTGCCTATTTGATTATTATATTGTATCTTTTTCGACAGGGATTTGCAACAAGATTTTAGCTTTCTAATCCGTTTGAATTTGCCCTTTTTGTACAGATCAATTTATAATTGCGTTCTCTGATTGGATATTTGCGGACAACATTGCTTGTCGGCGTGATTGTTTTAGTCACACAACGAATGAAAGGCGAAGTAATTCATGCAAGACGATCAAAAAAGAAGGGATCAAAATGTGCATTGGCGGAAAATGGGCGAATTCGATAGTGATAGTATCGAGGATGCGGTTGTCCAAATATTAAATGCTATTGGAGAAGATCCCGATCGAGAAGGATTGGAACGGACCCCAAACCGCGTTGCTCGAGCTTACGCTGAATTGTTATCTGGTTATCGCACAGATCCTATAGAGTTGTTGAACGATGCTTTGTTCGATGTAACCTATGACGACATGGTCATCGTCCGCGATATTGAGTTCTATAGCTTGTGCGAACATCATATGATCCCCTTTTTGGGCCGCGCTCATGTGGCTTATATCCCCAGCAGGCAGGTGATCGGTCTTTCGAAGATACCCCGGATTGTGGATATGTTCGCGCGCCGGTTGCAGGTTCAAGAGAGGATGACCAGACAGATAGCCGATATGATTTATCAATTGATTGATCCTCAAGGTGTTGCTGTTGTTTTGGAGGGTTTGCATCTTTGTTCGATGATGCGGGGTGTCAAGAAGCATGACGCTCGTTTGACGACTTCTACGATGTTAGGTTTATTTCGTAAAAGCTTGGCCACTCGTCAAGAGTTCTTGGATAACATCACCCGTGGTTCTACCCCCTTGCGATTCTAATCACCTTCTGGCGGATTTGTATCAGGTTAATGCAAAGCCTAGGGAAGAAGAGCCCTGACGAGAATCGTCCAGGGAGGCACATCGTTTTGAGTTTAAGTACCTTTTAGCCGTTCGATTTCTACTCCCGCCGACTTGGCAAATGGAATTGCATCGGGTTTCTCTACTCGAACAAAAACCTTATAAACTTTTGGAAATTGCAGGCAGAATGCAGCAATGTCTTCGGCGAGCGCTTCGACCGTGAAGCGCTGAGCGTTTTCCGCATGTTCCTTGACCAGCGAGGCAATGGTGTCGTAGTCAATGCAGTCATCAATGTCATCGCTTTGCCCGGCGTTTCTTGTATCTGTGAAAATAGTAAGATTAATGAGAATTTTCTGTGTTTTTTTTCGTTCCTGCTTATGGATACCGATGATGCCGTGAGCGGTTAAGTCTTTTATTAGTATTTTATCCATCGTGCCCTTTGTTAAAATAATTGCAAATCGTTTCTCTATTCACTCTTTTCTTTGTGATATGTTAATTCGGGAATATATTATACTAGAATAAATTTGGCGTCTGTCTGCTAATTTACTTAGATGTATCACTGCTCAAAATCTATCACCTTTAGTGACAAATCCTCCGTGCTGCTGTTGACCGGGACGGCCAACGCCTTCACAAAGATGAAAGCAAGATGGTGTTTCTATCCTCAAAGAGATAACTGTGACCAACATGCGGATCTTAATTGTTGACGATGATCCTATCCCCCGCAAGCTCATTCATCGGGCACTTGTAAAAATGGGCTATCATGTCCACACAGCGGAACATGGGAAGGAGGCTTGGCAGATCATCCAAGAGGATGGGATTCAATTGGTAATCACAGATTGGATCATGCCGGAAATGGATGGTCTCACCCTGACGCGCAAGATTCGTTCCGTTGAGATGCCCGGCTATGTCTACATCGTGATTCTGACAGGGCGAGAGGGCATCGACAATGTTGTTGATGGTTTTGACGCCGGTGCGGACGATTATCTGGTCAAACCCGTCAATCCTAAAGAATTGCAAGCTCGTTTGCGAGTAGGAAAACGCGTCTTGGAGCTCGAGAGTAGACTCAAAACGGCTCGAGATAAAATGCATGAACTTGCCATGCGCGATGAGTTGACCGGGCTGAGTAACCGCAGGGCGTTTTATGAACATGCTCAATCCATGCTTGATCACGCCGTTCGTGAGGTGACTCCTTTGAGCATGTTGATGATTGACATCGACCACTTCAAATCCGTCAATGACCAGTACGGCCATCTTATCGGAGATCAGGTTCTCAAAGCTGTTGCCCATACAATCGAGAACCAATTGCGTTCTTATGACTGTGCGGGCCGTTGGGGAGGGGAAGAATTTATTGTTGCTTTACCGACAACTAAGGTGAGCGATGCGGCAAGAATTGCTGAACGCTTGAGACAAGCCGTATCCTCGCTGACGTTTTCTCACTTACAAGACCAAATCAACGATTCACTGCGCATCGAGATTAGTGTCGGCGTGGTCGGCATCATGAATTGCGAAAGTATCTCTCTGGATAACTTGGTTATCCAGGCCGATGAAATGCTCTACCAATCCAAGCGAGAAGGGCGTAACCGAATCAGTGTCTATGCTTGGGACAAGGATATTGTATGAGCAAAAAACGAATTATCCCAGCACAGCAGTCCAAAATAGGTTTCTATGTAATCGCGGGTTTCCTCTTTGGTTTGCTCTTTCCCTTTTTTGCTACTCTGATCGCTTTGCGGGAAAATGGCCTTGCGATAACCCTGGCAAGCGCCATCGATGTTCAGACGTCGGAGCATCTCTTGTGGATCATTGATACCGCCCCGCTTTTCTTGGGATCAACCTCCGGTCTCATGGGTTATTATGGCCAACGTCGAGCCCGTCGACAAACCGCCCAGAATCTAGAGCTGGACCGCCGTTTGCAGGAGATCCACTTGCTCAGCAAGGTAATCCGGCTGACTGCCTACGCAACCGATACCGTTGAGGTCTTGACCCAGGTATGCACTGAATTGGCCCAATATTTGGGTTGTCCCCAGGCGGCTTTTGCTTTGATCAACGAAGAGCGCACCTCGGCCACGGTCATCGCTGAATACATTGTGTCTGATCGGTTTAGCGCGATGGGTGAAGAGATACCTTTGAAGAACAATCCCTCAATGGACTACATCTTGAAAAACAAGTCCCCGCTGGTTGTTGAGCAAGCCCAGGAGCACCCCTTGCTGGAACCTATCCATGATCTGATGAAGCGGCGCGGCGTGGAATCGCTTTTGATTTTTCCCATTTTGGTCAAGGATCAGGTTGTGGGTACTGTGGGTTTGGACTTCCTTGAACCGGAGACATTCAAACCAGACGAAATAGCCTTGGTCACCCGCGTGGCCGAACAAGTAGGTAACGCTTTGGAGCGTCTCTGGGCCGCGGAAGAAATCATCAACCAAAAGCATTATTACCAAGCTCTGGTCGAAACTAGCCCCGTTGCCATTGTTACGCTGGATTTGAATCACCGAATTGTCGATTGCAATCCCGCTTTTGAAGCCTTGTTTGGCTACGCCAAATCTAATGTGATTGGCGAAGCCCTTGATACCCTGATTGTTCCTGAGCACCAACGGGAAGAGGCCTCTCGCTATACACAGGAAGTGGATAGTGGCAAGAACATTCGCGGTGTGACCACACGCCAGCGTGAAGACGGTTCTTTGGTTGATGTGGAGATTTTTGGAACCCCGGTGATTGTCAATGGGAAAAAAATTGGGCTTTTTGCTCTCTATCATGATGTCAGCGAGTTGATGCAGGCAAAACGCGATGCCGAAGATGCTGCCCGAACCAAATCCCAGTTTATGGCTAACATGAGTCATGAAATTCGCACGCCGATGAACGCTGTCATTGGCATGACCAGCCTGTTGCTGGATACGCCGTTGAACGCCGAACAACGCGAATATGTTCATACCATTCGCCGCAGTGGTGATAACCTGCTCGAAATCATCAACGATATTTTGGATTTCTCCAAGATTGAAGCTGGGAAACTGAACCTGGAGCGCCAGCCGTTCAATCTGCGCCAATGCGTCGAAGATGCCCTCGATTTGGTCGCCCCTAATGCAGCCGAGAAGAATTTGGAACTGGCCTCCCTGGTTGAGAAAGGTGTCCCTCTTGCCATATACGGAGACATTACCAGAGTGCGCCAAATTCTGGTCAATCTGCTCAACAACGCGGTCAAATTCACCGAGGAAGGTGAGGTGGTTTTGCGTCTTGATGCGGAGAAAATAGATGAAAAGAACACCAAGTTGACTTTCTCTGTTCGCGATACCGGCATCGGCATCTCTCCAGAGCTTCAAGACCGCTTGTTTCAATCTTTCAGCCAGGTTGATGCCTCGACAACGCGCAAATATGGCGGTACCGGTTTGGGCTTGGCGATCAGCAAGCAATTGGTCGAAATGATGGGCGGTGAGATAGGCGTGGAAAGCGAAGTTGGTCAGGGCAGCACCTTCTTCTTTTCCTTTCCGGCCGAAGTGGCCCCCGGATCCCCGCATGTCGACATTGAACACGCCCAAGACGTGCTCAGGGGCCGCCGGGCTTTGATCGTTGATGACAACGCTACCAATCGGCTCATCTTGATCCGCCAGTTGAAATCGTGGGGCATGCAGCCTGTCGCTGCTGTTGGAGCGCAGGAGGCTCTGGAATGGATTCGGCGCGGCGATCAATTCGATTTTGCCATCATCGACCTGCAAATGCCCGGCATGGACGGCGTCATGTTGACGAAGGAACTGCGCAAATATGAAGGTTGGGGAGATGTCCCTGTGCTTCTTTTGACCTCCCTTGGCGGCTGGGAAGAGATTCCCGGAGAGATCGAGTTTGCCGCCCGTCTGCACAAGCCGATCAAATCTTCATCACTGTACAACGCCATTATTGATGTTGCCGATAACATGCCTCAAAAAGATTACCCTAAAACGGGGTTGAAAGAGACTCTATTTGGTGAACAAATTGGTGCTGAATATCCCTTGAAAATCTTATTGGCCGAGGATAATCTCGTCAATCAAAAAGTGGCGACAAAGATTCTTGAGCGATTAGGGTACCGCACCGACGTTGTTGCTAACGGGCTTGAAGTTCTGGATGCCCTCAAGCGGCAGCATTACGATGTCGTTTTGATGGATGTCCAAATGCCCGAGATGGATGGTGTTGAAGCCACCCGGCGCATTCGGGATGATTTTTCGCCCGACCGGCAGCCTTGTATCGTCGCCATGACCGCCCATGCGCTGGAAGGGGATAGAGAGCGTTACCTCGCTGAGGGGATGGACGATTATGTCAGTAAACCGATTCGTTCCAAAAAGTTGATCGAGGCGCTTCAGCGCTGTTATTCGTTTCGGCCCTAAGCCTGGGCTGGCCTTCACGCACTTACCAGTGCAACAAGACAAAAAACAGAAAAACGGCGGCTGGAGATAGCATTCGCAGCCGCCGTTTGATTGTTATCTGATTGATGATTGATTATCCTTACCCCAAACTATGGTTCTATTGCTGTATGAAAGACGAAATCGCTCCAAGGCCGAAAGCCCCGGTGCCAATGATTCCGCCGATGATCAGGTTGATGATCAAAATGATCACCCAGCCGACAATCACCGTGACGAAAGTCTTGCCATTATCCAGATCCAAAGCTTCTCGAACGCCGATGAATCCGGCGATCAACGCCCAGACGGCGCCGGCCAATCCGAGCAATCCACCCAGGCAAGGGATGAAGCTCAACACACCCAGCAAGCGGGGGCTGCTGGCATAGCCGAGCACGCGCAGCAACTCACCGGGATCGGCTGTCCCTTTGAAAAGGTTGGTGCCAACAAAATAGGTCACGTAAGACCAAATGTAATAATTGACGACTCCCAGCAAAACTGTCACGAACAAGGCCAAAAAGGCTGATCCGATTTGACCACCGATCAAGCCGCCCACAAAGGCGCCAAAGCCACTGGCAATAGCAACCAGCACCACGACCATCAGGGCCTCTTGATTCAAGCTGGTATCGGCTTCTACTTCGTTGAAGAAGGCCACATCGAGCTTTGCTGCTTTTAACATCCGATTGAACATACTATCCATTTTTCTATTCCTTTCACAAAAATGAGTGTTGGCTAATTTGTACCTAAAAAAACACCAAGTGTCTATATATAGTTACGCTCACGCAGATATATTTTTAGGGATAGATGGCGGATGGAAGCCCTTATCAAGATTTTTCCATGCTCCGTTGCACGGCAATGATCTCCGCCAGGATGGAGACAGCGATCTCGGCAGGCGTTTTGGCGCCGATTTTGAGTCCCACAGGCCCGTGGATGCGCGCCAGAGCCGAGGCGGAAAAACCTTTCTCCCTCAAAGCCTGTTTCCGTTTTTGCTGCGTTGAACTGGATCCCAGCAGGCCGATGTAGCTAACGTCGCTGTTGAGGGCAATTTCCAGGGCAGGAACGTCGAATTTGGAGTCATGAGTCAGCACGACCACGGCATCTTGAGGGGGTAAATCTTCAGGCGAGAGTGCCTCCTGAGGCCAGGCCTGAACGATCTCGTCCGCCTGGGGAAAACGATCCTGGTTGGCAAAGGCAGCGCGGGCATCGATCACCCGGGTGCGGAAATCCATCGCCTGGGCCAGCTCCACCAAGCGGGCAGCGATGTGCACTGCCCCGACGATGTGCAGCGTTGACGATGTCGAGAAAACCTGGCAAAAGACCTCACCCAAGCTCGTCTCTAAAATCCCCGTGCTCAATTCGTCGAAGCTATCCGGCAGGATTGTGATGAGGGCCTCGTCTCCCTCCCATCTGCCATCAGGCCAAACCAGGGCGTGCAGGTTCGTTTCTAGGCTTGTCAACAGCGCAAAGGTATCTTTGCTTTGCATGGCTTGTAGCCAGTGCCGGTGCAAGCCGCTGAAAGCTTCTACGTAGACATCGACCGTTCCCCCGCAGGACAGTCCCACTTGCCAGCCATCTTCGTCTCCGGGCTCGTAATGCAACCGGGCTGGTTGGTCGCCGGCGAGCACCTTTTCCGCCTGCTGAAGCACCGCTCCGGCTACACAACCCCCACTGACCGACCCGGCCATCTTACCCGATGCGGTTATTGCCATCTGAGAGCCGACGGGCCTGAGCGATGAACCTTTCAATTGCACCACCGTCGCCAGCGCAATATGCTCGCCTTGAGCAATCCAATCAGTTAATGTCTCTACAAAATCTCTCACTCTCGCCTTCTTTCATTTTTTGCTTTTGATCTACTTTAATCTTACCGCATATTCAGCCACCTATCACTTTCAAAAAAAGCGGCAAAACGCCGGTTTGCGAAGCATGCCC
>CAZXXW010000179.1:0-7241 GCA_964644835.1 uncultured Anaerolineales bacterium
GACCTGGCGGGATTCGAACCCGCGACCTCATCAGTGCGATTGATGCGCGCTCCCAGCTGCGCTACAGGCCCTATTTGTTAAAGCCCAACCATTGTAACGAAGGGCTGGGGGGCTGTCAAGCAAGTTAAGATTCCGCTTCCGGGGTGGTCGTGATCGGCGTCAGCGTTGGCGCTTCGCTCTCAAAATCATACAAAACGGGCAACACACTGAGGTCGGATTCGCTCTCGACGTATTCGCCAAAAAGCCAGCCACGTTCGCTCAACAGCCAGCTAGTATCCGCTGTCCGCCCGATCAGAGTGACTTCATCATCAAAGCGAACACCGCCGATCATCACATAACGCGTCCCTGGTCCGGAGCGCACCCACATGCTCGAGGCAGTGATGATCGCCTTCACCTCGGGCGAGGGCGTCTCGGTAGGAAGAGGCGTCTCGGTCGGCGTTGTTGGCTCATCCGTGGGGGTTGGTGATGTCGTCGGGGTGAATGTCGGCGTCGTTGCATCGGGCACGTTTAACCCTTCGGCCAGACTGCAACTCGCCAAGAAAATAGCGAGCAAAAGAATGACGCACAACGGACAAACTGTTTTCTTGTTCATTGAACCGACTCCTCAGCTACCTAATCGAGACATCGAACCAGCCTAAAAAGTATATCATACTGTCAAGGCCGTCAACCCACAGTTAAGTTAGCCGTCGCCAAAGGCTCCCTGAACCAGGACATCATCGCTTATAATAGAAAAAATGACCCTACGGAGGCACGATGACGACAACAAAAACTTCCCACCTGAAAAGACGACAAGAAAAATTGACCCAAGCCCTTGGCAAGAAAGGGCTTGACGCAATTGCCCTGAACCCGGGGCCGAGTTTGCCCTACCTGACCGGGTTGCATTTTCACCTCAGCGAACGCCCGGTGGTGGTTTTCTTCAGTCCCGATCAAGCACCGATCATCGTTTTGCCGGAGCTTGAGATGCGCAAACTGGATGATCTGCCCTACGATGTCCGGGCGTTCTCCTATGGAGAGGATCCCGCCAAGTGGAGCCAGAGCTTCACAGACGCCCTCGAAGCTGGTCGCTGGACCCGTGGCCAGATCGGCGTCGAGCCACGAGCATTGCGCTTCCTGGAAATGGAGCTACTCCAAGAAGCCGCGCCGCAAGCCAGCTTCGTCGCCGCGGCAGACGTTATCGCCGCTTTGCGGATGCGCAAAGACGAAAGCGAAATCGCGGCAATGCAACAAGCCGTCGACATCGCTCAAGCGGCCATCCGGGCCACGATCCCAAAGATCAAGCCCGGCGTGACCGAGCGAGAAATCGCCGCCGAGCTGGTCGTCCAGATGATCCAGTACGGCTCCGAGCCGAAATTTCCCTTCTTCCCGATCGTCTCTGCTGGGCACAACAGCGCCAACCCTCACGCCGCTCCCGGCGACAGGGCGATGGCCCTCGGCGACATGCTGGTGATCGATTGGGGTGCCAATGTCAACGGTTACTGCTCCGACATCACCCGCACGTTTGCCCTCGGCGAAGTGGACCAAGACCTGATCCAGATCGCTGAGATCGTCAAGGCGGCCAACGCCGCCGGGCACCAGATCGCCGGCCCAGGCATCCCGGCCAGCAAGGTCGACCAGGCCGCCCGCACGGTGATCGAAGACGCTGGCTACGGCTCCTTTTTCACCCACCGCACCGGCCACGGCCTCGGCCTGGAAGGTCACGAAGAACCCTATCTTCACGCCGAAAGCGAGACCATTTTGGAGGAAGGAATGACTTTTACCATTGAGCCAGGCATCTACCTGCCCGGCCGCGGCGGCGTGCGTATCGAAGACAATGTCGTCGTCACAGCCGAGGGCGTCAACAGTCTGACCACCCTGCCCCGATCCTTACATATCCTGGAGGTCTAAAATGACAGCAAAACAGCTATCCCCCGAACTGCGCAGCAAAGTGATTAAATTAATCCTCAAAGGCCGCAAAGTCCAGGCCGTCAAAGTGGTCCAAGAAGCCACAAAGTGGGGGCTCAAAAATTCGAAAGACTCTGTCGATGCGATCGTCGAAGAGCTAAAAGAATAGCCATGGCCGCAGGTATCATCCCCTCGGCCGAGCCGTTCTTCTTCCCGGGCGGCGACATCGGCTGCCTGTTGGTGCACGGTTTCACCGGCACGCCCAAAGAGATGCGCTCGATGGGCGAGTATCTCAACGTCCAGGGATACACCGTGCTGGGGGTTCGTTTGGCGGGACACGCCACTTCGATGGAGGACATGCGCCGGACCCGGTGGCAGGACTGGCTCAATTCCGTTCATGACGGATACCATCTCATCAACGGGACCAGCCGTGAGGTCGTTCTTGCTGGTCTTTCCATGGGGGGCAGTCTCTCCCTGCTGGCAGCATCCCAATTGACTTGCTCCGGCGTGATCGCTATGTCCGCACCGTATGCTTTACCAAAAGACCCGCGACGGCCTTTCTTGAAATGGCTGCATTGGGTCTATCCCCGCATAGAAAAAGGCGAGCCCGATTGGCACGATCCCAGCGCGGAAGATGACCATATCAGCTATCCAACCTATCCGACGCGGTCGATTTACGAACTGGAGCAACTCCTGGCCGAGATGCGCGCTGCCCTGCCAGCGGTCACCGTGCCAGCGCTGCTGATCCACTCGCGCGGCGATCGGGGCGTGGATCCCAGCAACATGACGAACATTCACGCTCGGCTCGGCAGCGAACAGAAAGAAATGCTCTGGATCGATAACAGCGGCCATGTGATCACGCGGGATGCCGAAAAAGAGCGAGTTTTTCAAGCTGCTGATGCTTTCATCGGGCGAGTCACCAAAAGCTGAGACTCAAGAGAAGCTTCTGATGAACAAACATGCCTCCGTGATTGCATTTTTCGTCTTGTTGCTCGTCAGCCTGGCCTGTGGAACGACCGGCCCGGCGCCCGCGGTGGAAACCGTCGATTCTCGGGCAAGCGAAAGATTAACTGCTGCCACCACCGAAACAAACGAAATCCCACCGACATCCCCGCCCCCGACATCGACACCATCTCCAACGCCCTCCCCCACAGCGAAACCGCCCAGCCCTACCCCAACGGAAGAAACGCTCCCCTGCCAAGACCATCCCGGCGGGCAACAGTTACCCCTGCCGGTGGGCTACGTGGGCAGCATCGACGCCCAAACGGTCGAATTGTATGACACAGACGGAGAATTATTGGGCCGTAAGCAAACCCCCGGGCTGAGCTTTCTGGAACCCGGCCAAATTCACCTTGGCGGGGGGCTGGCCGAGGGAATCGCCGCAATCCCGTTGGTTTATCACAGCCTGGAACAGGGGGGTGTGCTCAAAGCAAGCGCCGGAACGGCTGTCACCGAGCTCGCCCAAACACCCAGCTTGGTCACGTTGATCGGCGCGGAAGGTGATTTCTTGATCGCTTACAGCACCAATTACAGCGAACAGGCCAGCGGCGGCTGGATCAGCAATCTTTATGTTGGGGAAATCTCGTCTCTGGACGAGGCCCCAGCACGGCTGACCCGCTCGGAGGGGGATGGCTTTGTCATCTATCCCTTGGCCGTGCACATGAAGGCAGGTGTGGGGCAAGGCATCTGGTACACGCTCTCGATGTGGGGAAGCGGCAATATCATCTTCCCACCTTATAATGGACTGTTTTATTTCCGCTTCAGCGATGGCGAGGTGATCGAGTATCTCAGCGTCGACCAACGCCTAGCAGGGTTTTCGCCCGACCAAACAATGGTCGCGTTTGCTCCGCTCCAAGAAGAGCAACCCGGCGGAATCCAGCTCGGCCTGACGGTCAAAAATCTGGTCACCTGCCGGGAAACGTTCATCGCCATCAACCCCAGCACCAACCTGGGTGCCGGCTACGTTGTCTTCTCACCCGACAATCGCTACATGGCCTGGTTGGAAGCCAGCGGGCCGGACAACGTGCAAGCCCGAATGCGCTTGCGTGTGGCCGAAACCGCCAGCGGCAAAATCCTGGTCGATAGCGAAACCGCCAGCCTGAGCAGCCTGGCCGGAGGGGAAGCACCTTCTACTGTGCAACCGCTGGGTTGGCTGGCCGATCATCTCCTGCTCCTGGAGGTGGGGTTGCCCTCCCAGGTGAATCCGCTGCTCGTCGTCTGGGTACCTGATCCATCTCAACCGCTCGACCCAGCGTTGGGCGCAAACCAATCGGCGCCCCTGTCGGAGGGTGTCTTCGCTGGATTTCTTTACCCATGATCAATTAGCCACGGATGAATAGGATGAACACAAATTCGCTTTATAATAGTAGTTGTGCCCCTCAAATGGATCTGTGGCTAATCACTGAATAAAACCCTTAAGACTGAAGGAACACTCATATGGAAATCATCACTTTCTTACAAAGACTTGGCGACTGGCTTCACCCGGTGATGTACTTTTTCACCTCGCTGGGATATGAAAGTTTCTACCTGGTGGTGATGCCTCTTTTCTACTGGTGTATCAATATGTCGATCGGAATTCGACTGGCACTGATGGTGATCCTCACCGGCAGTGTAAACGAGATTTTTAAACTCGCTTTCCACTCGCCACGTCCATTCTGGGTATCACCTAACGTGAAGATCAGCCATCCAGAAACAAACTTTGCCTTCCCCTCCGGGCACGCCCAAAACGCGGTCAGTTTCTGGGGACTTCTGGCCCACTCATTGGGGAAAACCTGGATATGGGTTATAGCCATCCTGGTAGCATTTTTGATCGGTGTCTCGCGACTCTACCTCGGCGTGCACTTTCTCCGCGATGTGTTGGTCGGATGGCTGGTCGGGGCGCTGCTCTTGTGGCTCTTCATCCGGCTGGAAGGGGCGATCGGCGATTGGATCAAACGCCAACCCCGATGGAAGCAGTTTGTCGTCTCGCTGGCTGGCTCCCTCATCATCTTGCTCATCGGCAACCTGGTTCTGTGGACTCTGCGCGACTGGACCATCCCCCAGGCATGGTTCGAAAACGCCGCCCAGCACCTGGCACCCGAACCCAATCCTCTGAGCAGAAATGGGATTACCACCTTGGCCGGTTTGTTCTTCGGTTTGGCCTCAGGCCTGATTCTGATCGCTGAAAAAGGCGGCTTCAGCGTCCGTGGCCCCTTGGTAAAACGCGCTCTCCGCTACATTCTCGGCATGGTTGGGACCCTGATCTTTTGGTCCGGGCTGAAAGCCATTTTCCCATCTGGAGAAGCGCTGCTCCCTCAAATTCTGCGATATGTCCGTTATGCCCTGACCGGTTTCTGGGTCACCGGCTTGGCGCCGCTGGCTTTCCAGGCGCTGAACCTCGCCTCAGCCAAGCAAGCATAATCCAACAGATCTCCCAAATGCAAAAAGCCTCATCCGGCCGGATGAGGCTTTTTTTGCTTAATCATCAAACTCATTCCGCGCCAATTGATTCATCATCCAGCCGCACCGAAACCAGAATCGGGAAATGATCCGAAAATTGCTCGGAAGCAACTTGATAGGATTCAAAACGGATTCCCTCGGAGCCAAAGACATAATCGATCCGCCGCAAGGGAAGGGTGGCATGCCAGGTGAACACATCCCCGCGGCCAACTTCGGCGGCATCGCTGAAACCGGCAGCGCGCAAAACCCGAATCGCTTCTGTATCGGGTTTGGCATTCATATCACCAAGCAAGACAAGCGGACCCTCCCCAACACACTCGGAAACAAGATCCGTGAACAAGGCCACCCGGTCGGGCATATCTCCGGTATTGCGATCAAAGAGGTCTTTGCGGTTAATGTCCACCTTGCTCCAAATCACGTGCGTGGCAACAAGTCGCAAATTCCTCTCCCCCAAAGCAACATCCACAGAGAGACAACCACTGGGAAAAACACTCTCGTTGAGCGAATACAATTTGTTTTCCACCCTTTCAAACGGAAAACGGCTCAAAAAAGCGTTGCCGCTCATCTGCCCCATCGTCGGTCCGTAAGCCGCATGCATGCCCAACTCATGGGCCAGCCAGAGCAGCGTGTCAGCGCTCCCGCTCCAAAGTGCGCCACGGCTGACCTCGTTCATCGACACGATACTGATATCGTTCGTGCCGATGAAATCTGCCATTTGATGCAACGATAAGTTACCATAGGGATTAACCCCTTGATGGATATTCAACTGCATCACCTTGACGCTGCTATCAACAGGAGGGCCGGACTCAACGGCAAGCTGATCCCGTTTTACTAGCAGGGGAACCCCAACCGTGGCAATCAACAGAACAACGAACACCATCACCGGGACTCCCGTCCGTTGTGGGGCAGATAGCCATCCCTCGGGGCAAGACAAAACACTCCTGGCAAAGAAAATCGTCATCAATCCCCCCACGAAAATCAAAACCCAATCTGACCAGCCCGAGACAACGAACATGATCACCGAAAGAACGTAGACGATAAAACTGAGCAAATACACCTTGCGGGTGCGCAAAACTTTCTCGTCGCCGGGAGCCGAAAAGACAACATCGAGCGTTTTGGCAAGCATCATCGCGGCGGATATCGCGACCAGATACAAAGCGATAACATAGCCCCAAGCGGAGGTGCCCAAAGCGATCGAGATGACGCCCGCAAAAAAAAGCACCGGGAGGCGAAAAAGCGATCTCTTTTTGTGCAGCCGCCTCCCTAACCATGTGGCGGCCACAGCGAGCAGATTGCCCAGCAACAAGAAAAACAGACTCGTCTCCAAGGACCGCCCCGTCCGCTGCAAAACGCGGGAGATGTCGCCAAAGAGATGTTGAATGTAGAAGAAAAAGAAGCCAACCAGCAGAATCCCCCAGGCGAGGGGAAACCTTGGCGACGTGATCGCGGCGCCATTTTCGGGCCGCACTAGGAAACTCAACCCAACCAATATCGTTCCTAAAACGACCACAACGAGTAGCGGCCCCAAGCCAGGCTGCCAGCTCAGGTCTAGGGTCCACAATCCCCCGCGCAAGGCCGTGTCGAGGAGCACAGCGATGGTGATGGCCATGGCAATCAAGCCGCCATCCACCCAGCCCTGCGATCGAGCCGCCTGATAGACCATCGAGAAATAGACCAAAAAGAGGATCAAACCAACGCTGGCAAGAACATAGTCCCCAATGGCATGATTGCAAAGCTGCTCGGCGATGCGGAACACGCCCAAGCCGATCCCGACATAATTCCACCAGGGGAGCAGAGAAAAAGCGCGAATCCGTTTTAGAAGCAACCAGGGGCTTAACGTCGTCAAAAGGACAAGTAAAAAGACACCGGCAGGAATATAGCGAAAGCTGAAGATGTAAAAACGTTCAAAGGCCCACATACCG
>CAZXXW010000180.1:0-7171 GCA_964644835.1 uncultured Anaerolineales bacterium
AAACTCGATTTCTCTGGGACTCTGGAACAAGATGCAGATGTTTTCATCGAGACGGGGTTGAGCAACCTGACCATCATCGTGCCCGAAGGGACAGCGGCGCGAGTCTCGGTTGAAGGCGGCCTATCCAACACGACCCGGCGCGGCGAGTGGCAAGGCTCTGGGGATGAATACACCCTCGAGGGCGATGGCCCCACCCTGGAGATCACCATCGAGATGGGTGCAGGAAATTTGAACTTGCAAAATCAGTAAAAATCCATCGGGTTAGTTCGATAAAGTTTGACCAAAATATGCTCATACGGTATAATCACGTGTCGGTCAAAAGGAAACTATTCTTTAAAAAACTAACCTCAAAGGGAGTATTATGCCTAAGAGAACTTATCAACCCAAGAAAAGACATCGCATTCGCACCCACGGTTTTCGCGCCCGGATGAAAACTCGAGCTGGCCGCAAAGTACTCAAACGCCGACGCAAAAAGGGCCGCCACCGCTTGACGCCTAAAATGAACAATCACGTCAAGAAAGCAAACTGGAAGTACTAGGCCGGAGGGGTGAAGCGCAAGTTCAGATTGACCAACACAACTGACTTTAAGCGGGTGCGGCGTTCCGGTAAATCGCACGCCCACCCGCTTGTTGTGTTGGGTTATTTGCCCAACACGCTTGACACCTCGAGGATCGGCATTTCTGCTGGCCGCTATGTCGGCAACGCGGTTCAGCGCAATCGAGCCAAGCGACAAATTCGAGAAATCATCCGACCCCTAATTCCAGAAATTCAATCCGGTTGGGATATTGTTTTGATAGCACGGAGCAAGATCACCAACGCCGATTTCAACGAGATCAAAGCAGCGATCCACTCCTTGCTAAAACGAGCCAACCTGCTAAAAAGCAAGTCCAATGTCCACTGATACGCAAGACATCACCATTGTTCCACCAAACTGCGGAGATCATTCCCACAACGAGGAACCGCGCCTACGGGACATATCTCTTACACCTAAGCACATCATCAGTGTGCCTTTGTTGGCGCTGTTGCGCCTCTATCAGGTGACATTTGGGCGCGCTATTCCCCCGAATACCTGCCGCTTTTATCCAACTTGCTCGCATTATGCCTACCGGGCAATCTACAAATATGGCCCCATCAAAGGGACTCTGTTGGCAGCCTGGCGCCTGTTGCGCTGCAACCCTTTCAACCCGGGCGGCTTCGATCCTGTCCCCTAGACTTTTTGGACACTGAACATCAAATATGAAAACCAAACGCATTCTTTTTATTTTTATCACCTTGCTCTTCGCCACCCTGGCGTTGAGCGCCTGTACCGGAGGCAGACGAATCGTGGCCTCGGGTTGGGCCGGTATAACCACCGATGAAGACAATGCCTACCTGGCTTACAACACCCATGTCTATGCCATCGACCTGGTCACAGGGAATGAACGCTGGCGCTTCCCCAGCGAAGCCGACCCTGCAACCACGTTCTATGCCCCGCCCGCGCTGACAACCGATGGACAATTGATCGTCGGCGGGTATGACAATGTCCTCTACAGCCTGAATCCAAGCAATGGGCAGGTCAACTGGACCTTTGAAGGCGCCGAGGGACGCTACATCAGTGGCCCGCTGGTGACCAAAGATGGCATCTTCGCCGGAACAACTGATAACAAGGTATACGCGGTCAACTTCGAAGGGCAACCGATTTGGGATCAGCCCTTCCCCACAGAAAAAGAGATTTGGGCCCACCCGGCCGCGGACCCGCAGGCAGACCGCATTTATGTCGCTTCGATGGATCACCATCTTTATGCAGTCAACCCGACCAACGGCAGCGAGGTCTGGAGAACCGAGGGCCTAGATGGCTCCATTCTTGGCACCCCCGCCCTGAGCGAAGACCAAATTCTCTACACCGGCACCATCGCCAAAGAAGTCATCGCCATCCAGGCCGAGAACGGCCGCGAGATTTGGCGCTTCGGCACAGAAGATTGGGTTTGGGCCGGGCCAACCATTCAAAAGAATCGTCTCTATTTTGGTGACCTGAGCGGCACGCTCTACGCCCTCGACCGGGAAAGCAGAGAGTTGCTCTGGGAGGTTCAACCTGGCGAAGCGATCGTCAGCACGCCGCTGGTAACGGAAGAAGCAATTTACTTCACCAGCGAAGACGGTAGCCTTGTCTCTGTTTCGCCGGATGGAACGATCAGATGGCAAGAGAACTTCGAGGGCCACACCTACACCAGTCCCGTTGCCGCCGAGGAACATGAACTCATTCTCATTTCTACAGATCAGCCCGATTCTCTCCTTGTAGCGATGAACAGCAACGGCACTCAAAAATGGGCATTTGGCGAAGAGGAAGAATAATTTCCTGTTCGACTTCTTAGAATAGAACCGAATAAAAACATTAGAAAACGGAAAACACCATGTGGGATTCATTTATCAGCATCATGATTCAAATTTTGCTCTTCATCTACGGTTTTGTAGGGCAAAATTTCGGATTAGCTATCATTCTCTTTACCATTTTGATCCGCCTCTTGCTCTACCCGCTCAGCGCGCAACAAGTCAAACAAAGCAAAGCGATGCAAGAAATGCAGGAATCTGAAAAATGGAAAAAGATTCAAGAAAAGTATAAAGACGATAAAGAAAAGCTCGCCCAAGAGCAGATGAAGCTATATCAGGATATGGGCGTGAACCCGTTTGGGTCTTGTTTGCCCACCCTGATTCAATTCCCCATCATCATCGGTTTGTACCAGGCCATCATCCGGACTTTAGCCGTCAGCCCACTCCAGTTGCTCAATCTCTCCCACCACATCAGCAACGGGGCCGACTTGATCCCGATCAACAATATGTTTTTGTGGATGGATTTGAGTGTGCCCGAAAAGGACTACGGTCTCTCCATTGGCGGCTTCGGCATCCCGATCATGGCCATTATTGTGGTCATCACCAGCTACTTGCAAACCAAGATGATGACCACCTCGACGGGTGGCGGGAACGACCAAAGCGCGCAGATGACAAAAGCGATGGGCCTGTATATGCCCATCCTGATGGGTTGGCTGGCATACAGCTTTTCATCTGGCCTGGCGCTCTATTTTGTCGTCAGCAACCTGTCCACGATGGTACAATACGGTCTGATGGGGCGGCTTGATTGGCGAAGTATTCTTCCCAATAAAGCGAAAACTTGAACCGGAGGAGGAAAGAAATGACCGAAAGTCACGCAACGCTAGAGGTTATCGCCCCCAGTGTAGACGAAGCGATTGAAAAGGGGCTAAATCAATTGGGCCTGGAAAGAGAACAGGTCGATGTCAAAGTTTTGGACGAAGGCAACACCGGTATACTCGGCCTCGGCGCCCGGCAAGCCCGGATTATGCTAATTGTCAAGGACGACCGCGCAGTTGAAGAGCGTGAACCCCAAACCCAGCCAGAAGCCCCTCCGACCGAAACAACCGTCGAAGAAGAGGAAGACGAGCAAGACAACCATCTCGTCAACCTGGCTCAGGAAACTGTCAGAGATTTACTCACCAGGATGAACATCGACGACGTCAGGCTTGAAACCTATCTTGGAGAGCCGTACGGGCCCCATAACCGGGTACCCGTGCATGTGGATATTTACGGCGACGATTTGAGTGTTCTGATCGGCAACCGGGGAAAAACGCTCAACGCCTTGCAGTATCTCGGAAGGTTGATTCTGGGCAAGGAACTGGAACGCTCCGTGCCGCTCGTCCTCGATGTCGAGGGATACCGCGACCGACGCGAGCAGCAAGTCCGCCGGATGGCGCGCCAAGTCGCCGATCAGGTCATCGAGACACAGCGAGAAAAATCTCTGGAGCCGATGCCAGCCAACGAACGCCGCTTTGTGCACATCGAACTGCGCGACAACAAACAAGTCTACACCGAGAGCAAGGGTTCCGGCAAAAGCCGCAAGGTATTCATCTACCCACAGAGATAAAGTTTTTATCAAACAATCCAAAAACCCGGCCTGATCAGAAGGGCCGGGTTTCGGTTTTAAAAGGCGCGCTTTCAGGTATAATTCAGGCATGAAAAACTCGGCCTTTGTCAACCCCATGGACTATCTCATTGTTGGCCATCTCTGCGTTGACCTCACACCGCAAGGCCGCCAACTGGGAGGCACCGCCGCTTACGCCGCACTAACAGCCCATGCTCTGGGGATGCGCGTCGGCGTCGTCACTGCTTGGGGCGGAGAACTATCCCTGGCACCCCTGAGCAAGCGGGGGATTTCGATTGCTGCTTTTGCCACAAGCCAAAGCACTTGTTTCGAGAATATCAGGACCAACAACGAGCGCGTTCAGATTCTCCACCATGTTGCCCCTGGCCTGGCAATCGGCAAGATTCCGACAGCATGGCGATCCACCCCCATCGTCCACCTCGGGCCGATCGCCCAGGAGGTCTCCCCCAAGCTGGTGGAAGAATTTCCCCACTCGCAAGTTTGTTTGACCGCCCAGGGCTGGCTGCGAAGCTGGGATCAGCATGGACATGTCGCACCGACCCCATGGCCCGAGGCTTCTCAGACTTTATCGTTTGCCGATGCGACCGTGATCAGCATCGAAGATGTTGGCAGAGATGAGGCCCAAATCAGGGCGATGGCTGCGACGAGCGACATCCTGGTCGTCACCGAAGGAGCAAGGGGCGCACGTGTATGTTGGCAGGGGACGTGGCGGCACGTACCGGCCCCGAACGTCAACGAGATCAACGCCACAGGCGCAGGTGATATTTTTGCGGCCGCGTTTTTCATCCAACTTTCACAATCAAGAAATCCGTGGGAGGCAGCGGCGTTTGCCAACTACATGGCGGCGCAATCCATAACCGCCGCGGGGCTCCAGAGCATATCCACCCAAAACAAATTGGTACGAACAAAGGTGCAAGAACCATGATCTACGCAATCGCCAATCAGAAGGGCGGCGTGGGAAAGACAACGACAGCAATCAATCTGGCTGCTTACCTGGCTCAGTACGAGCAAAGCGTGCTGCTTGTCGACATTGACCCGCAGGCCAACGCAACCTCGTCTGTGGGCATCGAGAAAGAGAAGGTCAAAAGTGGTACCTACGAAGCCCTGCTGGAGATCGAACCGGCCACAAAGAACATCTTGCATAACCCTAAGATCAAGATGGATATTCTGCCCTCCTCGCCAGCTTTGGCCGGAGCCACCGTGGAGTTGGTCAATGAAATCGGGCGTGAAACTCGCTTGAAGGTAGCACTGAAGCCGCTGGTCAAGAAATACGATTACATTATCATCGATTGTCCACCGTCCCTGGGGCTGTTGACCCTGAACGGCTTGGTAGCCGCCGCCGATGGCGTGATCATCCCGGTTCAATGCGAATACCTGGCCCTGGAAGGCCTTGGCCAGTTGATCCAGACGCTCAAACGCGTCCGAGAGGCGCTATCTCCCAGTTTGAGCATCCGCGGCGTGTTGATGACCATGTTTGACTCCCGCACGAATCTTTCCGGCGACGTGGTCAAAGAGGTGCGCCGCTTCTTCCCCGATCAGGTTTTCAAGGCGATTATCCCCCGCAGCATCCGCTTGGCCGAGGCGCCCTCCTATGGCATGCCCATCTCGGTTCACGCTCCGCAATCGACGGGTGCAAAAGCTTACCAAGCATTGACTGAAGAAATCTTAGCAAGCGACCAAGCATAATCTGACCCCCAGCAAAAGGTGATCGCATGGCAAAAAAACGTCCCGGACTCGGCAAAGGATTAGGCGCTCTGATCCCCGATGTAGAGGAATCGGCTCAAGCAATGTCGGGCAGCATAGCAGTTCCCGTAGAGAAAATTATCCCTAATCCCCACCAACCGAGGGCCAACTTCGACCCCGAGGGCATCGCCGAATTGGCCGCGTCCATCCGAGAACATGGCATCATCCAACCCCTGATCATCACAAAAGATGAAGAGGCGGGCAAGTATATCCTCATCGCGGGCGAACGCCGGCTGATGGCTGCCAAGAAGGCCCAGCTTGACGAGGTTCCCGTGATCCTGCGCGAGGCCAGCGATCAAGATCGACTAGAATTAGCTCTGATCGAAAATGTGCAACGCGCCGATCTCAGCCCCCTGGAAACGGCAACCGCATACCAGCAATTGGCCGACGAATTCGGTCTCAGCCATGGAGAAATCGCCGAACGAGTAGGCAAAAGCCGGGTTTCGATCACCAACACGTTACGGCTGTTAAGCTTGCCGCCGAGTCTCAAAGAGGCGTTAGTTGAAGAGAAGATCAGCGAGGGGCACGCCCGCGCCCTGCTGGGGCTACCTAAACCCAAAAGCCAGGCAGCGGCGCTCCAAACGGTGATCGACAAGGGTCTCAATGTGCGCCAAACCGAAGCGCTGGTGCGCAAATTAAGCGGCGAGAAGCCGGCTCCAATACCCAAGCCCGCTCCTTCTCCCGAAGTGATCGAAATCGAAGACCAGCTTCAGGCCTCACTGGGCACCAAAGTTAAACTCAAACATGGCAAAAAAGGTGGCACGATCACGATCCATTATTATTCGAATGAGGAGTTGGACGCGTTGATCGAGAAATTGGGTTAACAAGTCAATTCTCTACAAAAAGAAATACCCCCATGCGGCAACAACCACATGGGGGTATTTTTGTTTCCGGAAAAAATGAGGCGTTTCTAGTTTATGTAGGTAAGTGTTGATAGCCCCCAATCACAAACCAATTCCATCCTATTGAACAACAAAGTTGGCTCATTGGATAACGGTACGCTCACGCTCGCGAACATCACCAATCACTTTTGCGGGCACACCAACAACAATCGCATAATCAGGAACATCTCTGGTGACAACTGCGCCCGCCCCAACCATGGCGCCTTCCCCGATGACCACATCACCCAATATTGTGGCTCCGCTACCGATGGAAGCTCTTTTTTTTATCAACGTTTCCACGAGTTTCCAATCAGAATCAATTTGCAGGCGACCATCAGGGGTGCTGGCGCGGGGATAGATATCGTTTATGAACATAACCCCATGACCGATAAAAACTTCGTCTTCAATCGTTACCCCGGAGCAAACAAAACAATGAGAAGAGATCTTACATCGTTGCCCGATATTTACTCCACGTTGTATCTCGAGAAAGGGCCCCAACGTAGTCTCATCACCAATCGAGCAACCATAAAGATTAACCAAGTCTCGATGGTGAATAACCACGTTCTTGCCAAGTTGAACATCGCTTGCGATTCCCATTTTTCCTCCTGGGAGCCAA
>CAZXXW010000181.1:0-7106 GCA_964644835.1 uncultured Anaerolineales bacterium
AGCGCTGACCAACGGCGTCGCTTTGATGACCGCGGCGGTGATGTCGTTGTTAGAAGAAAATTAAAGAAAAGCGGTAACAAAGAGCACAAACAGTATCAAGACAACGTCCCTGATGAATTTCAATCATCAGGGACGATTTATTTAATCACAACTTTTCGATGATCGCTTCTGCCATTGCCTGGGTGCCAACGACCGCGGTTTCGTCGCCACCAACGTTGAGATCGGCCGTTACCACGCGGCCTTCTGCCAAGACGGCAGCGACCGCCGCCTCAACCGAATTTGCAGCTTCGTTTTCGCCGAGATGGCGCAGCATCAACGCGCCTGAGAGAATCGCCGCGCAGGGATTGGCGCGATCTTGCCCGGCAATGTCCGGTGCGGAGCCATGAACCGGCTCAAAGACAGCGGCTTTTTCTCCCAGGTTGGCCCCCGGCGTGACACCGAGGCCGCCGACAAGTCCTGAACAAAGATCGCTGACAATGTCGCCATAGAGATTGGGCAACACGATGACATCGTAGTTTTGAGGCCGCATGACCAGCTGCATACACATCG
Source organism: uncultured Anaerolineales bacterium (assembly GCA_964644835.1). GTDB lineage: Bacteria > Chloroflexota > Anaerolineae > Anaerolineales > UBA11858 > JAYELX01. Next base: position 550 of record CAZXXW010000181.1, read on the forward strand.
CGTCCACAATGCGAGTTTCAAACGCCAGGTCGGGATAGTCTTGGGCCACCTGCTTGGCCGTTTCTAGAAAAAGGCCGTCGGTCAACTTGAGGATATTGGCTTTGTGAACAGCAGTGACCTTTTTCCTTCCATGGATGCGGGCATACTCACAAGCAAAGCGGACGACCCGTTCCGACCCAGTGCGGGTGACGATCCGAATGGCCTCGGCAGCCTCTCCGGCAATGACGTCATGCTCGATGCCAACGTAGAGGCCCTCCGTGTTTTCTCGCACGACGACAAGGTCTACGTCTCCATACGCCGAGGGAATGCCCGCCATACGCTTCGCCGGGCGGACATTGGCATAAAGATCCAACGCCCGGCGGATAGCGACATTGACGCTGCGGAAGCCCGATCCTACCGGCGTGGTAATCGGCCCTTTGAGGGCGAGGCCGTTTTTACGAATGGAATCCAAGACTTGCTCAGGCAGCGGCGTCCCCAACCCGTCCATGACGTTGGCACCGGCATGCTGCACATCCCAGTCGATGGAAACGCCGGTTGCTTCCAGCACGCGGCGAGCAGCGGCGGTCACTTCGGGGCCAATCCCATCTCCCGGAATCAAGGTAATCTGATAGGTCATTGAGCCACCTCCCGGTTGCGGTAGAGATTCAACAAGCCCCCCGCTTGCAGAATCTCGCGCTGGCGGTCGGTGAGGTTCATCTGGGCGCGGTACGTCTCTCCAACTTCCCGATTGATGACATCAACATCGGAACCCTGTTCCAACGCCGCCTGAATCCCGCTAAGTTCAAGCGTAGTCCCCTGCTCGATTCGATCATAATCATCTGGGTTGACAAAAAGAAGCGGGAGCATGCCCATATTGACCAAGTTGGCCTGATGGATGCGGGCATACGACTTGGCCAGCACGGCTTTGACGCCCAGATACATGGGGGCTAACGCGGCGTGTTCGCGGCTCGATCCCTGCCCATAGTTGATCCCGCCAACCAAAGCGCCCTCACCCCTGGACTTGGCGCGCTCGACGAAATCAGGATCGATCCTGACGAAAACGTGCTCGGCAATGGCAGGAATATTGGAGCGCAGCGGTAAAATTTTTGCGCCGGCAGGCATGATGTCATCGGTGGTGATGTTGTCCCCGACTTTCAAGAGCACATCCAGCGTGAGGGTATCAGGCAAGGGGTCAGCAATGGGAACGGGCTTGATGTTGGGGCCCCGCACCACGACCACGTCCTGAGCTTGCTCCTCCGGTGAGGGCGGTACAATCATGTTATCGTCTGCGGCGAAGGCAGCGGGCGATTGAACGCTCACAGCTTCGCCCAAGGTGCGCGGGTCGGTAAATTTTCCCGTAAGGGCCGCCGCGGCACACACTTCTGGGCTGGCCAGATAGGATCGATCATCCGCCGTGCCGCTGCGCCCCTTGAAATTGCGGTTAAAAGAGCGCAATGTATTGACACCCGTCGCCGGAGCCTGTCCCATCCCCAAGCAAGGGCCACAAGCCGATTCAAGAATACGCGCACCTGCCCGGATCAGATCCGCCAGGGTGCCGTCATCGGCGATCATCGCATAAACCTGCTTGCTGCCCGGCGTGATCGTCATGCTGACGTCGGGATGAACCCGTTTCCCTTTGAGGATCCGCCCCACCTTGACCAAATCCTGATAGGAAGAATTGACACAAGAGCCGATACAAACCTGGGCAACAGGCAGACCAACGAGATCGCTCAAGGGAACAACGTTGTCCGGCATGGAAGGTTTGGCGATCAGCGGCTCAATGTCACTTAAGTTCAGGGTGATCACTTCGTCATAGTCGGCATCGTCGTCAGCAGCCAAGAGACCCCAATCCTGGGGGCGCCCTTGCGCTTTGAGATATGCCAACGTTCGCTCGTCGCTGGGAAAAACAGATGTCGTTGCCCCAAGCTCAGCGCCCATGTTGCAGATTGTGGCGCGCTGATCCACGCTGAGGGTGGCAACGCCGGGGCCAAAGTATTCCACAATTTTGCCCACGCCGCCTTTGACCGTCAGCCGACGCAGGATTTCAAGGATGACATCTTTGGCCGTCACCCAGGGATTCAACGGGCCGGTCAACTCCACGCCAAGGATGGCGGGCATGGTCATGTAGAAAGGGCCACCGGCCATGGCAACGGCGACATCCAATCCCCCGGCGCCAATCGCCAACGTGCCCAACCCGCCAGAATTGGGCGTGTGACTATCGGACCCCAAGAGAGTCTTGCCCGGCACGCTGAAGCGCTCCATCTGCACCTGGTGGCAGATGCCGTTGCCGGGGCGGGAGAAATAGGCCCCATAACGCGCTGCGACGGTCTGCAAATAGCGATGATCGTCAGCGTTGCGATAATCGGCCTGGATCATGTTGTGATCAACGTAACTGACCGAACGTTCCGTCTGCACGCGGGGAATCCGCATGGCTTCGAATTCTAGCCACGCCATCGTGCCGGTGGCGTCCTGTGTCAGGGTGTGGTCAATCTGAATGGCGATTTGTTCGCCTGGTGACATACTCCCTTCGACGAGATGGGAGGCGATGATTTTTTGTGCTAAGGTGTGTCCCATGTGATTTCCTTCAAACCCTTTCAAGATTTTTTGCGGTGTTTCTCCGTTTTGGTTTATTCGCCAGGAACGGCGTTGCTCATCCCTGCTTGAAGGTACTAACGTTGATCCATCGGTGTGTAAGGGCGAGTATCCGGGCCGACGTAGGCGCTCAACGGGCGGAGCAGCCTGTTGTTTTCAAACTGATCCATGACATGCGTCGTCCAACCAGAAACCCGACTGATGGCGAAGATGGTCACAAACAGTTCCAGGGGAATGCCGATCATGTAAAGAACCGGGGCGGTGTAAAAATCCACGTTAGGATAGAGGCCCTTTTTGGCTTCTACTGTCGCTGCAATTTTTGTGGCCAGGTTGTAGAAATGATAATCTTGCGATTCCTCGGATAGCTCGAGCAGTTGATTGCTCAGGTAGGCCTGGCGGGGATCGGGGACGCGTTTATACACCCGGTGCCCAAACCCCATGATGCGGCGCTTGGCGGCCAAGGCGCGATCAATATAGGTATCCACTTCGTCAATTTCGCAAATTTCGAGCATCATTTCCATCGCTTTTCGATTGGCACCGCCATGCAAGGGTCCCTTGAGGGTGCCGATCGCGCTGGTGATGGCCGCGTACATATCCGACAACGTCGAAGCGGTGACCCGGGCTGCAAAGGTAGAAGCGTTGAAACCGTGCTCAGCCATCAAGAGCATGCACAAGTCAATGGCTTTCGTTTCCGTCTCAGTGGGAGGCATGCCATGAAGCATGTACAAGAAATTCGCAGCATGGCTCAGGCTGGGATCAGGGTGAACGCGCTCTTCCCCTTGCAAGTGACGATAGTAATTGGCCACAATCGTGGGGAATTTGGCCATCAGCTTGACTGCTTTCTTCAAATTGGCTTCACGACTGACTTCCCCATTGCCGTTATCGGCATCGGTGCAAGCCAACGTGGACACGGCCGCTCGCAAAGCGTCCATGGTTTCGACATCGCGCGGTAACATGGTCAAAACCTGCCAGGTGGTGTCATCGATATCTCGTTGCGCGGCCAGTTCAGCCGTGAATTGTTCCAACGCTTTCTGCGTAGGGAGTTCACCGTACCATAACAAGTAAACAACTTCCTCAAAGGTGGAATAACGGGCAAGATCGCCAATATCATAACCGCGATAGATCAACGCGCCATGTTCGCCGTCGATCTTGGCAATATCGCTCTCGGCGACGACAACGCTGACCAATCCTTCATGAACTTGCTGTTTTTGCTCTGGTGGTTGGTTGCCTTTCATCGTGGATTTCACTGAGCTTGTGTGCAGATCTGTATTTATGTTCATCGAAGTCTCCTTTTTGACTTGAACGGTATGGGGCGTTAGACAAAAATCTTCCCAACAAAAAAAGCCAGCCTACTCGCAAGTAGGCTGGCTTTGGCTCATCTCTTTTTTTCAAGTAACAATAAGCGTCAATCACCTTGCCTTTGCGATGGTAGGCATGGGTTGGGTTGAGGTTGAGGCTGAGGCTGGGCCTGGTTGGGCTTATGGCTACTTAAGTGAGTAAACATAGGTTCTTTGCTTCGTCTTTCAGATTCTTTTTTATCGATCCAACGTCGGCAACTTTAACACAGCGGTTTATCAAAGTCAAAGGTTCGGGCGTAAAGAATTCATAAAAAAACCACAGACAGAAAGAAAAAAGTCCTGGAGGCGATCTATATCTCCAGGACTAAGAACAAGCAATCAGTTTATCTGCTACTCCACAATGACCCAATCGCTGCCGCTGCGGCCAAAGACCTCGGGGGAGTACATCTCTTCGGCCTTAGCGGGAGGCACAACGAACGTCCCCGGCGTGGTAGCGCGAGCGACATAGGTGTATTCGTAAACGCCGTCCCACAAGAGGGTGGTGAACGCTTCGGCGCGCTCGTCGCGCATGTTTTGGTGCTGGTACCACGTCCACCACCACCAGCGGTAACGAGAGTCGGGGCTTTCCGGGTCGTCGGGCACACTCTGCGATACGGCCAGGGTGGGATTGACGATCTCCAACCCGGCGGGCAGCGGATCGACCAGAGCAACGTGATAACGGCGGTTATCGGCCACCATGGTCAAACGCACCCGCACACGGGCGCCGGATTTGATATGCCAGACACCGTCCTCGTCCTGATAGACATCTTCGGGATCGTCAACGGCTTCGTAGCTGCGGGTGACGACAAAGCCCATATCAAGGGGATCAAGATTCAAATCCGTGGGCGCGTAGCGCAAGCCCAGGCGGTAGTACAAGCGGCCCTGCCCCTCCTTGCTCAGAATCAGGTCTTGGGTCTCCCCACCACCAAGCTCTTCTTCCACCAAATAGGCCATCGGAATTTCGGTGACGTGTCGCTCGGTGGAGTAGCCCTCATACTGATGGCTACCCGCATAGGTCTCGCCCAGCCAGATGCGGGCGACAAAGTCGGGCGTTTGGGCTTCGAAGGTGTTGAAGTAGCGGTCCAGGGCCAGCAGGACAAAGATATTCTCCTGGGTGCTGCTCCAGCGCCCCTTGACCCGGTGGGCAAGCAGGCCGTTGACCAGCTTGGGGATCAGGTCGCTGTCAGGATCATCGAGAATCAGAGCATCCAGCAGGATCGCATCGGTGCGCCGGTTGGAGCGCAGCAGCACGTAATCTTGATCAGATACTGTCGTGGTAAAGTTCGCCGCCCCGGCGGTCTCGACGACGCGATTGCCGATATACGTCCGGATCGCGTCCAATTCCGCCTCGGACCCGGGATCATCGATCAAGACCGGCCAGATCCAGCCGACGGCATCGAGGGTGAGGTTCTCCAAACCGGCTTCGTTGAGCAGATTGCGCGCCTTGACGGGATCGGGATCGCCCATCAGATTGCGGACATAGACGGCATACGCGCTGAGCGTCTGGCGGGTGCGCTGGCTGTACCAAGGGGGGTAGTGACTCTCGATATCACGGAGATATTCGAGAGCCCGCTGCTTCATCCCCTCGGGGACAGCAAATCCCTTGCTTTCGGCCCGGGCCAGCGCGTGGGCAACGTGAATGGTATGGAAGGGGAAGGAATCCTGACCGCGGCGCCAAATCGGGAAGCCGCCATCGTTGTTCTGCAACCCTTCCAAACGTTCGATATCCCGCTGCACGGCTTCTTCCATCTCCTCGGAGCTGGGAAGCTGCTCAGCCTCGAAAGCGGAAAGCACATCCCGCAAGGCGGCGACACCGAGAATGCGGGATGCCAACTGCTCGGAACACTCGTAAGGATAGGAGACCAGGTAGATGACCGCATCAGTGAGGGCGTGCAGCGCCGTCGAGGAGGTGTTGATCTCCAAACCGCCGAACTGCGGGAAGACTCCCTCGGGGGCTGCTACCGGTTGTGCTACAGAGCCTTCGTCGACGACGCCGTAGGTGGCGAACGCCTCGGTGGTCGCGGGGGTGTAAACCGGCAAGGAGATCGAGGCGGCATCGGCATAACTCCCCGAGACCCCGGCGACCTGGAACCGGGCCGTCCCGGCCATCTCCGCCGCGGCGGGGAAGCGCACTTCGACTCGATCGTTGGCCGGCACCGTCACCCGCAGCCCGACATCCTCGGTGAAGCTGAGATTGGTGGCCTCGACGACCACATCCGCTTCCATCTCTTCATCGGTCTGGTTCTGGAGCACAATGGGAAGCTCGAACCGATCGCCAAAGTTGAGGAAACGGGGCGCAGACGGGCGCACCATCAGAGGCAAACGCGCCGTGATGCTGGATTCGGCAGAGCCAAATTGCTTGCCATCGGAATCGACGGCCACAACCATGACCCGGTAACGGGTGAGATTATCGGGCAACGTCACCTGCACGGTTGCATTGCCATCGGCGTCGGTGCGCATGGTGGGGGCAAAGGTCGCCAGGGGGTTGAAATCCATCCGCACGCTGATCGGCTCGGCTTCGGCTGCACCAGCCCCTCGACCAGCCTCATCGGCGGCAGCCTCCGCGGCGGGGGCTTCGGCTTCCATCATCGCTTCTTCTTCCACTTCCATGCCTTTGCCTGCCACGGCGGTAGCCTGGGCCATATTCTC
>CAZXXW010000182.1:0-7104 GCA_964644835.1 uncultured Anaerolineales bacterium
CGCCGAGCGCATGATCGTATAGTCGACGCCGCTGCTCTTGATATGATCTTCGGCGATCGCTTTCGCTTTCAAAACCGGGAATGCCGAGGATCGATCGGCACCGAGATGACTGATATAGAAGAAGCGGTCCACGTTGGCATCTGCGGCGGCTTCAACCAGCGTTCTCGCGCCGCGCACATCGACGGCCATCAAGTCTTCCCTGGGGCCGCGGTGCTCCGCGCCGACGAGATGGTAGACGGTATCGACCCCGACCATGGCAGCCCTGAGGCCGCGCTCGTCGTTGATTCCGGCCACAGCAACTTCAACAGGCACACCGCGCGGCAAGCGCGGGGATCGCTCGGATGGCCGAATCAAGGTGCGGACACGGTACCCTGCTGCAACCAAATGACGGATCAGCGCCTGGCCAATGAAACCGGTCCCACCGGTCACCAGAATCAAAATCTCCCCCCTTTGCACTCAGGGCAGGATATTGTTCGTTCCAAGATGAGCAAGTCTTCCATGGCTGAAATTATAGCACGGGGTAAGAAAGCGAAACCAAAAGTTTAGAATCCTGTTAGAATCGCTCTCAAAAGACATCCAAAACTACCGAAGCGCCCGATAACAGGATATAATCAAGATATGAATGTGGCGGCAATATTTTACCGGTATTGGCTATACGCAAAAAGCCCATCAAACCCGCCACGATGACGATAAATAGCTACCCTAAACGAAGGATACTTGTATGGCTGGATTATTACAACTGTTCATCGCACTGTCAGCACTGATCATTTTGCACGAACTGGGTCACTTTCTGGCAGCGCGACTATTAAACGTAGAAGTAGAAGAATTTGGCTTTGGGCTTCCCCCGCGGGCGTTGACCCTATTCAAAGCAGGAAACACGGAATACACTCTCAATTGGTTGCCCTTAGGAGGCTTTGTCCGCCTCAAAGGTGAAAATGATCCCGACGCGCCGGGAGGCTTGCAATCTGCCAGCCCGTGGACGCGCCTGGCAATTTACGCCTCCGGGCCGATCGTCAATCTCTTCGTCGCCGTCTTGGTCTACGCGCTGATCTTCACCCAAACCGGCGCACCGGACCCCAACAAGGTCTTGATCATCGATGTTGCCGCCGAATCACCGGCGGCACAGGCCGGCCTGGCCAGCGGAGACATCATCACCAACGCTGCCGGAGAAGAGATCGACAGCATGGAGGAGCTCCACGATACAATTTACGCCCACCTGGGAGAAGAGATTGATCTGACTTACCAGCGAGACGGAGAGAGCAGCGAAATATCTCTTGTTCCCCGGAAGAACCCACCCGAAGGTGAGGGATCAATCGGTATCGTGATGAGCAACCCAGTCGAAGAGGTCGGCTTGCTGAGATCATTTGGCATGGGTGCCCAAGCGACGTATTATCATGCTCGATTTCTGGTCACCCTACCCGGACAGATCATCCGCGGCAACCTGCCGGCAGAAGTAGCCCGTCCCGTCGGCTACAAAGGGATGTACGACGTTTACCAAGACGTCAGGGAGATGGAAGCCCCGGCTCCGGAGTCACCTCTCAACGTCAACGTGCTCCAATTTTTCGCCACGATCACGATCTCGCTGAGCGTGCTCAACTTCTTACCCGTCCCTGCGCTGGATGGCGGGCGGATTCTCTTTACGCTGCCCGAAATCATTCTGGGACGCCGTATTCCCCAAAAATGGCAAGATGCGATCAACACAGTCAGTTTCATCGCCATGATTCTGTTGTTGATCTATATCAACATACTCGATTTTACCAACCCGGTTGAATTACCATAATGAACAAATCAGGACAAGAAAACCGCAAAACACCCTTTGAAGACGCCCTTGAAAATCTCCAAAATGCCGATGAGCTTTTGATGCCGTTGCTGGTCTACCATCTTTCTGATCTGGAAGGTGAAAAGGTTCGCCAATTTGAAGAGATTTGGGGCAACATTCCCGTCGAGCGCAAACGGGCCTTGCTCGAAGAGATGGAACAACTCATCGAGGAGAATTATTTGCTTTCCTACGAAGCGGTCAGCTGCATTGGCATCCACGACGAAGACCCATACACTCGTTTTCTGGCGGCGCGCTCCTTTTTCATCTACGAGACGGCCGAGATGATCCCAACCTTGTTGGAGATGCTCGAAAACGACCCCGATAGAGATGTTCGCGCTGCCTGCGCTTCCAGCCTGGGCAAATTTACCTATCTGGGTGAGATCGAAGAGATCTGCTCCGAACGGTACAAAGAAATTGTCACCTGTTTGCTCAAGACGGTAAAAGGTACGGGGTCCAAAAAAGTGCGCCGCCATGCCCTTGAGGCGCTTGGCTACGTCACTCACAAAAATGTCCCCGCTTTGATCGAGGAGGCTTACCAGAGAGATGATATCGACTGGCAAGTCAGCGCACTGTTCGCCATGGGACGGTCCTATGACCGTCGCTGGAAAGCGAAAGTACTGCGTATGCTTGATCACCAGCATCCCAAAATCCGGCGGGAGGCCGCCCGCGCCGCCGGGGAAATCCACATCAAGGAAGCGATCCCCGACCTGATCGAACTGCTCGATGAAGAAGAAACGCGTTCGGCGGCCATCTGGGCGCTATCACAGGTAGGCGGGGAAGATGAAGAAAGGCTGCTCCAACAGATTCTGGACGAAACGGATGACGCCGAAGAAGCCCGGTTCCTCCAGGACGCGCTGGATAATCTCGCTTTCAACATGGACATTGACCACTTTGACCTGCTGGACTTCAGCGATCAAGACGACGAACTTTGGGAGTGAGTCGCAGGGGGCAAGCGGAACCACCGTCAGGAAGCAACCTTGAACATCTTAACAACTCTCTTTGTCAACAATCTGTTGCCCATTCTGTTGATGGCCGGAATCGGCTACCTGTTGGGCACCTGGCTGGAGATCGAACCCCGCTCCTTGTCGCAGACTCTCTTCTACGCCTTGAGCCCTGTGCTCATCTTTGATCTGCTGGCCAACAGCGAAATCAACCAGGATGCCATGTTCCGGATCTCGGCTTTCGCCGCCACGCAGGTGATCAGCCTCATTCTGATAACCTGGCTGCTGGGCCGGGCCCTCAAGCTGGAGCGCAAGCTGCTCGCCGCGGTGATCATTGCAGCGACATTCATGAACACAGCCAACTACGGGCTTTCGCTGATCATGTTTGCCTTTGGCGAAACCGCCATGGCCCATGCGAGCATTTTCTATATCACCACTGCGTTCCTGACTTACACAATCGGGGTGGCGATCGCATCGCTGGGTAACCTGAACGTAAAACAAACGCTGATCAGATTGACCAAGATACCAGCGATTTATGCTGCTATCCTGGGCATTTTGTTCAACATCCTCGGATGGTCGTTGCCCCTCCCCCTCAAACGGACCGCCTCGGTGCTGTCAGATGCGGCCATCCCCTTGATGCTCATTCTGCTGGGGTTACAGCTTCAAAGAAATCAGCGGACGTGGGATTTGCGCGCCCTCGGTCTGGCTACGGGGATGCGCCTGCTGGGAGGCCCCTTGCTGGCCTTTGCCACTGCGGGCCTGTTCGGATTGGAGACTCTCGCCTACAAGGCCGGGATTACCGAAGCGGCGATGCCTACAGCGGTGCTGACCACGGTGCTGGCCACCGAGTTCGATACGAAACCATCTTTTGTGACCACGGTCGTGTTCATCACCACGCTGCTCAGCCCGCTGACGTTGACTCCGCTACTCGCTTTTCTGGGAGCTTGATATGCACCGCATTCTTGCCGTTCTGATCATCCTGGGACTCTGTTTGGGGTTCAGCAACCCTGCCCGTGGGGAGCAGGAGATTCAGTTCTCCACCCCGGAGGTGGCTTACCGTTTTGGGGAGCAGTTGACCATCGAGACGGACTACCAATCTGAGGCCTCCATCGAGACCGTGGAGGTGATTCTCCAGCCCGGCACAGGGGTAGCTTTCTCGGCGGGTGAGATCAGCCTGGACGGCGACAAGATTATCTTCGAGTTAGATTTATCCCAAAATCCCCTTCCCGCTTTTGCAATAATCGAATATTGGTACCAAGGCACGTTGAATGATGGCAGCACTTTCACCAGCAAGCGTTTCGAATTCCGCTACCGGGATGACCGCTTCGAGTGGCAATCGCTCTCGACAGAGCAATTTGAGATTCATTGGTATGGCCGAGACAAGGAATTCGGGGAGCAGGTTCTGACAGCAGCAGAAGATGGTCTCGAACATATCAAAACGATAGTCGCTGTCCCCGAACCAAAGGGAATCACGTTTTATGTTTACGCGAACTCACAAGAGTTGCAATCGGCGTTGCTATCAGTAAGCAGAAGCAGCGCCTGGATCGCCGGGCACGCCGACCCCGCCCTGGGACACTCGCTCGTCTCCATCGCGGCGAACACATCTCAGGTTCTGGAAGTCAAACGGCAAATTCCTCACGAGCTGACTCATTTGCTGCTGTACCAAAAATTGGGTGAGGGATACGCGAACCTGCCCCGCTGGTTGAACGAGGGATTAGCAACGGTCGCCGAGCTATCGCCCGATCCGAATTACCCTGTTTTGCTGCAAAGAGGCTACGAGCGCGGTGTCCTGATGTCATTTGAGACCTTGTGCGACAGTTTTCCCAACGACGCGGCCAATTTCCAACTGGCCTACGCACAATCCGCTTCGTTTACGCGCTATCTGCAAACCGAATTTGGCCAGGAGGGGATCGATGATCTGCTGCGCGCCTACCAACAAGGAGCATCTTGCCAAGAGGGCAGCGTGATCGCCTTGGGAAAGCCCTTGCCCCAATTGGAACGGGAATGGCGCCAGGTTCAGTTCGGCGAGAGCGCTCTCCTGTTAGGGATGCAAAACCTGGGACCGTGGCTCCTGATTCTCGCTCTGGTCCTGGTTTCGACTCTCAGTTTGGCCTTTGTGGGCAACAAGGAGCAATCAATCGAACATTAATGACGATTCTTTTCTTGGGAGGCCAGGAAATTTTGCATTTTTCCCGGCTTCCTGAGCAAAGAATCATGTTCTGAGCACATCTTCACCAAACCAGGGGACCGTTCAAACAGGAGGAAATATGTCCGAAGATCAGAAAGCGCGTTTACACGCTCGCGTCCATGGCAATGTTCAAGGGGTGGGGTTTCGTTACTTCACGCTCGAAAATGCTAATCGGCTCAACCTTACCGGTTGGGTTCGCAATCGGCACGACGGGACTGTGGAGGTTGTCGCCGAGGGAAGCAGAAGCGATCTGGATGATCTGTTGAAAAAACTACGCCGCGGGCCCAGAGCCAACACCACATCGAGCGTCGACCCGGATTGGCGCGAGGCCAGCAGCGAATTCGACCGTTTCCGCGTCCGCAACACCCTGTAGCAGCCACTATCCCAAACAAAAAGCCCTGCCGAAGCCAGCAGGGCTTTTTTTATTTCGGGAGGGTTCTTCTTACTCCAGCGACTCAACTTCGATGAGCACCGCCTGGACAACGTGACGCCAGAGATACCGATCGCTGGTCTCATCGTATTGGTAGCAGGTGAAGAGGGTCAGCCAGTCGCGCTCTTTGTGTTCCAGGATGGAGAAATCTCGCGGAGAGACCAATTCGGACTGACGTACTTCATAGGTATACTTGCTTCCATGAGCATACAAGACGACCTGATCTCCCCATTTTAGTGAAGCAAGATCGACAAAAGGTCCGGGTAGACCATCGGAAGTATAGTTATGAGCAGTCAAAACGGTGTTGCCTGTCCAGGTTGGGAAGGATGTCCCATCCAGATAGCCAACTCGATTGCCCAGCCAGTCCGTGTCCCAACCTTCATCCCCCAAAGGAACGCCAACAATGGGATGATCAACGCCTATGGATGGGATCGAAAGCCGCATCAAAACTTGTTGGTAATCATGATAAGCGAAGCCATCTTTCGGTTCTGGCAAGACCGTCACACGACCGGGCGCAAAGCCAGTGTCAGGCAAGGCTTCTTCCTCGAATAAAGCAGCTCCATCACCTTGCCTTTCATCAGGGCGTCTTGCCACGGTTGGATCTCCTGACGGATTCGTAGAGGGGTCATCTGTTCTGATAGGAGCGTTGTTGGCCACATTGGCATCATTATTATCAATCACGTCATCATCATTTTCATCCCAGTACGCCAAACCTTGATTCTGCACCTGGGTCTGGCCAGAAACAACAGTTGTATTGAACGTAATCACGACTTCATTGTCAGCTTCATCTTCGTTTTGAGCACCAAAATCAGGCGTAATGCTACCTTCCCAGATGACTTCATCATTCGCGGCATCATATTCGCAGCGGGTTGTGCTAGACGTTCCTAGAGCTTCACAGGTCAGGCTTCCAGCAATGTAAGTTGTTCCGTTGGGGATGGGGTCAATCACCTGAACGGGGAAAGCCGTCGTGTTGCCATTGTTGATCCACACCATTTGCCAGACCAAGATAGGCCACCCCTCCGGGGTAACGGTTTTCCAGCTTGAGGGCGGATCGAAGACACGGGTGCTTTCAATGGTAGCGCTGGCCTCGTCATCCTCGGACTGGTCGCCGTCATCATTGTTCGGTGTCGAATCGGGATCGGCTTGATCTGCCGCCGTAACCTGGGCTACATTGGTGAAATCACCAGTGTTATTGACTGTAGCAGTGATTTCCAAAGTAGCTGATTCATAAGCAACAATATCACCAACATTCCAGATGCCGGTAGCATTGTTGTAGCTTCCCTGGCTGGTTGACGCACTCACATAGGTATAACCATCCGGGAACTCATCTCTCACTTCGATTCCTGTGGCATCATTGGGGCCATCATTCCGAACGGTAACGGTAAAGACAACGGTATCACCTACTTGTGCGCCAAGATTGTCGACGGTTTTGCTTAGGAAAAGATCAGCGGGCGGGTTGGCAGCAGCGCTGTCCTCATCATCCTCGGAGTGATCGCCATCATCATTATCCGGAGTCGAGTCGGGGTCATTCTGATCCGAAGCGGTGATCTCAGCAGGGTTGGTATAGGTGCCCGATTCGTTCACCGTGGCCTGGAAACTAAGATCAACGCTGTCGCCGTTATTCAAGACCAGGATCGTCCATTCAAGTCCGGCACCAGCAGGATCGGTATCATCTCGATCGTTGCCGCCAGCGATAGAACCACCAAGATACGTAAAGCCGTCGGGA
>CAZXXW010000183.1:0-7002 GCA_964644835.1 uncultured Anaerolineales bacterium
ACGGCTTGACCTTCGTCAAGTGTGCGGAATCCTTCAGACTGGATAGCCGAGTAATGGACGAAAACATCATCGCCACTCTCGCGCTCAATAAAGCCATAACCTTTGCTATTATTGAACCATTTGACCGTACCGGTGACACGTTCAGACATGCTTCTTACTCCTTGTGAAAATTAAACTTGATATAGCTTGAGGAGCCATAGCGTTTGATCGGCTTTCTAACAAAAACAACCCGAGGATGGAACCTCGAGCTGTTGTGATTGCTTTGAAATCCAACAAAACTTTCTGGCATCCTACAAAAACGGAGTATAATAGCTAAAACGATTCGAGTCAAGAGCTAATCTCAAAGGTTTTCTTAAAATTTTTTAGGGAACGGGAAATGGCAAATTCGACACAACTCGACCTAATCGAAGCGCCGCTGGATGCTAAAATCTTTCTGGAAGGCCCTGCCGGGACGGGTAAAACCAGCGTCGGCGTGGAGCGGCTGCTCTACCTGATCGAGGCCGGCGTGCCCGCCGATTCGATCCTGCTGCTCGTGCCCCAACGCACCCTGGCAACACGCTATTACCAGGCCCTGCGCCAGCCCGATCTCCAGGCCGGGAGTCTCGTCACCGTGCTGACCGTCGGCGGTCTGGCCAAACGGATGGTCGAACTCTACTGGCCGCTGGTCGCAGAGCAGGCCGGATTCGCCAACCCCAACCGGCCGCCAACCTTCCTGACCCTGGAGACGGCCCAGTATTACATGGCCCACCTGGTGCGCCCCCTGCTGAGCGAAGGCCTGTTCGAAGGCGTCACCCTGGAGCGCAACCGCCTCTACAGCCAGATCATCGACAACCTTAATAAGGCCGCGCTGGTCGGCTTCCCGCACACCGAGATCGGCGAACGGCTCAAGGCCGCCTGGGTCGGCGATCCGGGGCAAGCCCACATCTACGAAGATGCCCAGCACTGTGCCAACCTGTTCCGGGGATACTGCCTGGAAAACAACCTGCTCGACTTCTCGCTCCAAGTAGAGATCTTCACCAACTTGCTCTGGCAGGAACCGATTTGCAAGAACCATCTCTACGAGAGCTACAAGCATCTCATCGCCGATAACCTCGAGGAGCATGTCCCCGTCAGCGCCGATCTGCTCGATGAATGGCTGCCCGTTTTTGACTCAGGGATGCTCATTTTCGACACCCAGGCAGGGTACCGCCGATTTTTGGGCGCAGACCCCGAAAGCACGCACGCGCTTGTGGCCCATTGCGACCAACATGTCCGCGTTGATGAATCCTTCGTCACGTCCGAAGCAACCGAAGCCTTCGCCGCGGCCCTGGAGCATGTCCTCATCCCCCTGGAGAGACGCCCGGGGCCGCCACCAGCGAGCGTGGATGCTGGATCAGCGCTCCACTATCCCCCTCATGAGGACACCCGTTATTACCCTCAGATGCTGGATTGGGTCGTCGATCAAATCGCGGGCCTGATCGAGGGAGGCGTCCCCCCAGGAGAAATCGTCGTCCTGGCGCCCTTCCTGAGCGACGCGCTGCGCTTCTCGTTGAGCGAGCGCTTCGAGGCCGCCGGAATCCCGACCTACTCGCACCGCCCGTCGCGTTCCCTGCGGGACGAACCCGCTACCCAAGCGCTGCTGACCCTCACCGCGCTGGCCCACCCTCAATGGAACATCCGCCCCTCCCGTTTCGATGTGGCTTACACCCTGATGGAGACGATCGCCGAGATGGACCTGGTGCGCGCCCAACTGCTCGCCGAGATCGTCTACCGGCAGCGCAAAGGGGTGCTTTCACCCTTCAAGTTAATCAACCCGGCGATGCAAGAGCGGATTACTTTCAAGCTGGGAGGCCGCTACCAGCAACTGTACGAATGGATTGATCTCTATGCGCAATCCGATCCGGTGGAGATGGATCATTTCCTGAGTCAGTTGTTCGGCGAAGTGCTCTCCCAGCCGGGTTTCAACTTCCACTGGGACTACGACGCCGCCGAAGTGACCGCCAACCTGATCGAGTCGGTGCAGAAATTCCGCTGGGTGGCCGGCGACCAACTCGCCGCCGAGGGCATTCCCCTGGGGCAGGAATATCTCCACATGGTCGAGGATGGCGTCATCGCGGCGCAGTACATCTTCCAGTGGCAAGCCCAACCCGAAGATGCCGTCTTTCTGGCCCCGGCCTATACCTTTCTCTTGCGCAATCTCCCCGCCGATTACCAATTCTGGCTAGATGTCGGCTCGCGCGGCTGGTACGAGCGCATCCGCCAGCCGCTGACCCATCCCTACGTGCTCAGCCGCCACTGGGACAAACACCGCCCCTGGACAGACGAAGATGAGACCGAAACCGGCCAAGAAGCACTCCGTCGCCTGGCCCTGGGCCTGATCCGCCGCTGCCGGGAGGGAATCTACCTCGGTTTGAGCCAAATCGGCGAGCAAGGTTACGAGCACAAGGGCAAGTTGCTCCGGGCCATCGACCAGGCCTTGCAGTTGGGCTCATCCCGCTCGTAGTCCGCCGTTGACGGCAATCCACGAGACTGCGCTACATATCTTTATGAGGAAGCCAGGGAAACAGGAAGAAAGATTCAAGGCTTCCTGGATTCCTAAGAAAATTTTGTTGTTCAAGGTGCTGTTGACAATTCTAACTTTCGTGAAAATATGATCACAGAATTCATCCCCCGCCCCGCCCAAGAGAAAATACTCTCCTACACCCGCGGCACGATGGGGATCGCCGCGGTGCCGGGCAGCGGCAAGACCCTGATTCTTTCGGCGCTGGCCGCCAAACTGATCGCCGACAACATCCTCGCCGAGGGCCAGGAAATCCTGATCGTCACCCTGACCAACTCGGCGGTGGACAATTTTTCCGCCCGGATTCATAATTTTTTGCAAGCGGGCGAACGCCGCCTGATCCCCCCCTACCGGGTGCGGACCCTGCACGGCTTGTCCCATGACATCGTCCGCGAGCGGCCCGAACTGGTCGGCCTGGACGCCAATTTCCAGATCATCGACGAACGGGAGGCCATCGCGATCCGCAAGGATGTCGCCCACAGTTGGCTGGGGCAAAACCCGGATGCGCTCGATGACTATCTTGACCCCGAGATGGAAGCGAAGCGCGCCGACTGGATTCGACGGGAGAAATTGCCCGACCTAGTCGAGAACATCGCCCTGAGCTTCATCCGCACGGCCAAGGACAGGCAGTGGACGCCCGAGGCGCTCCAGGCGCAGCTAGACCAGCTCCCCGTCCCCCTGCCGCTGGCCGAGATGGGGGCAAGCCTGTACCGTGACTACCAGCGCGCCCTGGCGTACCGCGGTGCGGTCGACTTCGACGACTTGATCCGTATGTCGATTCTGGCCTTGCGCAGCGACGACGAGCTGCTCGCCCGCCTGCGCGATCTGTGGCCTTACATTCTGGAGGACGAAGCCCAGGACAGCAGCCTATTACAGCAGGAGATTCTGGGGATGCTGGCAGGCCCCAACGGCAACTGGGTGCGGGTCGGTGATCCCAACCAGGCGATTTTCGAGAGCTTCACCACCGCCGACCCCGACTATCTGCGCGAATTCATCAGCGAAGCCGACCTCAGCCGCGAGCTGCCCAACTCCGGGCGATCAACCCGCAGCATCATCGGGATCGCTAACTGGCTGATCGATTGGACCCAGCGCGAACACCCGACCCTGGAGGTGCGCGACGCCCTGAGCAAGCCTTACATTCAGCCGACACCGGAAGGTGATCCCCAACCCAACCCGGACGACCGGCCAGATCAGATTCACCTGATCCCGACAGCCTACAGCCCCGAAGCGGAACTGAACGCTGTGGTCGACTCTGCCGCCCGCTGGGTGGAAGACCATCCCGATGAGACGGTGGCCATCCTGACGCCGCGCAACACACGCGGCTTTGCCGTCAACGACGAACTGCACCGCCGCAAGATCGAGACGGTCGACAGCCTGCTGCGAAGTTCAAACACGACGCGGCTGACCGCTGGCGCGCTGGCCAATATTCTCAAGTATCTCTCCAACCCCGGCTCGGCATCGAAACTGGCCACGGTCTACCAGGTCTGGCGGCGGGAGGATCGGGAAGAAGAGCAGGTTTGGGCGGAGGTCAAGGCAACATCCAAGCTGCTGCGCGGCTGCTCCCAGGTGGAGGACTTCGTCAATCCCGCAGCGGGGCGCGATTGGCTTGAATCCGTCGGGGAAGCGTTATCGCCGAATGAACGGGACCAACTGGCGAGGTTCCGCGTGATGGTCCAGCATTGGCACAACGCCATCGAACTGCCCTTCGATCAGATCATCTTGACCTTGTCCCAGGAACTGTTCACCGATCCGGCCGATCTGGCTATCGCTCACAAGTTGGCCGTGCTGCTGCGGCAGGCGCGTACCATGCATCCGGACTGGGGGTTGCCCGAAATGACGGCGGAACTGGCCGTGATCGCGAAAAATGAACGCCGCTTCCTGGGATTCGACGAAGACGATACTGGCTTTGATCCCGACCAGCACAAGGGCAAGGTGACGATTGCGACGGTGCATAAGGCTAAGGGGCTGGAGTGGGACCGGGTGTACCTGATGGCGGTGAACAATTACAATTTCCCCGCCGGGATGACGTATGACCGCTACATCTCGGAACGGTGGTATATCCGCGATGGGCTCAACCTGGGGGCGGAAACGCTGGCGCAGCTCGACGCGGCGCTGTCGACCAGTGAGTACGACTGGTACGAGCAGGGTGTAGCGACCTACACGGCGCGGATGGACTATGTCCGCGAACGCCTGCGGTTGCTGTATGTGGGTATCACCCGGGCGCGCAAGGAGTTGGTGATCACCTGGAACACGGGGCGGCGAGGGGATTCGCAACCGGCGATTCCGTTCGTGGCCCTGCAGGCGTATTGGGATGAAAAGAAAAATTCTTAACGCGGAGGAAAAGCCACAGATGAATACGATAAACACAGATAAAAACCAACTTGAACCTTATCTGTATTTATCCAATTTATCTGTGGCGCTATTCCAACTCACCGCCGAGACACAGAGATCGCTGAGTTTGAAGGAATCTTAAAAATTTGTCAAAGATTTCATTTCATCGAAAAGTTTAGCCGTAGCTTTTCAAAAATTCTCTGTGTTCTCCGCGGCTCCGCGGTGCAACAGTTTTTCAGTAGTTCCATCCATAGATAGCATTCGTACGATTGGAGTTCGTTCGATGACGTTAGGAACTGATTTTCAATTCAGCCAGGGTTCGCTGCAAGATTTCGTCGACTGCCGGCGCCGGTTTCAATTGCGCTACATCGAGGAGCGCGCCTGGCCCGCCGTCCAGGCCGAACCGGCCCTGGAAAACGAGCGATACCTGGAACGCGGCTCCCGCTTCCACCACATGGTCTACCAATATTTTCTCGGCGTTCCGGCAGAAAAGTTGACGCGGGCAGCCGAGCATGACGAGAATCTGGCTCAATGGTGGCGCAATTTTCTGGCGCAGGGCCCGGATTTATCGGGGCAGCAGCAATACCCGGAGATAGGCTTGTCCGCTCCGCTGGGAGACTATCGGCTGGTGGCGAAGTACGATCTGATCGCGATCACGCCCGGCGAGGATCAGCCCCTCCAGGCGACGATCTACGACTGGAAGACATCCCGCCAACGAACGAAGCGGACCTGGTTGAAAGAGAAATTACAAACACGCGTCTACCCCTATCTCTTGGCCCGGGCGGGAAACCAGTTGAACGACGGGCAGGCGCTCAAGCCCGAGCAGATCGAGATGGTCTATTGGTTTAGCAATTTTCCCCAGCAAGCGGCTCATTTTCCCTACAGCGAGAAGCAATTCGAGAAAGACGAGGCTTATCTGCTCGCGTTGATCGAGGAGATCGAGGCCATGGGGGAAGAGAAGGCGCCGCTCACCGAGGACGAGAGCCGCTGCCGCTTTTGTGTCTATCGCTCGCTGTGCGACCGCGGCGTCAAAGCCGGGCCGCTGGAAGAACTGGAGGGCTTCGACGAGGGGGAAGAGCAGGGCATCGACCTGGAGCTTGATTTCGAGGCGGTCGATGAGGTTGTGTATTGAGTCACCGCAGAGTCGCAAAGTACGCGGAGTTTATTTTTTGGAGGAGAAATCGCGCTACTGAACTCAAAATGGTGGCTTGCATTTTAGGACAATGCTCAATCAGCATAAATATTTAACCGCAGAGCCACAGAGTACGCAGAGAGTTTTTAAGGCGAGAGAACAATCCACTTGATTCAAATGGTTGTGCCTACTATGTGACTTACAGATTCAGTCATTCTAGATCACCGCGGAGATAAAGAGGGCGCAGATAGTTTTTATAGGGAAGGAGATCGTTAGATATGAAAAACAAACTCATCAACCAATTAACAGGAACTATCATTGGTTCAGCGATTGAAGTTCATAAAGCTCTCGGACCGGGCTTGTTAGAATCTGCTTATGAAGAATGCCTGTGGCTTGAAATCCAATCAAGAGGTCTTAACGCTCAAAGACAGGTTTCACTTCCCATTGATTACAAAGGACGTCAACTTGATTGTGGATATCGCCTGGATCTGTTAGTTGACGACAAGATCGTTGTGGAAATCAAAGCCGTTGAAAAACTTCTGCCCATTCACAAAGCGCAATTATTGACCTATCTCAAATTAGGCGGATGGAACCTCGGCCTATTGCTCAACTTCAATGTGCCTGTGCTCAAACAAGGCATCCGCAGACTCGTCCTAAATCTAGAAGAATGAAAAAATCTCAAAAACATCCCAAGCCTCAGCGCTCTCCGCGTCTCGGCGGTGAAACAAGGTGGCTAGAACCTGAAGAGATAACCATCCCTGAGGAGCTGCGCCAGGCCGTTGGTGGGCATCCGCTGGTGGCACGGACGCTGGCGCGGCGGGGGATCACAGACCCCGAGACAGCCCGCGCCTTTCTCGATCCGGACGCTTACACCCCCTCCCCACCCGGCGATCTACCCGGCTTGTCACAGGCCGCCGATTTGCTCGATGCGGCCATCCAGGCAGGGGAGTCGATCCTGGTCTGGGGCGATTTCGACGTCGACGGCCAGACGGCGACAACC
>CAZXXW010000184.1:0-6973 GCA_964644835.1 uncultured Anaerolineales bacterium
AAACTAAGTGTAACCCACGACAACCGTTTTTAGTTAAAAGTGTCCGGTAGTGAAAAAAACTAAACAATTTGATTTGGACAAAAAGAGAGAAACTACCATTTTCACCAAAAACCCGCTTGGCCAGAGGACCTTCGCCCAACAACCAAAGTTCAAGAGAATATGTTTGGATCAATAAAGCGAAGATTTGCTCGACGTTATCAGGCGCAGAAATCATATTGATTCCATAACAATGGATAAGATGTAACCTCTATCGCCTTTTGTCGTTCTCAAAGAGAGAAAGGTAAGAAATTATGATTACTTTGGATTTGACTCCTTATCGGATTCTGATTACCGAGAACCACTATTTCATGCGTAAGACATTGCGTAATTGGTTATCGAAGGAATTATCTCCCGTCGAAATCCTTGAAGCGAGAAATGGCAAGGACGCGTTGTCCCTCTGCCAATCGCGGAAGCCTGATCTGGTTTTGATGGACGTTCACCTACCCGATATGAACGGCATCGATGTGACCGATCAACTTAGGAGTCACTTTCCGGCTTTGCCCATTGTTATCTTGACGGTCCAAGAAAATGTTCATTACAAGGAAGAAGCGATCAGCGTGGGTGCGAATGCCTATGTGATCAAACATCATATGTATACCGATCTGATTCCGGCGATCAAAGATGTGCTCCCCTCTAAGGAAAAAACCTGAGCAAAGACACTGTCTAACAATAATCTCCGATCAAGTCGATCGGATTAGTTCCCGAAAAGCCCATGTTGGGAAATAGGAATCATGTTGAGAAGACGTCGCGATGCTCGGAGAAATAAATGAAAAATAATGAATGATAAAACCGTCCATCTTAACAATCAGCTTGGTGAACAACCGTCCACCAACACAAATTTGCCTCCCAAGATGAAGTCTCCTCACCTCCAGGACGAGGATACGCCGCTTGCCCAGCCTGACCAGGCGTTACGCATCTTGTTGGGCGAGGATAACCCCGGTGATGCTCACCTGGTAAAGGAATATCTCCGCCTCAGTTCGATCGAGGTTGAAATCGTTCATCAGTCCCGTCTGGCGGAGGTGATCAAGCGGCTTGATGCCGAATCTTTCTCCATAATCCTCTTGGATTTATCCTTGCCCGATAGTTTCGGCCTCGATACGATCGAGCGCGTCTGTCAGACTGCCCCGAGAATCCCCGTTGTGGTCATGACTGGGAGGGAGGATATCGAAATGGCAAAAGCGGCGCTCAAGTTAGGCGCCCAGGAGTATCTCATCAAGGGGGCCTTTGACGAGATACATCTGGAGCGGGCGATTCGACATGCTATCGAGCGGCATCGCTTGCGCCTCCAAAACAAGGCCTATTTGCGCTCACTGCAAGAATCCGAGGAGCGTTTGAAGAGCCTTTTCAACAACGTCGAGATTGGCTTGTACCGCACTCGGCCAGATGGTGGCATTGTTTTTGCCAACCAGACCCTAATCGAGATGCTTGGTTTCGATTCCCTTGAACAACTATATCGGCGCAACCTGGAGATGGAATGGTTTCCGGGAGATGGGGACCGTCAACAGGTCGACCGGATCCTTGAAGAGAAGGGCCAGGTTGTCGGATTTGAATCGGTCTGGATCAGGGCAGATGGTTCCCAAATTCATGTCAGGGAGAGCGTCAAAGCGATCAAAGACGAATCTGGCAAAGTGCTTTACTACGAAGGCACCGCCGAAGATATCACCGCTCAGGTGCAGGCTCAAGAGCAGCTTCGTCTCCAGGCGCTAGCCTTGAACGCGGCTCCCGGCGCGGTGATGATCACCGATCCGGATGGGAAGATCACCTGGGTTAATCCTGCGTTTAGCGATTTGACCGGCTATAATCTCGATGAAGTTATCGGCAAGAACCCTCGCTTTCTCCAATCAGGACACCAGGATCAGGATTTCTACGAACGATTTTGGAATACGATCAAAGCAGGCATGCCCTGGCAGGGGGAGATGGTCAACAAGCGCAAAGATGGTCGTCTTTTCCACGAAGAGATGATTGTCGCCCCGCTCGAGAATGATCGGGGGGAGATCACCCATTTCGTCGCCGTCAAAAATGATATTAGCGCCCGCGTCCGGTCGGCTGAGGCCCTCCGGAAGCGTCTTGATGAGCTTGTCGCTCTGGAAGCCGTCGCCACTGCCGGAATCGAAGCCACTGATGAGGACGAGCTGATCGAGCGCGTCACCGAATTGGTCGGCGAGATACTCGACGCTGATCTTTATGGTCTTTTGATTCTCGATCAAAGTGGCACAGTTTTGCAAGTGCATCCCTCCTATAGGGGGTGGACGGGTGATCAATGTGCGAAAGTGAGCATCGAAGATGGAATCGCCGGCTCTGTGGCCGCAAGCGGAAAACCGAAACGCGTTCCTGATGTAAGCGCTGAACCGGATTTCATTTGCGTTGATCCGGTGATGCAATCGGGAATTTATATACCTCTTGTCATTGGGGGGGACGTCATCGGTGTACTCTCCGCCGAAAGCGCTCAATTGGACGCCTTCAGCCAAGACGATCAACGCCTCTTGACCACAATAGCAGGTCAGTTGGCCACCGCGATCGAAAAGCTGCGCAAACAAGAAGCTGTCTATCAGCAAAAGCTCCTCGCCGAAACGCTGCGCGACATCGCCACGACGTTGAACAGCAGTCTCGATTTGGATGAGATCTTAGACAAGATTCTCGACCATATTTCCCGGCTGATTCCCTACGAAACCGCTTCCCTGGTGGTTCGCGAGAACGATGAATTGCGAGTCATCCGCCACCGCGGGCACGAACAGCGAGGGCTTGTGGAATGGGTCGATGATCTCAGAATCCCCTTCAAGAAAATCGACCAGATGGGCGAGGAATACGGCAGGATGGTTGAGGAGGGGCAGCCAGTCATCATTCCTGATGTTGGTGAGACAGGGCTTTGGGTGGATATTCCCGAGCTTGATTGGGTGCGCTCGTATCTCGGCATTCCGATCGTACAAGACAGCAACCTGATTGGTTTGATCAATTTGCAGCATTCCGAGCCAAATTTTTACACACAGAAGCCTATGGAATCTGCCAAGGCCTTTGCAAATCAGGTCGCTATTGCCTTGGCCAATGCCAGCTTACTAGAGAAAACCGAGCAGCAGCTCAGGCACTTGGGTGCCCTGCGGACCATCGACGAGGTGATCACTGCCAGCATGGACTTGAGCCTGACCCTCGACGTTCTCTTGCAACAGGTCAAGGGGGAGCTTGATGTCGATGCTGCCAACGTGCTTCTCTTCGATCCCGATTTGCTCGAACTCGAACGGTCGGCCAGCATCGGTTTTCAATCCAAAACCCAGAAACGTTTGCGCCTCGGCGAAGGTCGGGCCGGGCAAGCAGCCCTCGATCGTGAGGTTGTCGTTCTCCCTGAGGTCTCCAGTCAGGAACAAACCTTGGTGCAGCGTGAATTTTCGGCTGGTGAGCAGGTCGCCGCTTATGCCGCTGTCCCCCTGGAAGCCAAAGGGCAATTAGTTGGTGTGCTCGAGGTATTCAAGCGAAAATCGTTCACCCCGGAGCAGGACTGGTTGAATTTCTTGAAGACCCTCGCCGGTCAGGCGGCTATTGCAATCGACAGCGCCCGCTTGTTCGAAGATTTGCACCGTTCCAACCAGGAGTTGTATCTGGCCTACGATAACACTCTGGAGGGCTGGGCCCACGCCCTGGAGATGCGCGATCAAGAGACGGAGGGCCACTCCCGCCGGGTCACCGAGTTGACCATGCGGCTGGCCAGGACGATGGGCATGTCGGACGAACAACTGGCTCATCTCCGCCGGGGAACGCTCTTGCACGATATTGGCAAAATGGGCATTCCCGACCACATCCTTCGAAAGCCCGGTCCGCTCAGCGAAGAGGAATGGGATCTGATGCGTCAGCACCCTCTCCGCGCCTATGAGATGCTCAAAGACATTGATTACCTCCGCCCGGCCCTGGACATCCCCCGCTTCCATCACGAGAAATGGGACGGCAGCGGTTATCCCCAGGGTTTGAAGGGCGAAGAGATTCCTTTGCCCGCCCGCATCTTCGCCATCGTCGATGTCTGGGACGCCCTGCTATCCGACCGCCCTTACCGGGATGCCTGGCCGCGCGAAAAAGCAATCGCCTATCTTCGTGATCAACGTGGCAAACACTTCGATCCCAACGTGGTTAAGGAGTTCCTTCATCTGCTCGAAGAAGACTAGCGACGCTCGCCTGGTCTTTGTGTTCTTTGTTTCTAAATTTTCTCCCCGGGGCTATGCTGAGGCCCGGCGCTCGCGTTTCGCCCGTTGCCGCAGGGTTGCTTTCAACGAACGGATATCGTCATCGACGAAGAAGAGCGCCCCGACGTAAAACAGACTGCACAGCAACCAGGCGGTGATGCAAATGGTCAGGATCGCCGTATGCAGATCGGCGGCATCGGCGATGATCCCGGCCAGCAAGGGGGCCAGGGCCGCGCCGCTGTTTTCAATGAAATATTCGATCGCGATCGCCGAACTGCGCACCTCCGGCGGGGTGATGTCCTGGACGGTAGAGATCACATTGGGGGAGGAGAAGGGCATGAAGATGGCCGTCAGAAGCATGAAAATGAAGAAGAGCGCCCGCGCCTCGAGGGGGGATTGCAGCGCCAGGAAGAGGAACAGCGCCCCCATCAGTACGCCGACAATCGAGACGATGATCCGACCCTTGAAGGTCCGCTTGAAGAGCCAATCGCCCAGCGCGCCGCCGACGAAGTAGCCGCTGGCCAACACCAGGATGATCGGCGCCATCGTGAACAGGATGCTGTTCTCGTCGTAGCCGCGCTCCTCGGCCAGGTAGGTGAAAAACCAGTAGGTGATCACATTCCAAGGGAAAACGCCCGCAAACCCTTGTAAGAAGACAAACCACATCGTCCGCTTTTGCAAGATCGTTTTGACCTCCTCCATCGAGAAGCGGTATTGGCCGATCTCTTCCAGGTCTTGCAGCTCCGGCTCGGCCTGGCCGCGGGGCATTTCCTTGACGCCGAAGAAGATCACCACGGCGAGAACGATGCCCAACGAGGCGGTGATGTAAAACACCGAGCGCCAGCCGATCATCGGGGCGAGCATCAGGGCCATGACCATGCCGACGAGATAGCCGATTGGTTGAGTCAGTTGCAAGATGCCATAGACCTTGCCGCGCAGCTTGGGCCCGAAATAATCGGCCACCAGGCTGTACAGGCCCGGATAGGAGGAGTCATCGATTCCCGTAGATGCGCGTGTCGCCAGGAACGCCGGATAGGTGTGTACCACCGCGCTCAGCCAGGTCGTCGCCCCCCAGAGTAACGAGGCTAATGCCAGCAATTTCGAGCGGGCGTAGCGGTCGTAGAGATAGCCCCACAAGGGGTACAGCACCGTCCCGATTGCCAGGGCCCCGGTGGTCACTGCGCCCATCTGTGTTTTCGTCACCCCGAATTCACGGATGATGTTTGGCGTCAGCGGCCCGATCAGCAACTTGTCCGATTGGTGCAGCAGCATGAACAAGAAAAAAACGACGACAACGAACCAACGATATGTTTTGTTATTGCGCTCTTTCATGATAGCCTCTTTTCAATTGGTCTGGTTTCTACGCTCTCTGAACGCCTTGGCGTCAGTGGTTTTTCCTATCTTCCTGCTTTCCTGCGAAAAAAATCAACATTGGGCGAAGGTCTTCGCGAAGCATGCCCGAAGGGGTACCCAACCGAGCTCCACATTCCTACTCCAACTCGGAAAAGGTACCCAGCGGCATGATCGCATCTTGCTGCGTCTCCATGATGATCGCTTCCAGGCTCCCGTGGGAGAGTTCCTGCAATGCTGCTTGGAAATTGGGGAATTGGCTGACGGCGAATCGGCAGGTGATCGTCACCTCGGTGGTGAAGGTTTCCTCTTCGATGATTCCGTTGAAGGCTTTGACCAGCCTGCGCACCTGCTCGAAAAGCGAATAAGGCATCGCTATCATCACAGTGTGGACGGCCACCTTCTCTGCCCTGGGGGTGATCTCCAGGGCCGCGCGGACGGCGTCGCTATAAGCTCGGACCAACCCGCCGGTTCCCAGCTTGGTACCGCCAAAATAGCGCGTCACCACAACGGCGACATCCCCCATGTCGCTGCCTTGCAGCACGGACAGGGCCGGGCGCCCCGCCGTCCCCGAAGGTTCGCCGTCGTCACTGCTGTGCGCTGTCATCGAGGCGTCATGCCCGATGACAAAGGCGGGCACGTTGTGGGTGGCATCAACGAACGCAGCCTCCACCCGCGTGATGAACATCCGGGCCTGATCAACGGAAAATGCCGGGGCGAGTGTCGCAATAAAGCGAGAATTGCTCACCTGGATTTCTGTTTGGGTTTCTTTAGCCGGGACGAGATAACGTTTCATATTTCGTGTCGGTAGTTATGCCTTGAATGGCTCAATCATAACGCTTAACGCTTTCTGATGCCAGGTTCGGGTTTTACCTAGAGATTGATTCGCCTTCCAACCTACGTTATGATTAGCATGAAGTCTCCATTCGCGACGCTGCTGAGTAGAGGTGATTATTATGCTACCATCCGGCCAACAAATCCGCTATGTTCGTTTCCAATATATTCATATTTGGGCCTCCGAGCAAGAATTGAAAGCCAAGTCCACCGATCCGGACATTTTGGAAAAGATCATTCAGGCGATTCTAAAGTCCTATTCCCAGGCCGAATTTGAGACCCATCGCGATATCAATGGCCAATTTCACGCCTTCCGAATGCAAGTCCCGGAAACAGAAACCAACCAGGAAGACGAGAACAGCGATTCAGAGAGGAACATTTATCTCGGACTGGCCTGGTGGATGTTCCGGATCTTGTGCGGGCGCGGCTGGGAACCGATGGAGACAAGCCCCCAAACGTACAAGTTGAAATACCAGCAAGTTGTCAACCCGGAGGAAATGTAAGTATCACCAGGGGGATCTGGAGATGATCTAGCAGTATGTCGGAGAGAAGCACAAAAGTAACTCAAGTGATAAACTATAGGC
>CAZXXW010000185.1:0-6950 GCA_964644835.1 uncultured Anaerolineales bacterium
GACCGCCTTCTCGGTGCATGAGTTCGCCCATGCCTGGGTGGCGGATCAATTTGGCGACACGACCCCGCGGTATAACGGACGCCTGACCCTCAACCCGCTCGCCCATCTCGACCCGATGGGCTCGCTGATGCTCATCGTCGCCGGATTTGGCTGGGCCAAGCCCGTGCCGATCAACCCGTACACGCTGAAGCGCCGCGCCCCCTCGGCGGTGATGTGGGTCTCCCTGGCCGGGCCGATGTCGAACTTGCTCCTGGCCGTCCTGGCGGCGATCCCTTTCCGCCTGGAGTTGTTATCGCTTCAACAGGGCTACTTCGATTACGCCAACAGCGCCAGCCGTTTGCTGCCCTCCTTGTCGCAATTTCTGCTCGAATTCATCCTGATCAACCTCTCGTTGATGTTGTTCAACCTGATTCCGGTTGCGCCGCTGGATGGCGAAAAAATTGCCGAGTATCTCTTTCCCTCCGCTTGGGCCGATTTCCTGGTCCGCATCCGCCCCTACGGCCCCGCTATCTTGATGATCTTGTTCATCGCCGGGCCGTACCTGGGCATCGACATCCTCGGCTGGATTCTGGGACCGGCGCTACAATTCTTGTTTTCCGCCCTGGTGGGATGAGGCTCGCCGACCTCCTTTACCGGATGCGCCAATTTTGGATGGCGCTTCGGGTCTCGACGTTGAATGACAACGATCAGGCCTTGGTTGAAGAGACGCTGACACCGAAGCAACAAAAACTTTTTGCCCGGATGCAGCTCAGCGAGCAACACCATGCCCTGCGGGTCTTGAACATGCTCCGGGAGCAGGACGAAACCGATCCTGATTTGATGGTCGCGGCCTTGCTGCATGATGTCGGCAAGAGCCGCTACCGGCTCCGACTGTGGGAGCGGGTGTTGATTGTGCTGGGAAGGGCTTTCTGCCCGGAACGGGTGGATCGCTGGGGCCGGGCTTCGCTGTCATGGTGGAATCGCCCCTTTGTGGTGGCAGAACAACACCCCGACTGGGGAGCGTCGCTCGCCCTCGAGGCTGGCTGCTCACCCCTGGCTGTGGACTTGATCCGTTACCATCAAGCCGAATCCCCGCCTCAAAGCGCCTCCCCACGAGAACGGCGTTCGCTGTTCCTGCTCCAAGAAGCGGATGATCAACAATAGGAATCCAATGACAGAAGAAGCATTCTGCTACATGGTCAAATGTTCCAACGGCAGCTTTTACACCGGCTGGACCACCGACCCGGCACGGAGAATCCGGGAGCACAATACCGGGCGCGGTGCCCGCTACACGCGCATCAACGGCCCGGTCGAGCTGGTCTACGTCGAGAAGCTGCCCGATCGCTCCACAGCCCAACGGCGTGAATACGAGATCAAGCAACTCACCCACGATCAGAAGAAAATGCTGGCCGAAAATGATGGTCTAGATCAAATCGATGAATTCTAAGCGTTATGCCAACCAACTTACCCCCTGATTATTACAAAGCCGAAGAAGAGTACCGCTCGGCCTCGAGCCCGGATGAGAAAATTGCCTGGCTGGAGGAGATGTACAGCCTTGTGCCCAAACACAAGGGAACCGACCACCTGCGCGCCGACCTGCGCCGGAAGATGTCCAAGCTCAAGAAAGCCGGGGAGGGCGGCAAAAAAGGTCCTGGACGCCAGGTTTCGCCCTATCAGATCGACCGGGAGGGCGCCGGGCAGATTCCCCTGGTGGGACCGGCCAATACGGGCAAATCGTCGCTGGTGAAGGCCTTGACCAACGCCGAGCCGGACGTCGCCCCCTACCCGTTTACTACCTGGGGCCCGACACCGGGGATGATGCCGATCGAGAATATCCAGGTTCAGCTGGTTGATATTCCGCCTATTGATGGCGACCATA
Organism: uncultured Anaerolineales bacterium; assembly: GCA_964644835.1. Lineage (GTDB taxonomy): Bacteria > Chloroflexota > Anaerolineae > Anaerolineales > UBA11858 > JAYELX01. Next base: position 1,859 of record CAZXXW010000185.1, read on the forward strand.
TCGAGGGCGAGATGATCAACTTGTTGCGCAAAGCGGATGTGCTTCTGGTCGTTGTCGATTTGCAGGCTTATCCCATCGAGCAGATTGAATCGACCCTGGAGTTTTTGGAGGGCTACCGGATTTATCCCGACTATCTCCGTGATGAAGAAGAAGGGATGCGCTTGAAGTTTGTCCCCATTGTGATCGTGGTCAACAAAGCCGATGATGAATCGCTCGATGACGACTTTGAGGTCTTGAGCGAGCTGGTCGATACGGAGTGCCCGCTGATCCCCGTTTCTGCCGAGACCGGGCGACATTTCGATCGTTTGAGGGAGATCGTCTTCGAGAAGCTGGACGTGATCCGGGTGTATTCCCAACCGCCTGGTAAGGAGCCCAATTTCAATGCGCCCTTCGTGATGAAGCGCGGCGGCACGTTGGAAGAATTTGCTGGGAAGGTGCACAAGGATTTCTTGGACAACCTCAAATCTGCCCGCGTTTGGGGCAGCACCGCCTTTGACGGCCAAATGGTCAGCCGGGATTATGTCCTCGAAGATGGGGATGTGGTCGAGCTGAAGACTTAAGTTCAACATGTAGAGGGACAAGAAAAACCACAGATCAATTGGATGAACACAGATAAACGGGATGGGAAAAATCTGTTTTTATCCTGTTTATCTGTGGCCAAAAATTGTTATCATCGAGAGTGCTGGGATGAAATACGAGATTCACTATCAACCGATTGGAATCATTCACAGCCCGCACAAAAGCATCGAAGGGATGCCGATTCAACCCTCCGGTGCGGAGGGGATTGAGGGCAGGGTGGAAGTTTTTCCCCAATTTGAGCAAGGTCTCGAGGATGTGGACGGTTTTTCGCATCTGATTTTGCTGTATCATTTTCATCAGGTCAACGATGTCAAGTTGACCGTGACCCCCTTTCTGGATACGCAGCCGCGCGGGTTGTTCAGCACGCGGGCGCCGAAACGCCCCAATCCGATTGGGCTTTCGGTGGTCAAGCTGGTCCGCCGGGAGGGGCCTATCCTCTCCATCGAAAATGTGGACGTGCTCGACGGCACGCCGCTGTTGGACATCAAGCCGTACGTGCCCGAGTTTGTGCCCACTGATCAGGCGCGGGTCGGTTGGTTGGAACAAGCCAGGGGGAAAGTACAAAAAAAGCGGTCCGATGACCGCTTTCGATAAGTTTTCTTCACCCTCACCCTAGCCCTCTCCCACAGGGAGAGGGAACAAGCTATGCGGCCTTTACGTGTAAAGCGACCCAATCTTTGATTTGACGTTTGTCGACAACGTGAAAACCGTGTTGCTGAACGGCGGTCTGCATCTCGGCGAGTTGCTCTTCTAAAATTCCCGAGAGAATGAGTTCACCCTGGGGGGCGACCAAGTCGCCTAGACCGGCATCGAGTAATTCGATCAGGATGTGTGCCAGGATGTTGGCGACCACCAGCGGCGCTTGGCGCACGGGGAAGACCCCATCTTGCACGGCGGCGACGGAGCCAACCGCAAAACTTGCCTGCTCGGCGACGTTGTTGATGGCGGTGTTCTCCTCGGCGATGGGGATTGAATCGGGGTCGGTATCCACCCCAAAGGCGCGTGAAGCGCCCAGTTTCAAGGCCGCGATCGCGAGAATCCCCGATCCGCAGCCGATATCGAGTAAGTCTATCTCTCGACCCCTTTTTTCTTTGAGAAAACGGGCCTCCAAAAATTCCAAGCAAAGCTGGGTTGTAGGGTGAGTGCCCGTCCCGAAGGCCATGCCGGGGTCGAGTCGGATAGGGATACGGCTCTCGTCAGGGGACTGGAGCCAGGAGGGGACGATGATCAAACGCTCGCCGACGGGCACGGGGCGGAAATTCTGTTTCCACGATTGGGACCAGTCGACTTCGTCGATGGGGGTGAATTGTGCTTCGGGCAAGGGATAGATTCGCCCCAAGAAATAGAGCCCCCTTTCGATCTGCTCGCGCTTCTCTTCGAGTTGCTCGTCCTGGGGCAGGTAGCCGCGTACATTCAGTGGGCCAATCGGGTGGCCTTCGCCGTTGAGTTCGGCGGAAATGGCCGTGCTTTCTACCACCACCCCGCCGGGCACGTAGCGGGAGAGCACCTCGGCGACGGCCTCGGCCATCTCGCCATCGACAACGAGGGAAACCTCAAGCCACTTCATGCCCCTAGAACGTTTTTGACCCGGTCGAAGAAGCCCCGCTCTTGAGGGATCACTTCAGAACCGAGACTCTCGGCCAATTGTTTGAAAAGTTCTTCCTGCTCCTTAGAAACATTTTTGGGGATACTGACATTGATGACGACGACCTGGTCGCCGTAGCCGTTGTTGCGCAAATGGGGGACGCCTTTGTCGCGCAGGCGCATCACGTCGCCGGGCTGGGTGCCCGCGGGGATGCGCAGCTCTTCTTCGCCATGCACGGTTGGAATGGTGATCTTGTCGCCTAAGGCTGCCTGGGCGATGTTGATGTTCAGGTCAAGGAAAATATCATTGTCACGGCGCTGGAAATACTTGTGCGGCTTGACCTGGATGACCAGGTATAGATTTCCGGGAGGGCCGCCGTTCTGGCCCGGTTGGCCTTCGCCCGCCAGGCGGATTTGCGTGCCGGTATCCACTCCTTTGGGAATGGTGACGACTTTTTTGCGGGTTTTGCGGACTTCGCCCTTGCCGTGACAGGTTTGGCAGGGATCGACGATCACTTCACCCTTGCCCTGGCAGGCCGGGCAGGTGCTCACCTGAACCATGGAGCCGAGGATGGTCCGCTGGGTTTGGCGCACTTCGCCGCGCCCGTCACAGGTGGAGCATTTGGTTGGCGAGGTGCCCGGTTTAGCACCGCTTCCGTTGCAGGTTTCACAGCGTTCGTTGCGGGTGATTTCGATTTCTTTCTCGGTGCCGAAAACGGCCTCTTCGAATTCCAGTTGGACGCGATATTTCAAATCCGCACCGCGGCGGGGGGCATTGCGCGCCCTGCGTCCAGAGCGGCTAAAGCCGAACCCGAACAGGTCTCCCAGGTCTCCGAAAATATCGGAGAAATCCACCGTGGTCCAATCGGGAACGCCGCCTGCTCCCTGGACGCCGGCATGACCAAAGCGATCGTAAGCGGCTCGTTTTTCGTCATCCGAAAGAACAGCATAAGCTTCGTTAATTTCTTTGAAAAGCTCCTCGGCGTCAGGCTCTTTGCTCACATCGGGGTGATACTGACGCGCCAAGCGTCGGAACGCTGATTTGATCTCTGTTTCCGACGCTGTTCGTGCTACGCCAAGGACTTCGTAATAATCTCGTTTTGCCATAAAGTTCGACCAATCTGTACTAGCTGCACGGTGTGTCTATTGAAACGAAAATTGTTTTTAGGTGTCTTCTCGATAGAAAGATGACGTTCCTAACTATCCACAAGCTGATTCTGACGTAAGCATTCACAGGTGGTGTCATTCTGAGCCACTGACGTTTTCCAGCGGCGAAGAATCTCCATCTTTGAAGCCTGGGAGACGCTTCGGTCGCTCCGGCTCAGTGGAACTGAGCCACGCTCCCTCAGAGTGACATGCCTGAACGCTTATATTCTGACAAGTAAAATTTTGCGACCCTAATGATAACACTATTTGTTAGGTGAGTGCCAGAATCGCAAAATTTCCCGCCGAATTGCTCGCGGGCGTTCGTGTTATCCGCTTGAATTTGTGCACGCAGACAGATGGGATTTAAGAATCCCATCTGTCTGCGGTTCTTGCTCAGGTGGATTAAGCGTTACGGAATTCGCCGTCGACGATGTCTTCATCGCCGTTATCGGGGCCAGATTGACCCTCAGGGGCGGGGCCTTGCGGTCCAGCTCCGGCGGGACCTGCGCCTGCAGGGCCTGCGGCTCCGGCTCCGGGCATGGGGCCAGCACCAGGCTGCTGCTGATAAGCGGCAGCGCCAATCTGTTGAATCTCTTTGCTCAGTTCATCGGTAACCCGATTGAGCTCTTCAACGCTGGCGTCTTCTTTTTCAAGGACATCTCGCACAGCTTGAACTTTGGCCTGAACCTTTTCTTTGACATCAGCGGGTACTTTGTCGCCGAGGTCTTCCAAGGTTTTCTCCGCCGAGAAGGCCATATTGTCTGCTTTGTTGCGAGCTTCGACGCGTTCTTTGCGTTTGCGGTCTTCTTCGGCGTGTTTTTCGGCGTCTTTGCGCATCTGCTCGACTTCGTCTTCGCTCAGGCCGGAAGAAGCGGTGATGGTGATGTTCTGGCTGCGGCCAGTGGCCTTGTCCTGTGCGGTCACCTCGAGAATGCCGTTGGCGTTGATGTCAAAGGTCACCTCGATTTGGGGGACACCGCGCGGGGCAGGGGGAATGCCGTCCAGAATGAAGCGTCCCAACGATTTGTTGTCACCGGCCATGGGGCGTTCGCCCTGCAAGACGTGGATTTCAACCTGGTTCTGGTTGTCCGAAGCGGTCGAGAAGATCTGGCTCTTGCGGGCCGGGATCGTTGTATTGCGTTCGATCAGAGGCGTGGCAACGCCGCCCAACGTCTCAACCGAGAGGGTCAGCGGGGTAACATCCAGCAAAAGAATGTCATTGACATCGCCACCCAAAACGCCAGCCTGAATGGCAGCGCCGATGGCGACGACCTCATCGGGGTTGACGCCCTTATGAGGTTCTTTGCCGAAGAACTCCGTGACGGCTCGTTGTACCGCGGGCATGCGGGTCATGCCGCCGACCAAGACGACCTCGTCGATCTCGGAGGGCTCAAGCCCGGCGTCATCCAGGGCTTGCTTGACAGGTCCCATCGAGCGTTCGATCAATTCGCCCGTCAACTGTTCCAGTTTCGAGCGGGTCAATTTTTTGACCAAGTGTTTCGGCCCGGTGGAGTCTGCGGTGATGTAGGGCAGGTTGATCTCGGTTTGCTGCATGCTGGAAAGCTCGATCTTGGCTTTCTCGGCGGCTTCTTTGAGCCGTTGCAGCGCCTGGCGATCCTGGCGGAGATCAATGCCGTGTTCTTTTTTGAACTCGTCGGCCAGGTATTTGATCACAACCTGATCAAAGTCATCGCCGCCCAGGAACGTGTCGCCGCTGGTCGAGCGCACCTGGAAGACGCCTTCGCCCACATCCAGGACGGAAATGTCGAATGTGCCGCCGCCC
>CAZXXW010000186.1:0-4899 GCA_964644835.1 uncultured Anaerolineales bacterium
CCCGGTGAAGAAAGCCGCGATGACGCGCGCGCCCGACATCATGGAACAGCGTCCAGGTGCAGGAGGCCGACGGCACCGTCCATTGGGAATCTAGCGTCGAGGAGATTCCCGTGGCCGAATTCGAAGACGTCCGCACAGACGATGAGGGCAGGGCTGAAGTCAGCTTCTTGCCGCCCAATGGCGGCGTCTTCAAGGCCGTCGCCGTCACCCGCGACCCGGATGGCAATCGAGCCCGGGCAGCGGCCTACATGTGGGTTTCCAGCAGCGATTATGTCGCCTGGCGCCAGACCGATGACCGCAAGATCAACCTGATTTTGGACAAGGACACCTACGAGCCCGGCGAGACCGCCGAAATCTTGATCACCTCGCCGTTCCAGGGTTCGGTCTACGCTTTGGTGACCGTCGAGCGGGGCAGCATTCGCAAAAGTGAAGTGATTCGACTTGCTAGCAACAGCGCCACCTACGAGCTGCCTATCACTGCTGAGATGGCGCCCAACGTCTATGTGTCCGTCTCCATCATTCAGGGCGGGGCGGGCGAAAAGTTGCCCGACTTCCGCACCGGGATGACCGAGATCCAGGTCACTACAGAACAGCAAGCCTTGGAAGTTGAACTCAGTGTTGATCAAGAGCAAGCTGGGCCGGGCGATGAAGTTACCTATACCATAATGACCCGCGATTACGCCGGTGATCCCGTCAGCGCCGAGGTCTCGCTGGCCCTCACTGATCTGGCTACCCTGACTCTAATGGGCCCCAACGCCGAGCCGATTTTAGATTATTTCTACTCGCCGCAAGCCCTGAGCGTGCGCATGGCGATCCCGCTGGTCTACAACATTGAACACTACAACGAGAATATCCAGGAGCAACTCGCTCCCGGTGAGGGCATGGGCGCCGGTGGGGGTGGACAAGGCAAGGGCTTCGATGTCTTTGGCGTCGAAGATGTGCGCGAAGACTTCCCCGACACAGCCTTCTGGGTTGCCGACATCGTCACCGGCGGGGACGGCGAAGCGACGGTCACGATCAAATTGCCCGATAACCTGACCACCTGGCGGATGGACGGCCGCGCTGTCACCGTGGATACGCGCGTCGGCCAGACGATCATCGACCTGGTCAGCACCAAACCGTTGCTCGTTCGGCCCCAGACGCCACGCTTCTTCGTCGTTGAAGATCAGGCCCGGTTGGGCGCGGCGGTGCATAACAACAGCGATGATGACTTGAGCGTCGAGGTTAGCCTGATGGCTCGGGGCGTCACCCTGCAGGATGAAAAAAACCAGCAGGTCGAAATCCCGGCCGGGCAGCGAGCCTTCGTCACCTGGGACGTGCTCGTCGATTCCGATGCCGAGCGCGTCGATTTGATCTTCAGCGCCGAGGGCGGCGACTACAGCGATGCCAGCCGACCGCCGCTGGCCACGCTAGAAGATGGCGGCATCCCCGTGTATCGCTATCAGGCCCCGGAGACCGTCGGAACCGCGGGCATGCTCACCGAGGGCGGCACCACCACCGAGGGAATCACCCTCCCGTCCACAGACGGGGAAATCTCCGAGGGTGCGTTGACCGTCCAGATCGAACCCTCCCTGACCGACGCGATGGCCGATGGCCTCACCTATCTGGAGCATTATCCCTATGAATGTGTCGAGCAAACCGTCTCCCGCTTCCTGCCCAACGTGCTCACCACCCAGGCACTCAAAGCTGCCGGGCGGCGTGACGCCGAATTGGAAGCCAATCTGCGCGATCAGGTCAACGTTGCCTTGCAGCGTCTTTACAATTGGCAAAACGCCGATGGCGGCTGGGGCTGGTGGGCCGACCAGGAAAGCAGCGATCTGGTCACCGCTTACGTGGTGCTGGGGCTGGTCGAAGCCCGGGAAGCCGGGTACACCGTCAGCGACGATGTCATTGAGCGGAGCGTGACTTTCCTGCGCGATAACCTGGAGAGTTTGCAGGGCCTGGATGCCGATTACAAGCTCAACCGTCAGGCGTTCAAATTATATGTCCTCGCCCAGGCGGAGCAGCGCTGGATCGTCAGCCGCACGGTGACGCTCTACGAGCAGCACGAATCGCTCAGCCTTTACGCCCGCGCCCTATTGGCGCAAACGCTCCACAGCATCGACCCCGACGATCCGCGCATCGATACGCTGATCTCCGATTTCGTCAACGCGGCCGATATGTCGGCCACCGGCGTGCATTGGGAGGAGGGTTGGCGCGATTACTGGAATTGGAACACGGACATCCGCACCACGGCGATGGTCCTTGGCGCTCTCACCGAAATCGACCCGGACAACAGCCTCAACGCCAACGCCGTCCGCTGGCTGATGACCAACCGCACCGCCGGGCATTGGCAGACAACCCAGGAGACGGCTTGGTCGCTGATGGCGCTGGCCAACTGGATCACCGTTACAGACGAACTTGATCCCGATTACCAGTACTCCGTCTATCTCAATGCCGAGCACCTCGGCAGCGGCATTGCCGATCAGGAGACTGTTGGCGAGACCTTTGAATTACGCGTTGATGTGGAGGAGATGCTTGCCGACGAGATCAACCGACTCTCGATCGGGCGTGATCAGGGCCCGGGGAATTTGTACTACACCGCCCATCTCACCGCGACCTTACCGGTGGAAGATCTGGACTCACTCGATAGAGGCATCGTCGTTTCCCGGAGCTATTTCCTCCCCGAGGAGCAGGAGACGCCCGTCACCCTGGCCCAACAAGGAGATATGCTCATGGCCCGGCTGACTATCCTGGTGCCCAACTCGCGGCGCTATGTGATCATCGACGATCCCTTGCCCGCCGGCCTGGAAGCGATCGATCAGAGCCTGGAGACCAGCCCGCAAGAATCGATCCCGGCGGATCTTGGCTACGACCAACTCCGGCGAACCGGTTGGGGCTGGTGGTATTTCGACCATGTCGAACTGCGAGATGAGAAAGTGGTCATTTCGGCCGATTATCTCCCCGCCGGCACCTACGTTTATACCTACATGGTCCGGGCCAGCACCCCGGGCGACTTCCATGTTATCCCCCCCACGGCGCAGGAATTCTACTTCCCCGAGGTCTACGGCCGCGGCGAGGGGAGTATGTTCACAGTTTCGCCGTAGATTTTTAGTTGCCGCGCAGAGCAAGACACGGAGCCCTGTCCGGCAGAATGGTCTAAGACGGTACTCCGCTGCGCTGCGTACCTGACTAAGAACGAAGGTATGAAACTGATACGCGAAAAGCGGCGTGTCGACTTGGTTTTTCAGTAGTTGACACGCCGCTTTGAGTTGTACTTGCCTAAAAGGGGCTATTTAATCGTCTCAACGTGTGGATAATCGAGAATTTTTTTATCGGATGTGACCAGATGGCAATTGTAAATTCTTGCTGTTGCAACGATTATCTGGTCGGCAGGGTCACGATGAAATTTCCCCGGCAGTTTTGTTGACTCTATCACGATCTCAGGTGTCATTCCAAGAATGCGAACGCCGGGATAATGTGTTGCTTGCCCAAACCATTGATCAATTGAGCATGGCAGATCAAGTCGCTGACATTGAACTAGTTTTGCTATTTCCCAAAGCGAAATTGTGCTGATGCCAATCTCTTCGGTTTCGTTTTCTTCTATGATTTGTTCTTGCACAAGAGTCAGAGGTTCAGCGCCATGTACCCACCAAACCCATATGTGTGTATCAAGAATGATCATCCCAAAACCGCCCAGTCGTTTTCAGCAACACTATCAAAAGGTTTTGTATAGTTGATCGGTAGCCCACGAAGCGGATATTTGTCTTGTTTTTTGCTCTGTTCTTGCTTCCGGCTACGAACAAGGACTTCAACTTCCTCGCCCTCCGTGAAGGGGAGCCCTTTGACCGATAAGGTGCCATCCTTGGAAATCGTTGTTTCGATCCAATAAGTTTCCATTTTAGCCTCACTTTGAGGTGTATTTGTAGCTTTTCCGATAGTCTTTATTTTAGCACAATCGAGTTGTTGGACATGGATTTCACCCCTCTCCCACTGGGAGACGGGGTGAGGGTTCGTTATTCAATCCTCTTTAGCGCGAACGTTGTAGCTGACGATCTCGCTGCGGATTTCATCCCCGTCGGTTGTTGTTGCCTGCGCCCAAACTTGATGCTCTCCTTCCTCGGCAGGCCACCAGGTCTCGTACGGTGGCGCAGATAGGCTGGCGATGCGATCTCCGTCGACCCAGAAGCTGACTTCTTGCGCGTCGAGTTGCACGGCAGCCTGGATGTGAATCCGTTGGGATTCGGCAGGAACCTGCTTGGAGAGATAATAGGTTGTGTTTTGCCCCGGAGAGACCATGAAGATGGTCTTTTCTGATTCATGGGAGGTTGCTAGCTGCAAATCCGCCAGGAGCGGAATCCCCTCCCGGCGCGCCCAGGCATGTGCCTCGACGGGCAGATCGAGGACAACTTGTTCGCGGCGATAATCGGGTGGGGTGGTTTCGTCGGCCAGGAGGCCTGTGCGCGAGTCGATCGTGACTTGCCGGTAAAGGGTATCTGCCTGGGTTGGCTTTGTGCCTTCGATGAACCATTCCAGGCGTTGATAAGGGCAGGCTTCAGTGGGTAGCAAGCCAGAGAGGCTGCATATCCGCACCTGTTTCAATCCCGGTGGCTGCTCGAAGTCGCTTTGGGGCTGGCCGCGCAACACCGTGCGCATGAATTGGTGCCAGATCGGGGCGGCGCCGCTGAGGCCGTCGACGTCGATCATCGGCTCGTGGTCCGTGTTGCCCACCCAGACGCCCACAACCAAACCGTGGCTCTCTCCACCGGGATCATCAGGGGTGTAACCAACGGTCCAATTGTCGTGGAAGTTGGATGTGGTGCCTGTCTTCACCGCCGCGGGCCGGTCGATTTGCAGGGCGCTGTTGGGGCCGAAGCCGGGGGCGCGTCGGCCCGGCCTTGAAATTTGCCTGCATCCGCT
>CAZXXW010000186.1:4909-6855 GCA_964644835.1 uncultured Anaerolineales bacterium
CGAAGCCGGGGGCGCGGGCGTCGTTGTCGCTGAGGATGTCGGAGATCAGCCAGGCGACGCGTTCATCCATGACGCGTTTCCCTTTCATCGGCGTAGCCTGATAGAGGGCGTTCCCCGCTCCCGTTACAATCCGGGTGATCCCAATGGGGTCGAGTCGATAGCCGCCCGTCGAGAACGCTCCATACGCCGTGGTCAATTCCAACAGCGAGACCTCGCTACCCCCCAAGGCCAGCGAGAGATCGCTTTCCTGCGGCGAGCTGAAGGTGGTGATGCCCATTTCCGCGGCCAGGGCGAAGAGCGAATCGAAGCCGATCGTGTCGAGGGCGATCACGGCGGGGACGTTCAGGGAGGAGGCCAGCGCCTCGCGGACGAGAACGGGGCCGCGGAAACGTAGATCGTAATTGCTGGGCGTGTAGGCCTTTCCATCGTGGAGCTCAAAGGTGGTGGGTACATCCAGGATCATCGTCGCTGCTGTCCACGGGTTTTGACGAGTTGGATCCAAGGCGACGGCGTAGATGATCGGCTTGAGCGCCGAGCCGGGTTGCCGCGGGCTGATCGCCATGTTCACCGCGCCGTCGATGTCGGTGGAGAAATAGTCCCTGCTGCCGACCATCGCCCGGATTTCCCCCGTGTGGGAGTCGATCGCGACCAGGGCGGCGTTATTGACGTTGTGGCCGAGACTACCCCTGTCGTCTTGGATGCGTTCGAGATGAGCATTGATGGCCCGTTCGGCGTGACGCTGCCAATCCAAATCCAGGCTGGTGTGTACGGTGATGGAGCGGTTGCGGGCCTCCGGGCGCAGGAGTTGATCGAGCTGGCCCCGCACCCAGAGCACGAAATGAGGCGCTTCCATCGGGTAGGGCGCCGCCGCGTAGACCAGGGGCTCCTCTTCGGCGAGGGTGCGCGTTTCGGTGCTAATCATACCCTCTTTTTCCATCAAGCCGAGAACCACCCGTTGGCGTTCTTTCGCCTCTTCGTGGTTGCGCAGAGGATTATACAGCGAGGGTGCCTGAGGTAAACCTGCTAACAGGGCGCTTTCGGCCAGGTCTAGCTCGGCGGCGGGCTTACCAAAATAGGTCTGCGCGGCAGCTTCGACGCCATAGGCATAACCACCGTAATAGGTCTGATTGAGATAGAGTGCCAGGATTTCATCTTTGCTGTAATCTCGGGTCAGTTGCCAGGCGAGAATGCTCTCGCGCAGTTTGCGGTGCAGCGTGTTTTCGAAGCGCTCTTCGGGTTCGAGCAGCAGCGTGCGGGCGACCTGCTGGGTAATTGTGCTGCCCCCGGCGAGCACTTCGCCGCCGCGCAGATTGATCCACACGGCGCGCAGCACGCCGATGAAATCGACGCCCGGATGCTGGTAGAAGTTGCGGTCTTCGGTGGCGATGGTCGCCTGGCGAAGGTGGGGGGAGATTTCGTCCAGGCTCAGGACGGTGTGCCGGCCTCCCTCGGGGCTGATCGATTCGTAGAGCAACCGTCCCTGACGATCGACGATGCGCACGCTGGGCGTGTTCAGCCGCTCGGGCAGAGAATCCAGGGAGGGCAGATCGGCAAGAAGCCAGAAATAACCATATACGCCGCTGCCGATGATCAGCACGGCGAGAAGGCAAAGAAGGATGAATTTCCGATTGGCCTTCATGGATAGTGGGTGTCAGGTGTTGGTGTCAGGATACAGATTTCAGGGCTGGGCGACTGCGCAGCCACAACCAGACGTCTTGTGTGCCATAGCCAAGAACGTAGGCGGCTAGGCCGATGTACAGGCCGGTGATCTGATTCCAGGCGATGCCAATGCCGAGCACAATGCCGATGGTGATCAAAAAGACGACGACAGCTTCGCTGATACCACGGGTTTTCTGGCTGTGGAGGATGTTGCCCTGGAACCAACTTTGTAGCACGCTGAAGATGGGCATTAGGATAGCGATCCACAGCCCTCGGCGGGCCATATC
>CAZXXW010000187.1:0-6843 GCA_964644835.1 uncultured Anaerolineales bacterium
TTCATTTTGAGCTGGAGTTTACCAAATTTTCATCTCTTATCTCAAATTGTCTGCCTTCTGGGGCATTTTTTTGACATTCTGCCTTCCCCCGACTAAAATGGGGTGTGAGGCATTGATTGACTAAAAAGACGAGATTTCGCATTTGCCCCAGACAAGGAGCCACTATGAGCGCATGGCCGAACAAATATGTGATTGGATTAACCGGCAATATTGCCACCGGGAAAAGCGTTGTCCGCAAGATGTTGGAACATCTCGGGGCATACGGCATTGATGCTGATGCCCTCGGTCATCGCGCTATGATGAAAGGTGCGCCTGGTTACCAGGCTGTCATTGACACGTTTGGCAAATGGATTCTCGATGACGATGGCCAAGTCGACCGGACTAAACTTGGCTCGCTGGTCTTCGCTGACCCGGATGCCATGGAGGCCTTGGAAAACATTTTGCATCCCTTTGTGCTCCAGGCGATCGATCTGTTGGTCGATCGCTCCAAGCAGGATGTGATCGTCATCGAGGCGATCAAACTGATGGAAGTGGAGTTAAACACGTACTGTGATGCTGTCTGGGTGGCGGATGCGCCGCCGAAGGTTCGCGTTGAGCGGCTGGTGCAACGCCGGGGCATGAGCCTGGAGAAGGCGCGGCAGCGCGTTGAAGCCCAGGCACCCCAGGAAGAAAAGCTCCAGGCCGCGGATGTCGTTATCCGGAACGATGGCAGCTTCGAAGAGACCTGGAAGCAGGTCTTGGCTGCGTGGAAAAAGACTTTCGTTCGCGAGGAAGCGGCTCCCGAGAAACGGGAACCTGTTGCGGCCGGCGAGATGGTGGCCCAACGCGCCGGGCCGGGAGAAGCAGCCGAGATCGCTGCTTTCATCACCAGGGTGAGCGACGGGAAGCGGGCGATGACATCCGCCGATGTCATGGCTGCGTTTGGCGAAAAGGCTTTCTTGCTCTTGAAGGATTCCGGCAAACTTGTCGGGATTCTCGGTTGGCAGGTTGAAAATCTGGTCACCCGCGTTGATGATGTCTTCATTGCTGAAGGTGTCGATTTGGCCCGGGGAGTCGAAACGATGATCAAGGAGGTCGAATCGGCATCCCATGAATTGCAGTGCGAAGCAGCGCTGATCTTCTTGTCGCCAGAGTTGGCCCAGCAGGTTGATGTTTGGCAGCAATTGGGGTACGAAGCCCGCACGGTCAAAGACCTCAGTGTCCGCGCCTGGCAAGAAGCAGCGATGGAGTCGATGCCCGCAGGGACGGTGTTGTATTTCAAGCAGTTGCGCAAAGATCGTGTCTTGCGACCGGTTTAGAAAAATTTTAGTTGGATGAGCAAAGCGACAAATTGAATGGACTACCTTCTTTTTATTTTTGAGCGTTTGGATTGGCTGGGGATTGTTGATATTTTACTGGTCACGATCGTTTTTTATGTGATTTTGCGCACCCTCCAGGACACCCAGGCGATGGTTTTGTTACGTGGTGGTTTGGTCCTGATCGCCTTGCTCGGTTTGCTAAACAGTTTGGATATCTTCCCGGCTTTTTCTTGGCTGGTCAGTAATGCTTTTCCGGCCCTTTTGCTGGCGATTCCGGTCATTTTTGCCCCTGAGATCCGCCGTGCCCTGGAACGGCTGGGCCGGACGGGGTACCTGGTCTCACAACGGGGTGAAGAAGAAAATGGCGATATCGTCGACGATCTGGTCAGCGCCGCCGTCCGTCTCTCTGATCGCAAACATGGCGCGCTAATTGCTTTGCAGCGGCTAGATAGTTTGCAGGAATACGTTCAGACCGGCGTTTCCTTGAATGCGCGCGAATCGCCGGAATTGATCTTGCAAATTTTCTATCCCAACACGCCGTTGCACGATGGTGCCATCATCATCGACGGCGATACCATTTTGGCCGCCTCTTGTGTGATGCCCCTCTCCACCAGCGGGAGCTTGATCACCACGCCGGAGCGCAAGATGGGCCTGCGTCACCGGGCTGCTTTGGGCACATCCGAAGAGAGTGATGCTATCGCCATCGTCGTTTCGGAGGAAACGGGGGTCATCTCAATTGCATATAGTGGTAGGATGATCGGGAATTTGTCTGTCGATCGGCTCCAAAGGATTTTGCGTACCTTCTATAAACCTGAAAAATCAAAGAATCCCTTGGGCGCTTTCTTGCAAAAGATCTTTCCTTGGTTATCATCACAAGACTTGGAGGAACGGCTGTGAAAGAGCAAGAATCGCGTCGAGTTGGAAAACATCTCACCGCTTTGGTGATGGCCTTTATCTTTGCTGTCATCGTTTGGGTGTCGGCGGTGACGTCGGGCGACCCAAACAGAGAAGCCACCTTCGAAGTACCCATCGAGGTGATTGGTTTGGCCTCCGATCTTGAAATTATTAGCGATGTGCCTTCCAGCCTGAGCCTCACCTTGGTGGCGCCAAGCAGCATATTAGATACTATCTCTGATGAGATCAGCACGCTAAACGCTTGGATAGATTTATCGGACTTTGGCGCGGGGACGCACACAGTTCCGGTTCAGTATCGGCTTCCGGCCAAGTTTCAACCGCTGCGCATCGTCGACAGTGAACCTGCCACGGCCGAGATAACCCTGGAGGAATTGATCTCCAAAACCATCCCGATCCAAACGGATGTGCGCGGCAAGCCGCCGCTGGGATACCAGGCCGGTACCCCCACCTGGAGCCATGACCAGGTGACGGTGTCGGGGCGTGCTTCCCTTGTTGAACGGGTTGCCGAGGTCAGGGCTGTCTTGAGCATTACCGGTGCAGAGGAAACCATCGAGCAAAATATCTCCCTTACCGCCTATGACGAAAACGGCTATGTCGTCAACGGCATTACCCTGGACCCTAACACCATCTCTGTGATCCAGCCGATCGAACTCAAAGGGGGGTACCGGAACATGGTTGTCAAGGTGGTCACCACCGGTCAGGTGGCAGAAGGTTATCGCCAAACGAACATCTCCGTTTCCCCTCCCAATGTGATGCTCTTTTCCGCCGATCCCACTAAAATCGACGATTTGCCGGGATACGTGGAAACCGAGCCTCTCGATTTGAGCGGCGCGGTGGACGACATTGAAACCAGCTTGAGCCTGAATTTACCCGAGGGCGTCTCGGTGATCGGCGATCCTAACGTACTGGTTCAGGTGGGCGTCGCCGCCGTGGAGGGAAATCTAACTGTTGTTCGTTCTGTCGAGGCGATCGGCACGCTGCCACAATACGAGGCCAAAGTCGCCCCCGAGACCGTCGAGGTGATCCTTTTCGGGCCCCTCCCTGAGTTGGATTCCCTGACCGAGTCGGATGTGCGCGTGGTTGTGGATGTCGAAGACTTGGAAGATGGCACTTACCAACTCTCACCCGAAGTGGTTGTTTTGCCGGAGCGCGTTGAAGTGGAGTCCGTATCTCCCAACACGATCGAGGTCGAGATCGTCAGCGCCGATGGGACCGCAACGCCGACGAGCCAGCCCTGAGGAGATGATTATCTATGGCTAAACCCGTTGTCGCCCTAGTTGGCCGTCCCAACGTGGGGAAAAGCACCCTTTTCAATCGTCTTGCCGAGGAACGTATCGCCGTTGTCGATGACGTTCCCGGGACGACGCGCGATCGTATCCTGGCCGAGGGCGAGTGGTCGGGGATTCTCTTCGATCTCGTCGATACGGGGGGAATCGATCCCACCGGGGTCAGTTCTGGCGAGAACCTCGAGCCTCTTTCGGTTGGCTCGGCAGAATTCATCAACGAGATTCGGGTTCAAGCCGAAATCGCCATCCGCGAATCTGATGTGATCCTCTTCGTCACCGACAGCAAAGATGGCGTCACCGCCGTTGATCGAGAAATTGCCCAAATTCTGCGTTCTCATCAAGTTGAGCGTGGCGGCAAGCCCTGGCCTCCCATTTTTGTTGTCGTCAACAAATGCGAGAACGAGATTTCCCGCGCCAACGCGTATCAATTCTACGAATTGGGCATGGGCGATCCTTATCCCATCTCAGCTTTGCACGGCATCGGCACCGGCGATTTACTGGACGATGTCATCGACGCCTTCCCTGCCTGGGTCGAAGAGCAAGAAGAAGATGACTCCGTAAAACTGGCCATTGTGGGCAAGCCCAATGTGGGCAAATCAACCTTGTTGAATCGTCTTGTCGGCGAGGAGCGTGTCATTGTCAGTTCGATTCCGGGCACCACCCGCGATGCCATCGACACCCGCCTCACCTACGAAGGCACCCCCATCACCCTGATCGACACGGCCGGAATCCGGCGGCGCGGGCGGATCATACCCGGCGTGGAAAAATACAGCGTCTTGCGTTCCATGCAGGCGATCCGCCGTTCTGACGTCGCTTTGCTGGTCATTGATGCCGTCCAGGGGATCAAAGCCCAGGACACCCATATCGCCGGGTTCATCTCCGATGCCTGGAAGAGCGTCGTCGTGCTGGTCAACAAGTGGGACGCCATCCCCGGCAACACCTACACGATCGAAGATTATGTCTGGCACGTCTTCGACAAGTTGCGCTTCCTGGATTTTGTTCCCGTTTTGTTCATTTCGGCCAAGACGGGCCGGCGCGTCCACCAGGTTTTGCCCACGGCCTTGCAAGTCAATGAAGAGCGGGATGTGCGCATCCCGACCTCGAAATTCAATCGCCTGCTTCGGGATGCTGTTTTTGCCCATCCGCCGCCCTCCAAGGCCGGGCGTCATCTCAAGATTTATTATGGATCACAGGTCAGCCGCAAACCGCCCACCTTTGTACTCCATGTCAACGATCCCGAACTGGCCCACTTTTCCTATCTCCGCTACCTGGAGAACAAAATCCGCGAGTTCTATCCTTTTATGGGCACGCCGATTCGGATTCTCACTCGCGCCCGCAAGCGTCGATGAGGCTTTGTACCGGCTTGGTTGGAGATAGGGTTTGATCGGTTGAACACCAGCACTTTTTTAGCAAGTAGGTGTTTTAGGAACGGCGTTGCTCTGAGCAACGCCGTTCCTGATAGGTATCGTCTTATTAAAACCGGATTTGTATTAAACGCGAATACTTGTTATCATAGGGGGCACGAATTTTCGACAAGCAAACTTTTTATGGAACAAAATTTAGATCATCAACCAACGGAATCCGTTCTCCCTACCGAGACCGAGAATGAAAAACCCCGCTTGGGGGCCGCTCTCCTGGACATCCTCGAGACATTGCTGCTCTCGTTGGTCTTGTTCTTGGCCATCAACGCGATCTCGGCGCGGGTCCGGGTGGAAGGTTCGAGCATGGAGCCCTCTTTCCACGATGGCGAGTTCGTCATCGTCAGCCGCCTGGATTACCGCTTCGGCTCGCCCGATTACGGCGATGTCGTCGTCTTTCATTATCCCGGCAATCCCGAGGAGGAATATATCAAGCGTATCGTCGGGATGGCCGGGGATCACATCCGCATTGCCGAGGGAACTGTGTACGTCAACGGCCAGGTTTTGGAGGAACCGTATATTCAAGCTGAGCCTGCCTATTCGGGTGAGTGGCATGTGCCCGAAGACTACATCTTTGTGCTTGGCGATAACCGTAACAACTCATCGGATTCACATAGCTGGGGCCCCTTGCCAATGGAAAACGTGATCGGGCGGGCGGTGTTTGTCTATTGGCCGCTCAGCGATTGGGGCGTGATCAAATCGGCCGAGCCCCTCGCTGTTTCAGCTTCTCAGCCTTGATGAGGAGAAGATCGATTATGTCTATTGCTGATTTGTTAGCCAAAACCGAGTCCTACCTTCAAACGTTACCCCCCGCTCCCGAACCCCTCACCCCGCCGGAGGGCGCGAGGATCGCCCGGTGGATCGACCACACCTTTTTGAAGCCGGAGGGTACCCGGGCAAATATCGAGCAACTCTGCCAGGAAGCTTTGGAATATCAGTTTGCTTCCGTGTGCGTTAATCCCATCCATGTGCCGCTGGTGGCCAAGATACTCAATGATTCTCCTGTGGACGTTTGCACGGTGGTGGGATTCCCCCTCGGCGCGACGACGTCGTCTGTCAAGGTGATCGAGGCGATGGGAGCCCTGCATGCCGGTGCCGGCGAGATCGATATGGTCATCAATATTGGCGCCTTGAAAGGCCAGGCTTTCGGCCAGGTGCTCAACGACATCCGCGCTGTTGTTCAGGCCACTCACAGCCAGAAGGGCATCGTCAAGGTGATCATCGAGGCAGTCTTGTTGACCCGCGAGGAAAAGATCATCGCTTGCTTGCTGGCCAAGGAGGCGGGCGCCGATTTTGTGAAAACGTCGACCGGTTTTGCTGCCGGCGGCGCCACCCTCGAAGACGTAGCGTTGATGCGCCGTGTCGTTGGCGCCGAGATGGGCGTCAAGGCCGCCGGTGGTATCCATACTTATGAAGAGGCCTGCGCGATGATCGAAGCGGGCGCCTCCCGGCTGGGTGCCAGCGCGGGCGTGAAGATCGTCCAGGGAGCGAAATCCTGATGGCCCCTACCGACGAGATGGATGACCGTTATTATGCTTGCCCGGAATGCCAGGTTGGGATCATGAACCTGGAGTATCTCACCTATGTGACCTTCCGCGGTGGCGAGATGATCACGGTGCCCAATTTCCCCGCCTGGATTTGCGATGTTTGTGGCCGCCGGGCTTACGACCCCGATGCGGTTTCCTGGCTCAATATTCTGCTCAGCGCCAAGCCGGGACGGAGGGCGACAAAATCTGGCGGCTCTCGGCCGGGTGCGGAGAAGCCCTCCTCGCCGGCGGTGAGCGAATGACTTGACATTAAGCCGTGATTTGGTAAAATCTTTCCCGCTCGCCCCCATCGTCTAGGGGACCAGGACATGACCCTTTCAAGGTCAAGACCGGAGTTCGAATCTCCGCTGCTCCACAATGCTATTGTTAAATCAGATGT
>CAZXXW010000188.1:0-6836 GCA_964644835.1 uncultured Anaerolineales bacterium
GATGTTCTCCGAAAGTTCGTATAGGGTGACTTTTGCGCTACTGCCTTAATTCTATCTCTGCATATCTAGTTTAGGAGAAATATTATAGCTTATACCACCATCAAAATTAATATCGATGTAAGCGTTGCCTTCAATCTCTACATTCTGACCAATTAGTTGGGTATTAAACGGTGCGCCTAAATCTCCCGTACCAGTTGCAGTGATATCGCCCTCAGGCACATATACAACACCCTCAAACTCTGCTTCGCTATTGCCAGTTAAGTGTACTTCTTGGGTATTACCTTCCGCCAAATAAATCAATAATCCTGGGATTGCGGGAGAGGGATCTGGATCAGCATCCGGAGCATTTAGAACAGAGGGATTACCTTCATCATCACCACCGCCAGAGAATTGGACGCTGCCATTAAGAGCATAAATCGTGATGCCATCACCGTAAAACCACCCGCTGGTGACTTTTACAGCTTTAGGTGAACCAGTTACACAATATAAACCAGGATTCAGTGTGACCGTATCTTTACCATTGTCGTTGATCTCAGTATAAACACCTGGCTCGAGGGTAACGTCTTTACCATTTGGCATGCTACGATTAGGCAAACCAGAACAGTCAGGCGTCTCGACACTCACAGATGATTGCGGAAGGATACTTGGCACTTGTGCTGCATCTGGATCGAGATTATCAGAGCCGCAATTCGTAGTACCTGCATAACCAATTCCATACGGTGGATCAACGTCCATTAAATCCCCACTGCCATTACACTTTAGACATCCGTTTGAAAAGACGCCACCACCATGGACAAACGTGCCACTGGAGCCACCAGCGATGACGCCATTCTGATTGCCCGAGCATCCAGCCTCATTTAGGGCCACAATTGCATTTCCAAAAGCCAAAGGGGTTCTTGGTCGCACACGGGTAATTGCCTCAACGGTTCCGACAACAGGCCCATTGTAAACAAAATGGATCAGAGATGTGTCTGTATTGCGGGTAATCACTGTGTGAATATCAATATATTTATCGATATAAGCACCTTTATCTTCATCATCTACACATGTTGTCTCAACACCATTCTTATCAGAAATATCCATATCAATAGTGTAATCATTGCTACTTGCTCGAGCAATGGCGTCATTTTTTGCAACATTTGTAACAGTTGTTATTGCACTGCAATCGAAATTGCTATAGTATATTTGATTAGACTCCATTGCCCGTGATGCGCCTAGTGCCCCCGCCAACGATGCTGAATCGGCAGCATTTTGGGCATGGCGTTGGTTGGCATAAACCATACCGCCATCAATAGACAGAGCAGCAAAACCGAGCATGACAACCGCACCCAAAGCTAATAAAATGATCGCCTGGCCATTTTCTGGGTATGTTTTTGATTTATTTTGTTTATTCATATTCTATCTCCTTAAGGGCAGGGGGGGCTTAGAATCGTATCAACAACATTTGCGGATAAATCAACCTGTTGACCGATAATGGCGCCCAAAAAGGGCATCGTAATAGGGAAATTATTGTATGTTACGATCACTTCTATTGAATTCCCGGCGCAAGAACTAGAAGAAAGTGACGGCGTAACCGACACGCCTAGATCAGCGGGATTCACTCGGTCGCTTAAGACATCTTCTACCCGTGTCACAACGTCCGCATCACTCTTGGTATCCGAATCAATAGAACCATATAACGCTCCTTCTTGGGCGGCATCGCGGAGGGCAATATATGTGAAAAACGCTCGGCCCAGATCAACGACACCGGCAATTAAGGTCAACAAAAATACGAGGCTGACGGCCAATTCAACCATACTTTGGCCAGATTCATCTATAGTGTGTTTTTTTCGTCTGCTTTTATATTTCATAAAATTACCTACTTATCTTATTCAATTTTCAAATTGCTCAACTACTGTACAGGTTTCAGTCCCGTTTATAAAATGAGCTTTCAGCGTATGGGTTCCGCTTCCTAAAACCTGATTGTTGCCAAATTGAAACTCCAAACTCTCATTGGAGGTCTCAGGTAATGGCGGCACAACCGGATCCGATGCTGTCACATCTTTCACCAGTAAATAGGTGGGGGCTTGATTGCCTTCCCAGATTGTATAGCCAGCAAAGTGCATTTTATCTAATCTTGGTTTGCCGTTTTTCGATTCAGTCCAAGTTATTTCAACCTGATCCAAATCCACTTGCTCGCCGTTGTTTTGGATATCCCAGGTGATGTAGTCATTGGAAACCGTCAACAATTCTGTTTCGATCTCACAAGAAGGCAAATCATCATCGATAATCGTAAGGACATAGGATTGATTAGCGCCCGGTGTTGCATTCTCAATGGCTGTGATTTCAAGCATCAAAGTCTCATCATTTTCATCTATAGTATCATTAGTGACTGTAATGGCAATTCTAGAATACTTACTACCGGCAGGGATTGTGATCCCATTGGTTTCAAGGTCCGATATTGTTGGATCAATGGTGAAATCATCACCGTCAACCAATCCCGAGTCCGAGTTAACATCTATTGCCACTGTCACCGGCAAGCTTGATTCTTTATCTAAAGTAATAATTAACGAGGGATCTACATAACGAGGATTTTCGGGAGAAAGGGTTAATTCCGTTTCTGATCCAGACAAGCCGGACGAATCAAATTCGACTGTAGGTGGAGAATCACCATCTATAATTGTTAGCACGTGAGTGTCATTTGCCTGATCAATAGCAGCATTGGTACTTGTTACCTCAGCAATGGTAACAGTGAATTCTTCTGAGCCTTCGTAAAGTTCGTCAGTCAGAAATCCAACAGGAGAGATTTGCTTGCTCGTTTCGCCTGGATTGAAGGTCAGGGTCGTATCCATGGTGTAATCTGAACCTGTAATTTTGTCACCGCTTATTTCAAACCTAACCGCAACAGGATCGGTCCATTGATTGGTTAATTTAACCCCTATGCTGGTACTATTTCCCTCCGTGACATCTGCTTGGGTAGCATTGGTAAAGTAAACAGTTGGCTTTGAGAGTGTCTCGGTAATCGTGACCTCATTAGTATCCGGATACACAATTGTCGCATTGCCATCGACAACTGAATCCAAGGTAATATCAACCGTTTCATCTCCTTCTGCCTGGTCATCTTGTTTTGCTTCAAAGGTTATATTCGCGGTTATCTGACCTGCAGGGATGGTCACTGAATTGGCGATTATATAATCCACATCTTGAAGCGCTGTACCTCCACTGGGAGAAAAATTTACATCAATGTCTCGACCCGATTCTGTATCCAACTCAATTGTCAAGAGCGTTGTACCACCTTCGGTTACCGTTGCAGTAGGAGGATTGGGAGGTGTAGAGAAAGACAACTGAGGAGGGGCATCATTATCGGTAATTGTGACTGTGTGTTGATAATCTGTGCTATGTCGGGTTGCATTCGAGGGAGGATCTACAATCGTTACAACAATATCCTCAGCATCTTCGTCGAGGGCATCATCAACCGTGTCTATGCTGACGCTTTCCGACGTGTCACCGCTAGGAATAGTCACAGATCCGCTAATAAGATTATGATCATCTGGATAACTTGCGGAACCAGTCAAGGTATAGTCAACCGCAACAGCTTTTCCCGAAGTAGTCGATAGACCGGAGGCATCGACCAATTCAATTGTGAAAGTTAAGGTGTCTCCTTCAACCCCTGTCTGGCTGGCCGAACTGAATCGAACAATCGGGGGAGGATCATCGTCTTCGATAGTCACTTCGTGATTTGAATCACCCTTTTGGGCACAAGTAACAGTCCCCATGGTGATCAGAACCGTTTCATCGAACTCATCCACCATGTCATCAACGATATCGAAGGTAATTGCAGAGGAGCTTGCCCCTTGAGGAATGGTGACTGTGTCATCCACCAAATTATGATCAGCAGGGTTAATAGCGCTACCCCCAACGGAATAGGGAATCTCAATAACATCTTCTGCTGTACCTGTTACATTGATCGTCACCGTTAAGGTGCCCGCATCTTCTGACACAACCTGATCGGCGGAAAAGTCTACCGTGGCAACAGAGGGATCACAGCTACTACCACCACCGCCCCCACCTCCACCTCCGCCGCCACCTGCTCCGGGCGCCCCGCCTTCTGCTAACTCGATGTCTTTTACAATTGTACGAACGCTATCGGAGGTGATCGGAAAAGGTGGGATGTTGACTAAGGGAACCAACGGCTGGTAAGACGCAGAGACTTCGACAAGAATACGGGAATCTCCACCAACGACTTGTTCGGTATCGAAGGAAGTCGAACATGCGGTGCCATCAGGGTCCGAAAGCAAGTTATCATAGGTGATTGTGACAGTATCGATTCCAACCAAAGAGCCCACCCGTCTTGCGGCCGCTTCGATACTAGCACAGTCAGCAAATTGATAGGTGCCACTGGCATCATCGACCGCAGAACCGTAGCGCACCGCCTCACGGCTGGCCGTGGTCACAGCCGAATAAATGAATAGGAGACGCCCAAATTCAATCACGCCAAACATGAGCAATAATAAAATGGGCAATACGAGGGCAAACTCAACCATGCCCTGGGCTTTTTGGTTTGATGTTCGCTTAAATGTGTTCGTTTTCATAACGTTTAACCGTT
The DNA here is from genome assembly GCA_964644835.1 of uncultured Anaerolineales bacterium. GTDB lineage: Bacteria > Chloroflexota > Anaerolineae > Anaerolineales > UBA11858 > JAYELX01. The sequence continues at coordinate 4,586 of CAZXXW010000188.1, forward strand.
TATCAAGAGAAGGCTGTCTAAACTCGATAACGAATCAAAACGTTAGCTGTTACACAAAATTCCCCCATGAAAAGCTTACAAAACTGTTATTCCCCTGATGTGTCCCCCCTATGGAGCAAATACACCTCAGCAAGCAGAAAAAGAGATTAACTTCTCCGGTACTTTTCGCCGATTCTTAATCATCTCCCAAAATGTTCTACTTCTGAATCCGTCCCGGTCAGAAGATGCTTGCCTTGCTATTTATTTTTGTTGTTTTTGTCTTTGTTGTCCTTGTTATCTCCCTTGCCGGCATTGCCGTCAGGGATGCCATCTCTACCGTCCTGCGGGTTACCATCGTCGGGAGGACCCGAGTCATCTGGAGGGCCCGGATCGTCAGGCGGGGCAGGATCATCAGGGATGTCGTCGTCTTGATTGTCCTGCGGGTTGCCACCACTGTCATCATCCCCAATGCCAGCGTTGCCGTCGTCAGGGTCTCCATCCCGGTCATCTTGGGGATTACCACCACCGTCGCTGTCATTGCCAATACCGGCATCACCATCATCGGGATCACCATCGCGGTCATCCTGAGGATTGCCGTCTTTATCAACTAGAGGAGGTGTTCCCTCTATAGCACTCTGATCGGGAGGGGTTTGACTGACTGGTGTGGCCTGTTCTTCTGTCGGTTGAGACGTTTGCGTCGGGGTGGTGGTCAACGTGACTGTTGGTGTCGGCGTGGACGAAGGAGCGCCAACCTCTTCGCCTTCCGGTTGCAGGTCTGCTTCGATCTCGTCGATCAAGCCGGCAACATCCGGCGGCACAGCACCGCGCATCGCCGCCAAGCGGCGGGCATGCTCCAATTTTGCAATCTCAAATTCAACCGTCAAGGTGCGGGCTCGGTCAGGCTTGCTACCCTGCAGGTCCTGTAACAGGGATTTCACCTGTTGGATATGCCCCTGATAATTCTTTAAGGCAGGCTTCAGTTGTTCGGCTTTCCCCTGGTCAACCCTTGCCTGGGCTTCGTCAATTCTCTCGTTGGCATACGCAAGCCGCGAAATGATTTCCTGCTCCAAGTCCAAGGTCACCGCCAAGCGCAAATTTTCCATGGAGAGCTTGACGGGATAGAGTCTGTCGCCGGGTAACGCGTTTTCCGAAGCAGCGGCAATTCGAGCGGTGGAAAAGATCATCGCGATAGCTAAAAGGAAAACAAAGGCGAAACGGACGACCATCTTCCAAGGAGAGCGGGCGGCTCGTTGGGGGGCTGGATTCGAGCTTTGGTCACGGATCTGATCGAGAATATAATTACGATTGCCTTGGAGAAAATTTGGCCGTGGTGCCACTGCAGAACGGCGTTGATCCAGCCAGAGAGCAGCTTCCAATTCAGTGCGCAACGCTTCGGCAAATTGAGGATAGGCGGACACAACTTGATCGATACTCTTTTCGCCACTGATAACAGCGTCCAGGCAATGATCTAGCGCATCTGCAAACGGGGTTTCCTTCATCGATTTCATCATATCAACCAGGATGTTCCAATAAATCTTTCAAGGCAGCTAAAGCCCGGTGCTGGAGCACCCGGACAGCACCGGAAGAACGCTCCATTGCCTCGGCGGTTTCTTTAGAGGAGAGACCGCTGACAAACCGCAACATCAGCACGGTACGATAATCTTCACGCAACTGTCCCAAGGTTTTACGCAGTTGCTCATGTTCCAACTCTTGGACGACCTTCGCGCTGGGGCCGGCAGTTTCATCGCTCAACAGGCGCATCTCACGTTCAGAGATCGATTCGACCCGATCCGAACGGCGATAATAATCAATCAATAAATTGCGAGCAATCTGAAACAAGTAGGCAGAAAAGGCATGGCCTTGATCGTTGTATTGCGATAAAGATCGCCAAGCCCGTAAAAAAACCTCGCTGGTCAAATCCTCGGCGTCCATGCGCGTGCTCACGCGAGCATACAGAAACCGGAAGATTGCATCTGCATACTGATCGTACAGTTCGCCAAAGGCGGAAAGGTCGCCTTGTTTTGCCTGTTTCACCAGGCGAGCGTCATCTCTTGCCCGTGAATCAGACATTCTCTCTACTATTGAAACGCATAAACCAGTCTTTTGTTACAGAGCTAACAGAATAGTTGGGTAACGTCAATTTTTGAAAGCCCAAATTCTCAATGTGCTCCTGGGTGTTTCCCGCTCCCCTTACAAATTTAACGCCAACTCAAGAGTCACCGGGCAATGATCAGAGCCGTAAACATCGTCCATCATACCGGCATCTACGATA